>CAKQPE010000001.1 GCA_934256695.1 uncultured Eubacteriales bacterium
CGTCGTTTTTTCCGGCGAACAAGATAGTATTATACTCTTTCTGCAAAAAATGTCAACACTTTTTTCAAACTTTTTTTGATTTTTTTAAAATTATTTTGGTACACACTATATATAGTAAATATATCTCATATTTTACCAATATATAGATAAAAGAAAGCAATATCTTTTGCCATGATATTGCTTTCTTTTATAAATTCAAAATAATTTTTCAAATTATTTTTATATTTTTATTTTAAAATTGTTTCATAACTTTCCGGCTTTCTTCCAAATACAACATCTGTTTTCGGAACGACTTCTTTAAAGGACGCTAAATAAGGGTGTAAATAACCTGAGCTTATCTGCTCATTATTTTTCATTGTAGAAAATACAAAATTTCCATCCGGAGAAATCATTCCGCTTGACATTATATTTTTATTTGCAGAATTTATTATATAAATTCTGTTTTCTGCCGCACGTGTTTTCAATATCAAATCTTTAACATCTCCTCTTTCACTTCCGTATGCCACAACCAAAGAGCAGCCTTCCAGCATATATACCCTTATTGGCTCCGGAACAGTTACCTCCTCCGAAAACACCACTCCGACTTTTCCAAAACTTGTTTCGGCACATATATATTTCCCTTTTGTCCATATTCCTTCTATGCCTTCTTTGGAAACCATAACAGCGTATTCATTTTTTTCCATATAATAGGAAGAAACTAATGCGATTTCATTATTTTGAAGAAATTTTCCTATTTTTTCTGTTATTATTTTTCCGTCACATTCAAATTCAGTCTGCGGAAGAACTATAAACTTTGAATAGCTCATTCTTGCCAACGAAATATATCTGTGTGCTTTTGTAATATATTCCTCTAAATTTTTTGCTTTAAAAGAAACAGTTGAAACAAACTCGGGCTTTAATTTAAATCCATTTTTAATAAAATCAATAACAGGCAAATTTTCTGTTTTTTCAGAAATGATTTTATAATTTTCATTTTTAGCAGCATTTATTTTTTTATGGGATAAATCTATATCATAAACCAATATGTCCTCTTTTCCTGAACCAAGAGAAGCCAAAATTTCTCCATTAGGAGAAATAATACAGCTTCCTCCTGCATTATTCAAAATATTTTTCTCTACTCCAGTTTTGCAGCATACAGCCATATATACATTATTTTCCGAACATCTTGCAGGAAGTATATAATCCGTCTGTGGATTATGCAGATTTTTTTCGTCAAATCCCGATGATGTAAGATTTGCCAGATTTATTATCAGCTCTGCTCCCTTTTCGGCAAGGATTGCAGAAATTTCCGGCATTCTTCCATCGGCACATATTATCACACCTATTTTTCCAAACTCAGTTTCAAATACATCATATTTATCTGACGATACATAAAAATCGCTGTCGCAGTGCCACATATTGCTTTTTACGTGCTTATGTACTATATTTCCTTCTTTGTTTATTACAACAGCGGAATTTTCCGTTTTTCCTTCTTCCTCTGTAACAATTCCCAATGAAATATATGTTTTCTTCTCTTTTGCGGCACTTTTTAATTTTTCTAAAAAACTTTCTTCTTTTTCAAGTGCTTTTTTCAGACTCTCTTTATCATCTATAATATATCCGGGATAAGCACATTCCGGCAAAAGCACCATGTCCGGCTTCTTTTCTGCGGCATAATTTATCATTTTCAAAATATGCTCTGCACATTTTTCGTAATCTTTTATATCATTAGCCTTCATTTGAATTAGTGCAATTCTCATAAAATTACCTTCTTTCACCGTCTATTTTCTTTTTAACAAAAACCCAACGCATTTACATAACTTTTGCTTAACAAACCCTCTGCTCTTTAAACTTTAATATAACATTATTAATAATAAGTATACGTTATTTACGCTTTTTATGCCGATATTTGTAATAATTATTCATATATATTAATAATTATAAACCATTATGCCTCCACTGAACAATACTTTTATTGTGTCACTTATTTGTCAATCGGTTCTTTTTAAAAAATATATATGTTTTAATCTAAATTTTTCATTGCATAATTAAACAAAACCTTGTAATATATTATCACAGCATGTATTTTTATCCGAAGTATACATAATTAAGTTTCTTATTCGTTTATTTTTTTAAGGAGGTCAAATTAATGAATATTCCTGATTGGAAAGATATTTACGCTTCTAAGCTTGTTACTGCAAAGGAAGCAATCAGCTATATTAAAAGCGGCGACAGAGTTGTCACAGGTCATGCTGCGGCAGAACCTACATACCTTATTGACACACTTGTAGATAATTATGAGATGTATGAAAATGTTGAAATCTGCCATCTTGTTTCTTTAGGCGAAGGAAAATATACTCGTCCGGAAATGAAAGGACACTTTATTTTCAACGGCTTTTTCGTAAGTGCCTGCACAAGAGAAGCCGTAAATAACGGTTCCGCCAACTTCACACCGGGCTTTTTCCATGAAGTACCTAAACTTTTCAGAACGGAAATGCCTGTTGATGTTGCTCTTGTTATGGTAAGCCGTCCCGATAAACACGGTTTCTGCTCTTTCGGTACATCAAGCGACTTTACAAAGCCTGTTGCCGACTGTGCAAGAATAGTAATCGCACAGGTTAACGAGCATATGCCACGTACCTTCGGCGGAAACCTTATCCATGTACGTGATATTGACTTTATAGTAGAACACTCCGAGCCTATACTCGAGATGCAGCCTGCAAACGTAGGTATTCTCGAAAACAAAATCGGTAAATACTGCTCATCTCTTATTAAAGACGGAGACTGCCTCCAGCTTGGTATCGGTTCTATTCCGGAATCTGTTCTTACTTTCCTTTGGGATAAAAAGAATCTCGGACTTCATACCGAAATGGCATCTGACGGTATAATCGACCTTATGCTTGCCGGTGTAATAAACAATAAAATGAAAACCGTAGAGCCGGGAAGAAGTGTTATTACATTCGTTATGGGTACTAAGCGTCTTTATGACTTTATAGACGATAACCCTGAAATTTCAATGAACCCTGTTGATTACGTAAACGATCCTACCGTAATAGCAAAAAACGATAATGTTGTTTCCATAAACAGCTGTATTCAGGTTGACCTTATGGGACAGGTAGTAAGTGAAAGTATCGGTCTTAAACAGTTCAGTGGTGTAGGCGGACAGGTTGACTTCGTTCGTGGTGCGGCAATGAGTAAGGGTGGCAGAAGCATTATTGCTATGCTTTCAACTGCAGCCGGAGGAAAAGTAAGCCGTATCGTACCGTTCCTTGACCAGGGTGCGGCAGTTACCACATCAAGAAACGATGTTCACTATATAATTACAGAATACGGTATTGCCCTTCTTAAAGGAAAAACACTTAAAGAAAGAGCAAAAGCCCTTATTAAGATTGCTCACCCTAACTTCCGTGACGAGTTAAGAGCAGAGTACGAGAGAAGATTTTTCGAGCCATACGAAGCTTAAAGATTAAAAACCGTGGGACTCTGTCCCACACCCTGCAAGCCTTTGAAAAGGCTTGATCTAAACTTTTAATAAAAATCCGCATGATTTTATCATGCGGATTTTTTGGTATAAATATAAACTTGCCGTTAATAAGCCGTCCCTAAAAGTGAGGTGGCAGGCGTAAGCCTGACGGAAGGGTTTTAAGGCCTTCTCCCTCGTGGAGAAGGTGTCACAGCGTAGCTGTGACGGATGAGGGGTATTTTAGTTATCAGAATTTATTTTCCACTGATTACTGATAACTATCAACTGTTTCCCCTCATCTGTCAATTCGTGATACTGCCCCTTTCAGAGCCGGCAAAAAGCAGTGCAGATGAGATTTTATTCAACAAAGATAGATAAAAGCCAAATTCTAATAACCAAACTTATAATTTTGTTCCGAAAAATGCAATGCAATTTCATTTTGATAAAAGTTTAGATCCACCCTTTTCAAAGGGTGGCAGAGTTTGAGACAGCATCTCAATGTTTTATTCTATCAGTCCTCAAAAACAGCACCTGTATTGGCACTTGTAACTAACTTTCTGTATCTCTTGAGGTATCCGTTTGATACTTCTCTCATCACAGGCACAAACTTCTCACGTCTCTTTGCAAGAGTCTCGTCGTCAACTTCCACATTGATTGTGTTGTTGTTCATGTCTATGGCTATTATGTCGCCTTCCTCTATAAGACCTATAGGACCTCCGGAAGCAGCCTCCGGCGAAATATGTCCTATAGCCGCACCTCTCGAACCGCCTGAGAAACGTCCGTCTGTAATAAGAGCAACTGTGCTGTCAAGACCGAGTCCCGCAAGTGTTGCCGTAGGTGCAAGCATTTCTCTCATACCCGGGCCGCCCTTAGGGCCTTCGTAACGTATAACTATAACGTCTCCCGGAACAATCTTTCCTTCCGTCATAGCATCAATACAGTCTTCTTCCCTGTCAAATACTCTTGCAGGGCCTTTGTGAACAAGCATTTCAGGTAAAACGGCACCCTTTTTAACAACCGCACCGTCAGGAGCAATGTTGCCCCAAAGAACAGCAAGACCTCCGTCTTTTGAATATGCCGTTTCTCTGTTTCTTATAACCTGTGGGTTTCTTACCTTTGCGCCCTTGATATTTTCGGCTATTGTCTTTCCTGTGCAGGTCATAAGGCTTGTGTCGAAAAGACCGTATTCCTCAAGCTCTTTTATAACGGCACTTAAACCGCCTGCTTCCTCAAGGTCAACAAGACAATCTGCTCCCGCAGGTGCAAGCTTAACAAGCTGAGGAGTCTCTTTGCTTATTTTGTTTATGTCATTAAAATCCATAGTAAGTCCGGCTTCATGTGCTATTGCAGGCAGATGAAGTGCTGTATTTGTGGAACAGCCCAGAGCCATATCCATATGAAGTGCATTTTTAAGAGCCTTGTCCGTAACTATGTCTCTTGGCTTAATATCTTTTTCAAGAAGCTCCATTACCTTCATTCCGGCTTCTTTTGCAAGACGTATTCTGCCTGAATTTACAGCAGGAATTGTTCCGTTTCCCGGAAGGCCCATACCGATTATTTCCGTAAGACAGTTCATTGAGTTTGCCGTAAACATACCGGCACAGCTTCCGCAGCCCGGACAGGTGTTGTTTTCAACATCCATAGCCTCCTCGGCTGTACAAAGCCCTTTTTCAAGTTTAGGTATAAACTCATATCCGCTTGAATAAGTTGTCTTTGAGCCGTCCATAAGTTTTCCCGGCATCATAGGGCCGCCGCTTACAAATATGCTCGGAATATTAAGTCTCATAGCTGCCATAAGCATGCCCGGAACTATTTTGTCGCAGTTAGGTATAAAAACAAGTGCATCAAACGGGTGTGCATTAGCCATAATTTCAACACTGTCTGCTATGTGTTCACGGCTTATAAGCGAATAATGCATACCGTTGTGTCCCATTGCAAGGCCGTCGCATACGCCTATAGCAGGGAAAACAAAAGGTGTTCCTCCGGCAATTCTTACACCTGCTTTAACAGCCTCTGCTATCTGGTCAAGGTGCATATGTCCCGGTATAATATCGTTCTTTGCACAAACAATGCCTACCAAAGGTTTTTCTATTTCCGTATCTGTAAGACCGAGAGCTTTAAGCAGTATTCTGTGCGGAAGCTTTTTAGGTCCTTTTTTTATTGCGTCACTTCTCATTTAAAAAACATCTCCCTCATATCCAAAACTAAATTTGTCATACAACTTATTGATAATATTAAATTAAAGTCCCAAATATGTCAATATATATTTAATTTAAAATAAAACTTGTCATACAACTTTTAAAATACTATAATAATATCAAATAAAAAAACATACGGAGAATATATATGAAAAACGAATTTATACCTGTTTCAAATATGATTGCCGACCGAATAAGGGATATGATTTTTCTTGAAAAAAAGTATGCCTCAGGTGATAAACTGCCAAACGAATATGAATTAAGCTCAATGCTCGGTGTCAGCCGAACCTCTTTAAGAGAAGCCATAAAAATACTTGCCGCCAACGGAACCCTTACAATAAAGCGTGGAAGCGGTACTTTTGTATCGGAAAACAGCAGTACCTCTACTGACATTTTTTCAATGAAATATTTGGAGGATAAAAAAAAGCTGGTCAAGCACTGGTTTGAGTTCAGGCTTATACTTGAGCCGCAGAACGCCCGCCTTGCGGCACTTAACGCAACAGACAAAGAAATAGAAGAAATATGTGCCGCCGCAGAGCATACAACAGAACTTATTAAAAACAATCAGCCTATACTTAAAGAAGATCAGCATTTCCATGCACTTATTGCCATTGCAACAAAAAATGACGTAATAAAACTTACTCTGCCGTCACTGGAAAATGCCGTAAGTGATGCCATACAGACATCAACACAGATAGGCACAAGCAAAAAAGGTCTTGAAAACGTAGAACTTTACCACCCGTCCATAGCTAAATTTATACAGCTTCGTGATCCGGACGGTGCCGAAATGGCAATGAGGTTTCACATTCTCCGTGGCTTAAAAGACCTCGGCGATGTATAAGACCTTGGGGTTTCACCCCAAACCCTTAAAGACCGTGGGACTCTGTCCCACCACCCTGCAAGCCTTTGAAAAGGCTTGACCTAAACTTTATTAAAACGCAATTACATTGCGTTTTATGTTAAATTTTTTGATGGTTTAGTTGTGATTTAAAAATCCCCGATATTGATATAAATATCAATATCGGGGATTTTATTAAAAGTTTTATTCAATTTTTTTCAAAAAATTGTCAGGGTTTGGGGTGAAACCCCAAAGTTTTTATAATGGCTTTTTCGCTGCCGTTCCGGCTTTTCTCGGGTACGCCTTCGGTGTGCTTTTTATCTTTTTAATCACTACGGCACAGTGCTTTAAATCACTTTCAGGTATTGTAATTTCAACTACCTTTTCTACCTTTCCGCCTAAAACGGATATAGCCTTCTGAGCCTCTGTAAGCTCCTCTACCGCATCGGGGCCTTTCAAAGATATAAAATATCCGCCTACGGCAACAAACGGCATACAGTACTCTGAAAGCACACTGAGCCTTGCCACCGCTCTGCTTACACAGTAATCAAATTTTTCTCTTAAATCCGCATTCCTTCCGCCGTCCTCGGCTCTGGAATGGATACATTCAAGATTTGTTATTCCAAGCTCTTTTTTTACTTCCTCAAGAAAAGTTATTCTTTTGTTTAACGAGTCCAAAAGCGTAACCTTAAATCCGTCATTGGCTATTTTAAGGGGTATTCCCGGAAATCCGGCTCCCGTTCCCACATCAATAAGAGAAGCGTTTTTGTTTTCCATTAACGGCAGAACGGAAATGCTGTCGGCAAAATGTTTTATGGCTATGCCCTCATCATCGGTTATAGCCGTAAGATTCATTTTTTCATTCCATTCAAGAAGGAGTTTTTTATATAAATCAAACTTTTCAAGCTGATTTTGGCTTAACTCAATGCCCATTTTTTCGGCACTTATTTTTAAAAGTTCCATTTTTTACTCCTCCTTTGCACTTCTTTTCATCTGCTCAAGATAAATCATAAGCACGGAAATATCCGCAGGCGAAACTCCCGCTATTCTGAAAGCATGACCTATGTTAAGAGGACGTATATCGTTAAGTTTCTGTGCCGCCTCTATTCTAAGTCCCCTTACCTGTGAATAGTCTATATCCTCAGGAAGAAGTCTGTTTTCAAGTTTCTTAAATTCCTTAACCTGTCCCAACTGCTGTTTGATATATCCCTCGTATTTTATCTGTATAGCCGCCTCATGTGCCGCCTCGCTGTCTATTTCAGGTCTGTCGGCATCTATTTCGGCAAGAATGTCATAATTAAGCTCAGGGCGTTTTAAAAGTTCACTGAGTCTTATTCCCGATTTAAGGGGTGTGCTGTGATGTCTTACAAGAAAGTCCTGTATCTCCGGCTTTGTGCCTACTGTTACGGAACGTATACGCTCTTTTTCCTCTGCTATAACTCTCTGTTTTTCAAGAAATCTTTCGTATCTCTCGTCTGATATAAGACCGACCTCATGACCGATAGGCGTAAGTCTTTCGTCTGCGTTGTCCTGTCTTAAAAGAAGTCTGTATTCCGCACGGGAAGTCATCATTCTGTACGGCTCACGGCTGCCCTTTGTTACAATATCGTCTATAAGTACGCCAATGTAAGCATCGGAACGGTGAAGAATAACAGGTTCCTTGTGCTGAAGAAGTCTTGCGGCATTTATTCCGGCTATAAGTCCCTGTGCGGCGGCTTCTTCGTATCCGCTTGTACCGTTAAACTGACCAGCTCCGAAAAGACCTTTCATGTTCTTAAATTCAAGGCTCAGTTTAAGCTGTGTTGCGTCTATGCAGTCGTACTCTATGGCATATGCAGTACGCATAAATTCGCAGTTTTCAAGTCCCGGTACTGTACGGTAAAGGGCAATCTGCACCTCCTCTGGCAAAGAAGAACTCATACCCTGTATATAAAGCTCGTTTGTGTTTTCACCTTCCGGCTCAACAAATATCTGGTGTCTTTCCTTGTCGGAAAATCTTACTACCTTATCCTCTATAGACGGACAGTATCTTGGGCCTGTACCTTCTATAACTCCGGCATAAAGAGGTGAACGGTGAAGGTTGTTTCTTATAATTTCGTGAGTTTCGTTGTTTGTATAAGTAAGATAACATTCAACCTGTTCTCTTGCTATGTCCTCTGCTTTATCCTCAAAGGAAAACGGAACTATTTTTTCGTCACCGTACTGAGGTGTCATTTTGCTGAAATCGACAGTCTTTTTGTCAATTCTTGCAGGTGTACCTGTTTTGAACCTGTAAAGCTTTATTCCAAGGTCAATAAGACTCTGACTAAGTTCCGAAGCGGCTTTAAGTCCGTTAGGGCCTGACTGTATTATTGTCTCACCGAAAAGACATCTTGCCTTTAAATAAGTTCCTGTGGAAAGTATAACGGCTTTTGCCTTATATATTGCTCCCGAAGAAGTCTGCACTCCCGTTACCTGTCCGTTTTCTGCAAGTATTTTTGTTACCTCTGCCTGTTTTATTTTAAGGTTAGGCGTATTTTCCATAACCCTTTTCATTTCTTCCTTGTATCTGTTTTTGTCAGCCTGTGCCCTTAGGGAATATACGGCAGGGCCTTTGCTTGTGTTAAGCATTTTTATCTGCAAATATGTCTTATCTATGTTCTTTCCCATTTCACCGCCAAGAGCGTCAAGCTCCCTTACAAGGTGTCCTTTGGAACTTCCGCCTATAGACGGATTACATGGCATCATGGCTATGGAATCAAGGTTAATGGCAAATACCACTGTTTTAAAACCAAGTCTTGCTCCGGCGAGAGCAGCTTCACAGCCTGCATGGCCCGCACCTACAACAACTATATCACATTCATCTGCCAAATATGTTTTATCTGTATTTTCAGACATTAAATTTTCACTCCTGTTTTTATTTTCCGAGACAGAATTTTTCAAATATTCTGTTTATAATATCTTCCTGAAGGCTTTCTCCCGTTATTTCACCCAGAAATCCTATTGCTTCCGAAATATCCATAGAAACAAAGTCCTCCGGCATACGTATTTCGATTGTGTTAAGAGCCTTTTCAAGGGCTGTTTTTGCCTTTTCCAACGAATTTTTATGTCTTACGTTGCTTACCATAACTCCGTCACCGGCCTCTATAGTACCTTCCGTAAGCATATTTTCAAGATGCTTTAAAAGCTCGTCTGTACCTTTTCTTTCTTTTACGGAAAGAGAAATAATATTTTCTTTTCCGAGAAGTTTTTCCGTTTCGTCTTTATCCACAGCTATTTCAAGGTCTGTTTTGTTTTCAAGCACTACATATTTTCTTCCCTGAACAAACTCTATAAGCCTTCTGTCATCGTCCTCAAGTGGTCTTGACATATCAATAAGCAGAAGTATAAGGTCGGCATTTTCGGCTCTTTCCATTGATCTTTCAACACCTATTTTTTCGACTATATCGTCAGTATCCCTTACACCTGCCGTATCCGTTATCCTTACGGGTATTCCGGCTATATTGAAATATTCCTCAACGGTATCTCTTGTTGTTCCGGGAACATCGGTTACAATAGCTCTTTCCTCATCAAGAAGGAAGTTTAAAAGAGAGCTTTTGCCTACGTTTGGCTTACCAAGTATTACGAGATTTACTCCGTCACGGACCATTTTACCCATATCGGCTGTCTTTATAAGATGGTTTACCTTTGAAAGTATATCTGTTACCGTTTTATTTAAAGAAGCGTATGTTTCTTCCTCTATGTCATG
The DNA here is from genome assembly GCA_934256695.1 of uncultured Eubacteriales bacterium. GTDB lineage: Bacteria > Bacillota > Clostridia > Lachnospirales > Anaerotignaceae > Neoanaerotignum_A. The sequence continues at coordinate 10,206 of CAKQPE010000001.1, forward strand.
TTCGGGATAATCAATAGCCGCCTCTATTGTCGAAACAGCATCTACAAGCTCACTTCGTATTTCCTTTACCTTTGCCGAAAGACCGCCGGAAAGCTGGTTTACGGCATTTTTCATTGACCTTTCAGTTTTGGAATTTATAACGTCAATTACCGCCTCTGCCTGTGTAAGGTCAATACGTCCGTTTAAGAATGCTCTTTTTGTAAATTCTCCCGGTTCGGCTGTTCTTGCACCTGCATTTGTTACTGTTTCCATAACTTTTTTAACTGCTGCCGTTCCGCCGTGGCAGTTAATTTCCACTACGTCCTCTTTTGTATAAGAATTTGGAGCCTTCATTATGCTTACAAGGACTTCGTCTATTTTTTTGCCGTTTTGGTCAACAATATTGCCATATGTTATTGTATGGCTCTTTTTTTCGGAAAGCTTCTTTCCCGAAGCACTTTTAAATATCTTATCGGCAAGGGCAACGGAGCCTTCGCCGCTTATTCTTATTATGCCTATTCCGCCTGTTCCTGCCGGAGTTGACGGTGCGGCTATTATGTCATCAATATAGGCAGTTTTCAATACATACACTCCCTCTTTTATTTTTCAATATATCTTTAAATTTACGTTTTCAATTATAATACCGCTTACGTTTAGCTGTAAAGATAAAAACCTTGAGACTCCGTCTCAAACTCTGCAAGCCTTTGAAAAGGCTTGACCTAAACTTTTGTCAGATACCATGATTACAATCATGGTATCTGTGAGCCTGAAATTATTAATTAATCGCAATTATTTTTCCGAAAAACGCAATGTAATTGCGTTTTGATAAAAGTTTTGATGCAACTTTTTCAAAAGTTGCTCAGGGTTTGGGGTGAAACCCCAAGGTTTTAATCCGTAAGGTCTAAAAAAAGCCTGATTTCCAATGACTGTGTTTGAAAATCAGGCTAAATAGTGCCAAACAAATTATTTAAGTGCTATTACAACATTTCTGTATGGTTCTTCGCCCTCGGAATATGTAGTAACGTACTTGTTGTTCTGGAGACTTGAATGTATAATTCTTCTCTCATACGGATTCATAGGCTCAAGAACAACTTTTTTACCTGTCTGCTTTACCTTTTTGGCAAGGTTATATGCAAGGGATTCAAGTGTTTCTTTTCTTCTCTGACGGTAATTTTCCGTATCAAGTGTAATTGAAAGATAAGGTGCATTGCCCTTGTTTACAACAAGATTTACAAGGTACTGTATAGAATCGAGAGTCTGGCCTCTTTTACCTATCAATATTCCCATATCACTGCCGGAAAGGTTAATTAAAAGCTGTTTTTCTTTAAGCTCTGTCTCTATGTTTACTATAATCCCCATAGCAACAAACATTTCTCTCAAAAATTCTTTTGCTGTCTTTTCAGGGTTAAACTTAACAACAGCCTTAATAACGGCATCTTTAGAGCCAAAGCCCAAAAAACCCTTTGCGGCTTTTTCTATAACTTCTATTTCAAGGTCATCGGCAGAATCAACACCAAGCTGGCGTACTGCCTCCTCAATAGCTCTTTCTTCTGTTTTGGCGGAAACCTGTATCTCTTTCATTTACTTTCTTTCCTCCTCAAGTTTTGCATCCTTTTTTCTGAGTGCCTTATTTATTATAATCGTCTGTAATGCCTGGAAAAGGTTGCTTACTGCCCAGTAAACACCAAGACCGGCAGGAAGACTGATTGTCATAACACCCATCATAATAGGCATAAAATAATTCATCATCTTCATAGACTGCATTGTAGGGTCGTTTGCCGAAGCACCTGTCTGAGCCTGTGAATTTTTGTTAAGAGCATATGTCTGTAAAAATGTTGTTGCACCTGCAATAATCGGTATTATTACACCCGGGAACGTCAAGCCTGGTTTGGTTACAAGGCTTACACCAAGGAAATATTCCATTTCCGTCTTTGTTTCAAGAAGCGGTAAAAGCTGATTTTCGTAGGTTGAACCTATGACAGAAAGAACTGAGTTCCAGTCTGTCATTGTAAGCTGGCTTACAAGTGTTTTAATATCGGCAGCCTGAGCCACATCTATTGTAAGTTTATGGTTCATTATTATGTCTGATAAAGCCGAAAGTCTTAAATCAACAGGTACGCTCATAAGTATGTTTGTAATTGAGTCATAGTTCTGTCCTACAACGTCTACATATACATATGCCTGCTGGAAAATATAGTATAAAGCATAAAGAATAGGAAGCTGAACAAGCAAAGGCAGACAGCCGCCGAGCATACTTACGTTATTATCCTTCTGGAGTTTCTGCATCTCCATAGACATTTTCTGCTGGCTTTCCATATCTTTTTTATTTTCGTATTTCTTTTTTATTTTTGCCATCTCCGGCTGAAGCTTCTGCATAGCCAGAGTTGATTTCTGCTGTTTAACAAGCAGTGGGAAGAATATACTTTTAACTATAAGTGTAAAAAGTATAATTGCAATTCCCAGTGAGTTCATCGGACTGATGGAATAAATAAAATTAAAAAGTGCATTGTAAACTATACCAAGTACACGTGCTATTGGCCCGATTATTATACCGGGTGTTCTTACTGCGAGCAGTGCGATAGTTGTACCCAAATTTAAATCCCCCTCGTTTATCTGTCTTTATCGGTCATGGAACAGGATCGTATCCGCCCTTATGGAAAGGGTGACATTTCAAGAGTCTGCGTATACCAAGATAACCACCCTTGAAAACACCGTATTTTACTACAGCCTCATACATATACTGTGAACAGGTCGGTGTAAACCTGCAGCACGGACCAAAATGGGGCGATATACAAAGCTGATAAAAACGAATTGCCAAAAGAAGAACTTTTTTAACCATTTTTAAGCCTTCTTTCCAAAATAAATATCTTTTCAAAAGTACGGACAAATACCTTCTTAAATTCAAAAAAATATGCCTTTGTCAGGATTTTTTCAGCAGCAGATCATGTTTTTTCAACAGTGCTAACAGGGCTTTGTTTATTTCCTTGTAGTCTGCACCGTTGGCGGAAACCCTTGCAATAACAACTATATCGTATCCTTGTTTAATGTCTTCTTCCGAAAGACGGTAACTTTCCTTTATAAGCCTTGTAACACGACTTCTTACAACGCTTTTGCCTACCTTCTTGCTTACGGAAATTCCAAGCCTGTTGGTATCCGTATATTTTTTATTCTTAACAACATACATAACCAACAAACGGTTCGCAAGTGATTTTCCTTTATTATATACAAACCTGAACTGAAAATTTTTTTTAATGGACTGTGTAAATTTCAATTTATCACAACCTTAACGCTTATATATTTAATAACAAAATATCTTCAAAAATTAAAAGGCCACTATCCGCGGCCTGTAAATACAAAGTATTTGATTTAATTATGCAGATAATACTTTTCTTCCTTTTCTTCTTCTTGCAGCAAGAACTTTTCTGCCATTGGCTGTAGCCATTCTTTTTCTGAAACCATGAACTTTGCTTCTCTGTCTTTTTTTAGGCTGGAATGTCATTTTCATCTGTATGCACCTCCTTAAATACTGTCTTTGGAAATACCGGTTTTTAATTACCGATACCTCTTTTGTGTCTGTCCTGCACAAAAGCACTGCTACTATTATAATAAAGAAACCCCTTTGAGTCAAGGAAAAACTATTGAAAACAGGTGCTTTTATTGTAAAGATTTTCTAAATTTATTAATAAAAAAATTTATATACTTATTTTTTACATATATAGTTGCCGATTTGAAATTATGCACATCATATTGTTATGTTACTAACTTCAATAATGTTTTTCTCCACAGCAGTGGTTTTAAATCTGTTGATAAAATTTCGGTATTTTGTTATATTATAGTGGATAACTTATATTTTACCGCATTTTTTACACTTATTGAAACATTTACACTTAAATTTTATCATTTTGTATTTGTTTCAATAACATATATCTTTAATTCAATATTAAATAATGTTAATTTTTAGGATAACTTTTTGTTGAAAAGTTGATAACTTGCGATTAAAATATAAATTTATTGTTTATGTATGGATTATATGCGGTTTTTTGTCCTAAAAAACGATTGTTTTTCTTTAGAGTTATCCACATTGTGTGCATAACATTGTTGATAACCTCTTGTTTTTTAGTATTTTAGTCCAAAAATCTCATTATACACGGCTGATTTTTTCCAAATCCTTCAGTCGTTATTAATAGTGTTCAAAATTATACATAAACAAAATAAATTTTTAGAACGGAGGATAAAATGGACGACAACATTGACGGCAATATCGAAAAAAAAGTTGAAGACCTTAAATCAAGTTGGAACAAAGCCCTTCCACTTATAAAAAATCTTATTACCGATGACCTCAGCTTCAATACATGGATTAAGCCACTTGAAGTTCAGGCCTGCACAAACAATACCGTTATTTTAAGAGCCGAAAACAAATTTTCAAAAGAACAGGTTGAAAGCAAATTTATTTCACCTTTGAAAGAAGCTCTTAAAATGATAGACCGAGTTGAGTACAACATATTAATTACAGAACCGTCTGCCACAGCAAAGGATTTTATTTCCGCTCCTGTTGCAACAGACCCTATAAAAGCAGCAAACCTAAATCCAAAATATGTTTTTGACTCATTTGTTGTTGGAAACAGCAACCGTATGGCTCATGCAGCTTCTTTGGCTGTAGCCGAAGCTCCGGCAAGTGCATATAACCCGCTTTTCCTTTACGGAAACGTAGGTCTCGGAAAAACACACCTTATGCACTCCATAGCTCATTATATATTAGATAAAAATCCTGTAGCAAAAGTTCTTTATGTTACAAGCGAAACCTTTACAAATGAGCTTATTAACTCAATAAGTACAAACAAAAACGAAGAATTCAGAAATAAATACAGAAATATCGATGTTCTTCTTATAGACGATATTCAGTTTATAGCACAAAAAGAACGAACACAGGAAGAATTTTTCCATACATTCAACGCTCTTCACGGCAGCAATAAACAAATAATAATTTCTTCCGACCGTCCGCCAAAAGAAATAAAGACTCTTGAAGAAAGACTTAAAACACGTTTTGAATGTGGATTAATTGCTGATATTCAGCCTCCCGATTACGAAACAAGAATTGCTATTTTAAGAAAAAAAGCAAAAATGGATTCCATAACAGTTCCGGACAGCGTACTTAACTATATAGCAAAATATATAGATACAAATATTCGTGAACTGGAAGGTGCCCTTACAAGAATAATGGCCTTTGCCAAACTTACAAACAGAGAAGTAAATGTTGAACTGGCAGAAGAAGCAATGAAAGATATTTTTGAACGTGCATCGGAAAACAAAATGACAACCGAGTTTATACAGGAAATTATAGCCGATTACTACAAAATTTCTGTTGCAGACTTAAAAAGTACAAAAAAACCTAAAAATATTGCGTATCCGAGACAGATAGGTATGTATCTTACAAGAAAATTATTAGATAAATCCCTCTCCGACGTAGGAAATGATTACGGCGGCAGAGATCACACAACAGTATTGCATGCCTGCAATAAAATCGAACACGACCTTGAGTCAGATCCAAATCTTTCCAATATACTTCTTGAACTGGAAAAGAGGATTAAAGGTCTTTAATATTTGTTATTGTTTTAACATTTTTATCTTTGTAATTTGTTAGATTATTTATCTTTTTCTAACATTTTATTGTTATAAAATTAATTAACATATGTGTGTTAATTTAATGTTATTATTTTGTTGATAAACCAAACACAAAATACATCCGTGTGGATTTTGTTGATAACATTAATTTTAACCCGGTACTTATATACATACTTATCCAAACACATTTTTATTGGTTTTTGGGGATAAACTCTACTTATTAACAAATTAACATCCCCTACTACTATTATTACTAAAAAGAACTTATATATATATTTATTGCTCACAGAAAGGGGCTGTCAACATTTATGAAATTAACCTGCAGCAAAGATGCTCTTATTGATAGAATAAATATTGTTTCCAAGGCTGTAAGTTCCCGAACAACTCTCCCTGTACTGGAGTGTATACTTCTTACAGCAGACAGTACAAACCTTACACTTACCGGAAGCGATCTTGAAATTGGAATAAAATCCTCACCTATATCTGCCACAGTAGAAAAAGAAGGCTCTGTTGCTATAGAAGCAAAACTTTTTTCTGAAATTATAAGACGTTTAAATGGAGAAAGTGTAACTATAGACGCCAATGGAAATGAAGCTGTAATTAAATGTGGTTTTTCTGAATTCACATTAATGACTCAACCGGCAGAAGATTTTCCTGCACTTCCTGAAGTTGAAAAAGAATTTTCATACAAAATAAGTCAGCCGATGCTCAGAGATATGATTAATTCAACTATATTCTCGGTAGCACTTGACGAATCGAAACCGTTTCTTACCGGTGAATTAATAGAATTCAAACCGAACAGTACAAACATAGTTTCGGTCGATGGCTTTAGAATTTCATATAGAATGACAGAAAGTGAAAATTCAAAAGAAAGCAAAGTCATTGTTCCGGCAAAAACCATGCGTGAAATAAGCAGAATACTTTCCGGTGAAGAAGAAAAAGAGACTGAAATTTTTATTACAGATAAGCATATTCTTTTCAGTATAAACGGAAACACTGTAGTCTCAAGAATAATAGAAGGCGACTACATAAAATATGAACAAACATTTACTGACAGCTATAAAACAAGAGTTGTGCTTGACAGAAGTTTGTTAATATCTTCACTGGAAAGAGCATCTCTCATATCAAGAGATGCAAGAAAAATGCCTGTAAAACTTGAAATTGGAGGAAGTAAAATAATAATAACTTCACAAACAGAAATAGGAAAGGCTTATGAAGAAGTTGAAGCTGCCGTAGAAGGCGAAGAACTTAAAATTGCTTTTAATCCGAGATATTTAATAGATGCATTAAAGGCTATTGAGGATGAAAATGTATCCATACAGTTCAACAGTCCTCTTGGACCATGTATAATTAAACCTGTCGAAGGCGAACTTTATAAATATCTTATACTTCCTTTAAGAATGTAAGGAGTGATAATATGAAAACAATTTTCATAAAAGATGAATATATAAAAATGAACCAGCTTATGAAACTCTGTGATTTTGTTGGACAAGGGTCTGATGTAAGAACACTTATAGAAGAAAATTTAATCACACTTAATGGAGAAAATGTTACTGAACTCAGGAAAAAAGTTCATCTCGGAGACATTGTTTCGGTTAAAGGTTTTGGTGATATAAAAGTGGAGGCAAAAGAGCTTTAATATGTATATAAAAGAAATATCCCTTTCGGATTTCAGAAATATACAGGAAACAACTGTTAAACTTAACAAAGGAATAAATATTTTTTATGGCTCAAATGCCAACGGAAAGACTAATTTTCTTGAGTCAATATATTTGTGTTCCACGGGCAGAAGTCACAGAACGAAAAATGATAAAGAAATGGTTCGTTTTGGGGCTTCTCAGGCACATGTAAAGCTTTTTTTGGAAAATAAATCCACAATATGGCGAATAGATGCCCATATACACAGGAATGATAAAAAAGGGATTGCCATAAATGGCATTCCCTTAAAAAAAAGTAGTGAGCTATTCGGTACACTGTATACAGTTATTTTTTCGCCTGAGGATTTACAGCTTATAAAAGACGCACCTTCTCGCAGAAGAAGATTTGTTGATATTGAATTGTGTCAGATAAGCAAGGTGTATTGTCATACTTTGCAGCAATACATGAAGGTTTTGAAACAAAGAAATAATCTTTTGAAAGAAATACAGAAGAATTCAAGCTTAAAAGAAACGCTTTTTGCTTGGGATATGCAGCTTGCTGAGTATGGCAAAAGAATAATTTCATTTAGAAAAGAATTTATAAATAATGTAAGTATTAAAGCAGCTGCAAGACATAAACAAATAAGCTCCGGAAATGAAGAACTGTCGGTGGTTTATGCTCCTTCGGCAGAAGAAAATGACTTTGAAATTAAATTACAGTCTACTCTTGAGCGTGATATATTCATGGGAAGTACTTCTTATGGTCCGCATAGAGACGATATTTCGTTTTTTATAAATGGAAATGATGTAAGAATTTACGGATCTCAGGGGCAGCAGAGAACGGCTGCAATATGTGCAAAGCTTGCTGAAATTGACATTATTAAAGAAAATACGGATACAAGTCCGGTTTTGCTTCTTGATGATGTACTTTCGGAACTGGACAAAACCAGACAACATATGCTTATGGATTGTATTAATGATGTTCAGACCATAATAACCTGTACCGGAATTGAAGATTCCATAACAAATTATGCAGGAAATGCCGCTGTTTTCAATGTGAACAATGGTGTTATAAAACGTGAAACTACTTAATTAAAATTCTTTATATTTCGACAAAATAAATGATTTTATATATGTTTTGTGTCAAATTATGAAAAAATGTTGTATATGAATCTATCTTAACAACTGTTTTTTGGAAATATATAATTTAGTTATGTAAAAAAACAGTTGGAGGTGGATTTTAATGTTGAATATAGCAAAGCTTTCGAATTTCTGCGGAAGAAAAAATGAAAAAAGTAAGATTAAATCGGAAATCGAGGGAGAAGTTTATAATATACCCGTAAATAATATAAAGCCTAATCCCAATCAGGTTAGAAAATTTTGCAATCGGGAAAATTTAGATGAACTTATATCATCTGTGAAAAAATTTGGTGTTTGCCAGCCTATAACAGTGAGAACTATAAATAACAAATTTTATGAGCTTATCTCTGGAGAGAGAAGGCTTATGGCTGCCAAAGCTGCGGAACTTGATTATATACCGGCAATTATACTGGATACAAACGATACAAAAAGTGCGGTTTTATACCTTATTGAAAATAAATATCGGCAAAAACTTAGTTTTATAGAGGAAGCGGAAGGCTATTATAGTCTTAAAAATGATTATAATTTTACGGAAGATGAAATTGCGGTTTGTTTTGGAATGAAAACAAGTGATATAAACAAAATGTTGCGATTTATGAAATATTCGCCTGAGTGCAGAAGAATGATTGCCGAAAATGATATTGACCAAACCAGAGCCGGCTGTGTTCTGAGAATACCTGATGAACAAATAAGAAAAGCCACGCTGCGTAAAGTTTGCGATATGGATTTAAGTATCCAAAAAACGGCAGAAATAGTTGATTTGCAAATAGAAAAAATTAAAGCCGAAGAATTTATATATTGTGAACAAAAAGTCAAAATGGGTTGTGTTGATGCAAGGCTATTAATGAATACTGTAAAAAAATCTGTGGATATTATGCAAAAATCAGGCATTGGTGTTGAGTATGAAGTAGAAAACCAATGTGACGAAACGAAAATAATAATATCAATACCGATTTCTAAAACAGAAGAAACAAGCAAAAATACATAACAATAATGAATGAAATATATCGCTATAAAATACAGTGAAATTTCATTGCAACCGAGATAATAGACTTATGCATAAAATGAATAGAAAAATAAATCTGTGCCATCAGTAAGACGGAAATATATGTTTGATTTTGTTAAGCAGGTATAGGGGAGAGTGCATTTATTTATGAAAAAGAGAATGTTATTTTTAATAATCCCTGTTATAACATTGATTTTAGAAATATTGCCATATGGAGCAGTGCTTAATTTTGGACGTCCGGCTTCAGACGGATCTATAGGATATATCAGAGAATTATATTCATATTTTGATTTAATGCCGTTTGGATATGCAAATTTTTCTCCGTTTGTTACGGCAGTGCTTACTTGTTTAATTTTGGTTTTGTTATTAATCTACTGTATTACAGGCAGTATTAAATTGGCGGTCAAAATAAGAAATATTATATGTATCTGTGCTGTTTTCTCGTTATGTCCGCTGCTGTTAGGTATTAAGTTTTACTCTGTTGTGGGAATGATGATTACAATATCATTAATTATGGAAATAATTTTTCTTCATTTGGCTGTTAAGTCATCTGAGAAATAGTAGAAAGCAAAGAAAATGCTTAAAAAATAAATATATTGTTGATTTAAGGATGTAAAAAAGCTATAGCAATACGAATGTATGTACGGCTATAGCTTTTTTGTTCGTTTTTTTAAATAGTCTTTTTGTTTAATAAAATACGTTTTTCCGGAAGCTGTGCCAGTATAACAGCACCAAATACTATTATGCAGCCAAGTAATTCTTTTGATGAAAGAACTTCGTGCAGTACAACCCAGCCGGCAAGTACGGAAAATACTGATTCAAGGCTCATTATGAGAGATGCAATAACAGGTTCTTTTGACCTTGCCTGTCCTAAAATCTGGAATGTATATGCAACTCCGCTTGATAAAATACCTGTATACAGTAAAGGCATTGCACTTTTTATTATATTTTCCACTTCAGGAGATTCAAAAATAAGCATCGGAACTGAAGAAATGACTCCGCATACGAAAAATTGTATACAGCTTAAAAGCACACCGTTTACCTTAGGCGAAAATTTATCTACTGTAAGTATGTGGAATGCGTTGCAAAAAGCACATAGCAATATGTAAAAATCACCCTTTGATATTCCCTCAAATCCGTTTGACATACATAAGAGATAAAGACCTATTATTGCAGATACAAGGCTTATCCATATTTTTATACCTATTTTTTTGCCGATAAAAAGTCCGAGAATAGGAATTATTATAACATAAAATGTTGTTATAAAACCGGCTTTTCCAACAGATGTGTACTTGATTCCTATCTGTTGGAATGAGCTTGCCAAAAAAAGCATACAGCCACAGCATATTCCTGCGACCATAATATCTTTTTTTGAACCGGTGTGTTTGTTTTTGTCAGGTGGCTGAATTTTTTTGAAAATAAATATAATGGGAATAAGAACTACAGAACCGATAAAATTTCTAACGGCATTGAAAGTAAATGGCCCTAAGTAATCCATTCCCTGACGCTGAGCAACAAATGCCGTACCCCATATAAATGCGGCTAAAAGCAGCATAATATTGCCGGTCATAGATTTTTTGTTCATTACTTTTTTCCTTTCTTATAATATTTTGTTTTACAGTATTACAGAGATAAAAGTATCGTATTCTGTTTTGGTCAGAGTACTCAAAACTTAGTTTATTTATAAATTTTAAGCGGTTATTTTATATAATAAATAAAACAGAGCTGTTTTTTATCAGCTCTGTAAACTGCCGCAATATTTAATTGTTATTTTGGTTTTGAGTATCAAGCAATTCGGATTTTTTACCGTGAAGCATCATAAAAGTTGTGCTTGCCGTTGCCGCAAGCAGATTATCTCGGTTGGCTATACGTAATTCGCCTGTATATCCTGCAAGGGTTTTTCCTATATGAGTTGCTTTAACACTTACAACCATTCTGTCTCCCAACTGTATTGCTTTATGGAAATGTGTGGATATTTCCACAGTAGTAACATATGTTTCACCGGCGAAAAAATGTGTTAAAAGACCAAATACATTATCAAAAGCTGTTGTTGTCAGTCCGCCATGGAATGCCCCTTGAGGATTAAGCTCCCATTCGACAACATCATAAGCTATGGTCAATGACTTTTCTTCGTAGCTGCATGAAATAAATTGAGGATTCATAACTTTTTCGATACGGTCAGGTGCATCTTTACCGGAAAGACGAGCCATTACATATTTAATCCGTTCCTCCATATGTTTCTGCTTTTCGTTTAAGTTGTCCATTTAAATTCTCCTTATTTAAGTGTTTTTTATCTTAAAAAGTCCTCGGCCGCATTGGAAAACTCCACACTGTTTTCTATATGAGGGAAAAGCTTTGTTTTTTCAAATATATAATAACGGCTCTTTGGTAATAATGTGCGTAGTGTATCCATATTTTTAATAGGGTTTAAAGTATTTTCCTCGCCCCATGCTATACAGATAGGTATGCCTATTGCCGATATATAATTTTTAATATCCATGTTCATATAGTTTGTTATTAATGATGCAAAAGCAAAACGAGCATTGCCTTTTTCTGAATGGGAATTTCTGTAAAACTCATCAACTAAATCACTTCGGCTGATTTCTTTTGCAAAAAATCCCTCATTATTAATAAATTTGTTTACAGCGTGCTTAGATGTTTTTACATTATAATATGCCGTACCTAAAACAGGTATCTCCATTAATATGCGTTTAAACTTACTGCTGTTTACTGCCATTTTGTCAGTTAAACCGTTAGGTGAGACAAGCATAAGTTTTGAAATTCGTTTTGGATAAATTTTTGCTGCCGTTACTGCAGATGCAGATGAGTTGTTTGCAGCGATGACCATTGCCGGGCGTGTGATTACGTTTTCTATAAAGTCTTTTATAAGAGAAGCGTATATGAAAGCTGTATAGGTCATTTTAGGTTTGTCGCTCATACCGTATCCAAGCATATCAATAGTGTATACTTTGTATTTAGAGCTTAATTCGTCAGCTGTTTTTTCCCATTCGGCCATACAGCAGGACGGATAGAGGCTGTGTATAAGTAAAATAGGGCGGCCTTTTCCTCGTATTTTATAATAAATTTTGCCATATGTCCAGTCATAGTATTCTCCGTCAGGTTCATCGCTTTTTTTACCGGCAATTATATATGATATTTTGTTAAATGCCTGAACAGCACCTAAGGCAAGAACTGTTATGCCGGCTGATTTTAAAGCAAATTTAAGTTTTTTGTTCATATTGTTTGCACCACCTTTAATTCCTGTTTTGATTAGTTATATTTATCTACTTTATATTATGATACAAAACAGTTCAAATGAAAAGCAAAACTTTAAAAACCTTAAAAACCTTAAAAACCGTGGGACTCTGTCCCACACCCTGCGATTTTTTGAAAAAAATCGAGTAAAACTTTTATCAAAACGCAATTACATTGCGTTTTTCGGAAAAACATTTGTGATTACATTGAAATTTTTTTAAATATAAGTTTTAAGTTCACAGATACCATGATGTAATCATGGTATCTGACAAAAGTTTTGATTGAACTTTTTCAAAAGTTCACAGGTGTGGACGGAGTCCACGGTTTTATAGGGTGTGGGACAGAGTCCCACGGTCTTTGCATCTTGAATTTTGGGTTGTAGTATGATAAACTCATTTTATTTGAAATAATTGATTTTACGTGATTTTTGAATAATACGAAAGGGAAGATTATTAATATGGATTTTAAAATAGAAATCGCCAAAAGTATATCTAAAGCGGCAGACCTCAGTGTTGATGAGATTGTAGGCTTAATAGAAATTCCACCTGATAAAAAAATGGGAGATTATGCTTTTCCGTGCTTTAAACTTGCCAAAACTCTCAGAAAAGCACCTCCGCTTATTGCACAGGAGATTTCCGGAAAAATAGAAAAGCCTGATTTTGTAAGCAGTGTTGCCGTTCAGGGAGCATACCTTAACTTTTTTGCAGATAAGAGCTATTTTGTTAAGGAAGTTCTTTTGAAAGCAGAAGATAAAGACTACGGTAAGAGCGATAAAGGAAACGGCAAAACAATAGTTATCGACTATTCTTCGCCTAATATTGCGAAGCCTTTCCATGTAGGTCATCTTCGTTCAACAGTTATAGGTAATGCACTTTATAAAATTTATACAGCTCTCGGTTATAAATGCGTCGGTGTAAACCACCTTGGTGACTGGGGAACACAGTTCGGTAAACTTATTTCGGCGTATAAGAGATGGGGCTCAAAGGAAGCTGTCGAAAAAGACGGTATATCCGAGCTTATGAGAATTTATGTTAAATTCCATGACGAAGCGGAAAAAGAACCTTCTCTTAATGACGAGGCAAGAGGCTGGTTTGTAAAAATGCAGGAGGGTGATGATGAGGCTATTTCTCTTTGGAAATGGTTCTACGATTTATCCATAAAAGAATTTGAAAGAGTTTACGATATTCTCGGCGTTAAGTTTGATGCTTATACAGGCGAAAGCTTCTATAATGACAAAATGGACGCCGTTGTTGAAGAACTTAAAGAAAAGAACCTTCTTAAAGAAAGCAACGGTGCTATGATAGTTGACCTTGAGGACAGTGGTATGCCTCCTTGCCTTATTATAAGAAGTGACGGCGGTACACTTTATGCCACAAGAGATATTACAGCGGCTCTTTACAGAAAGAAAACATACGATTTCCATAAATGTATTTATATAACGGCTATCGACCAGAACCTTCATTTTGCACAGTGGTTTAAGGTAATAGAAAAAATGGGTTATGACTGGTACAAAGACCTTGTTCATGTTCCTTTCGGTCTTGTAAGCCTTGAAAGCGGAAAACTTTCCACCCGTCACGGAAACGTAGTTCTTATGGAGGACCTTCTTAAAGGCTCAATAGACGAAACAAAACGTATTATAGAGGAAAAAAATCCAAACCTTCCGGATAAAGAAAATGTTGCAAAACAGGTTGGTATCGGTGCCGTAATATTCAATGACCTTTATAACGGAAGAATTAAAGATGTTGTTTTCTCATGGAGCAGAATGTTAAACTTCGACGGTGAAACAGGTCCTTATGTTCAGTACACAAATGCAAGAGCTTGCAGTGTAATAAAGAAGGCAGGGGACGTTGATTTATCAAAAGCAGATTTCAACACACTTACCGATGAAGCATCTGTCGATGTATGTAAACTTCTCAATGATTTCCCTGTAAAGATTTCCGATGCGGCAGACAAGAACGAACCTTCAATAATATCAAGATACCTTGTTGACCTTGCACAGGCATTCAATAAATTCTACCATGACAATCCTATACTTGTTGATGAAGAAGAAACAAAGGCAGCAAGACTTACTCTTGTTAAAGCCGTAAGCAATGTTCTTGTAAACGGCCTTGCTCTTTTGGGTATAGCCGCTCCGGAACAGATGTAATTGTTTCACGTGAAACATTAATAATTTAAATAAAAAGGTGTCGGAGTTTTCCGGCACCTTATAAATTTTAAAACCTTGGGGTTTCACCCCAAACCCTGACCGGCTTTTGGAAAAGCCGGAGCAAAACTTTTGTCAGATACCATGATTATTATAATCATGGTATCTTGTTAAAATTTATGTCAAGCCTTTTTATGGTTAGAAATTTGTTTCGCAAAAACGACTTCGTCGCCCTGTTTCTTCGGGTTCTCTAACTGCCACATCATGGTCAAAGCATTTTCGCTTTGTAGCAAGTTCACAAATTCACTTCGTGAACAGCTTCGCTGCCGCCGTACATTCTGGCGGTTTGCTCTGAAAACGGTCTGCGACCGCCCCGTTTTCTTCGGGGTGCATACTTTGCGGTTCATTGCTTGTCAGAGTTTGGGGTGAAACCCCAAGGTCTTGTTTCACGTGAAACAAATTTTTAAATATTGTCATTTGAGGTTTATTTTTCAAATAAACTGTGATAGAATTAATGAATATAATTTAAGAAAAGAATTTCGGTTTTCTTAATTATAAAAATAAAAGTAATTTGTAAAGGAAGATGTGTTTTTTATGGGCAAAGTAAGAATTATAGCGGTAGCGAATCAGAAGGGCGGAGTTGGCAAAACCACAACTGCTATAAATCTTTCGGCGTGTCTGGCAGAGGCAGGCAAGAAAACACTTATTATAGACGCTGACCCACAGGGCAATACTACAAGCGGTCTGGGACTGGATAAAAACAGTATCGAAAAGACAATGTACAGTATTCTCCTTGAAGAAAGCTCTGTAGAAGAAACTATTGCCAAAACCTGTGTTGAAAATCTTGACATTATTCCGTCAAATATTAACCTTTCCGGTGCGGAAATAGAACTTATAGGACACGACAAAAGAGAATACATACTTTCTGAAGCTATGAAAAATATTAAGGATAATTATGATTTTGTAATTATAGATTGTCCTCCGTCGCTTAATCTTATTACAATTAACTCTCTTACTGCTGCCGATACGGTTCTTGTACCTATCCAGTGTGAATATTTTGCACTTGAGGGTCTTGAACAGCTTCTTCATACAATCGGTCTTGTTAAACAGCGACTTAACACAAGCCTTGAGATGGAAGGTGTTGTTTTTACTATGTATGATGCAAGAACAAACCTTTCTATGGAGGTAGTGGAGGAAGTTAAAAAAGACTTGGGCGAAAATGTGTATAGAACAATAATTCCACGTAATGTAAGACTGGGCGAGGCTCCAAGCCACGGACTTCCTATTACATTGTACGATACTCGTTCAAAGGGTGCCGAAAGCTATCGCCTTTTGGCAGAAGAAGTAATTGAAAAGGAGTGGAATTAATTTGGCTGTTAAAAAAGGTGGACTGGGACCCAAAGGCAGAGGTCTCGGTGCTTTGCTTGAGTCAACAAGCAAAGAAGTGTCTGAGCATACTGACGGCTCGGTAGTGCTTTTGGATATTAATAAAATAGAGCCGAACAGAGAACAGCCCCGTAAGCATTTTCAGGAAGATGCTTTGGAAGAACTCTCCGAGTCAATAAAAAATTATGGCGTAATACAGCCTGTTGTGGTAAAAAAGAAAGACGATTTTTATGAGCTTATAGCAGGTGAAAGACGCTGGAGAGCATCAAAAATAGCGGGACTTAAAGAAATTCCGGCTATTGTAAAAGAATATGACGAAAATAAGCTTTTTGAAATTGCTCTTGCCGAAAATCTCCAGAGAGAAGATTTAAATCCTATGGAAGAAGCGGCAGGATACAGCAGACTGAGTACGGAGTTTAATCTCAGTCAGGAAGAAATAGCAAAACGTGTGGGAAAAAGCCGTTCGGCGGTTGCCAACGCAATGCGTCTTTTAAATCTGGATAACAGAGTGCAGGATTTGGTAAAAGGCGGAAAGCTTTCCACAGGCCATGCAAGAACAATACTTCCTATAGAAAATGCCGATGAACAGTTTGAGCTTGCCGAAAGAATAATAGACGAAGAACTTAGCGTAAGAGAAACGGAAGCTCTCGTTAAACATATTCTCGAAAGTAAACAGGCAAAAGAAAAACCTAAAAAAGAAAATACAAAGTTCAATACTTCCGGCTATAAAACAATAGAAGAAAGTTTAAAAAATATTCTCGGAACAAAAGTAAAACTTAAAAGCGGAAAAAATAAAGGTGCTATCGAAATTGAATATTATTCCGATGATGACCTTGACCGCCTTATGAGTCTTATAAACAGAATAAATATATAAAGGAAGGAATGGTAACATTTGCAGGAATTTATAGACATAATCAACCAAAACCTTCCGTTTATAGCCGCAGGTCTTTCGGCTGTAACGGCTGTTTCGCTGATAGTTGCGGTTATATCTCTTGTTCAGACTTCCAAACTGAAAAAACGACTGAATAAGTTTGATGAAATTAATACCGAAGACGAAGAAACAAAAGAACAGCTCGGTAAATTTTATGAAACAGCTAAGGAAATAAATCAAAAATACGATAAGCTTTCCGAAGCAGTTATGGACGTAAGCAATAATATGGATAAATGTATCCAGAAGGTGGGAATAATAAGATATAACCCATTTGATGAAGCAGGCGGAAATCTCTGTTTTGCCATAGCACTTCTGGACAGTGAAAATAACGGTATTATTTTAAACGGTATCCACAGCCGTTCAGGCTGTTATACTTATGCAAAACCTGTTGAACTGGGCGTAAGCGAATATGTTCTCAGTCAGGAGGAATTGCAGGCTCTTAATATGGCGGTTGAAGGTGCTTATTCTACAGAAAACAGACAAGAGACAATTAAAGAAATAAGAACAAGACTGGAAGAAACCGCTCCGGTAAAAAGAGAAAAAAAGAAAAAAGGCCTTTTCGGAAAAAAACATTCAAAGGTTTCCGAAAATTAAAAAGCCGGAAATCGGGGGGATTGATTTCCGGACAGAAACATTTCAACCTTGAAACAACGGGTTTCAAAACCGAAATGTATGGTATTATTATTGCCGTATATATTTTAATTATTCTGTAATTAAAAAATTTTAAATAAAAACGGAGGAGTTATAAAATGTTAGACGTTAAATTATTAAGAACAGATATGGAAAGCGTAAAAAAAGCTCTCGCAAAAAGAAACAAAGACTATCATCTTGATGATTTTACAGAGATGGATAAGGTAAGACGTGAGCTTATCGGTAAGACAGAAGAACTTAAACAGAGACAGAATGCCGATTCAAAGGAAATTCCTAAACTTAAAAAAGAAGGTAAAGATACATCAGCTCTTATGGCTGATATGAAGGAACTTTCCGATAAAATCAAAGAGCTTGACGCTCAGGTTTCAGAGGTTGATGAAAAGCTCAACAAATTCCTTCTTACTATACCTAATACACCATATGAACTCGTTCCTAACGGAAAAGACGATACGGAAAACGAAGAATTAAGAAAATGGGGCACACCAAGACAGTTCGATTTCGACTTTAAACCTCATTGGGATTTAGGTGATGATCTCGGTATACTTGACCCTGCAACAGCAGGCAAAATCACAGGCTCAAGATTTACTGTATATAAAGGTGCAGGTGCAAGACTTGAAAGAGCTATCATTAACTTCATGCTTGACCTTCATGTTGACAAACAGGGATATACAGAGATTTTCCCTCCTTTCATGGTAAACAGAAAATCAATGACAGGTACAGGTCAGCTTCCTAAATTTGAAGAAGATGCTTTCAAAGTAGCAGGTACAGATTACTTCCTTATCCCAACAGCAGAAGTTCCTGTAACAAATATGTACTCAGATATGATTCTTGACGGCAAGGACCTTACTATTAAGCATTGTGCTTATACAGCTTGCTTCAGAGCAGAAGCAGGTTCAGCCGGCAGAGATACAAGAGGTATTATCCGTCAGCACCAGTTCAATAAAGTAGAAATGGTTAAATTCGCAAGACCTGAAAACTCATATGCAGAACTTGAAACACTTACAAACGATGCAGAACAGATTCTCCAGATGCTCGGTCTTCCTTACAGAGTAGTAAGACTTTGCGGTGGTGACCTTGGTTTCAGCTCAGCTATGACATACGACATCGAAGTTTGGATGCCAAGCTACAACAGATATGTTGAAATTTCAAGCTGCTCTAACTTTGAAGATTTCCAGGCAAGAAGAGCTAATATTAAGTTCAAAGACAATATCAAAGATAAAGCAAGATTTGTTCATACACTTAACGGAAGCGGACTTGCAGCAGGCCGTACAACAGCAGCTATCATGGAAAACTATCAGCAGGCAGACGGCTCAATAATCATTCCTGAGGTTTTAAGACCTTATATGGGTGGTATGGAAAAAATTACAAAATAATATTTAGACTAAATGTAATTAAATCCTCTGTGAAAGTTTGCTTTTGCAGAGGATTTTTTAAACGGGAGGTCAATTTGAAAAGACTTGATATAATAATAATAGCAGTTGTGCTTTTTGTTGCAGGCGGACTGTATTTCAGTGGTATTTTAAGCCCGGGAGAAAAGGGCGGAGAGGCTGTTGTATATGTGGATGGAGAAGAAAAAGCACGTTACAGCCTTTCGGAAAATATTACCGATACAATAGAGACAGAAAACGGAACAAATGAAATAGAAATTAAAGACGGAAAAGTATCAATGGTTTATGCCGACTGCCGTGACCAGATATGTGTAAACCATGTGCCTATAAATAAAGAGCATGAAAGTATTATATGTCTCCCACATAAGGTAGTGGTGGAAATAGAAAACGGAGAGGAAAACGATATTGATGTTGTTGCTAAGTAAAAGGAGCTGATATTTTTGGCAAGAAAAACTGCATATTACGGTATATTTGCCGCATTGGCAATACTTATGGGGTATGTAGAGGCCGTTATACCGATACCTGTGCCTGTACCGGGAATAAAGCTTGGACTGAGCAACATAGTAGTTCTTCTTTGTATGTATGTAATGGGCAGAAAAGAAGCGTTTTTTATTTCTGTTGTGAGAGTTTTAATTTCCGCATTGCTTTTTAAAGGCTTTGTAGGCCTGTGGTATAGTCTGGCAGGAGCGTTTTTAAGCTATTTTGCGATGCTTACTGTATATAAGCTTAATAAAGCAAGTATTATCGGAGTAAGTGTAACAGGCGGTGTTTTCCATAATATCGGTCAGATAGCAGTTGCCTGTATAATGCTTGGCAGAAACGTAGTGCTGTACCTTGTGCCTATACTTATGGTAAGCGGTGTTATAACGGGAGTCGTAATAGGTATTGTAGCCAAATACTGTGTAGCCTATGTTGACCGAAAAATGAACTGAAACCATAAAATTTTATGCCATGACAAATACGTCATGGCATTTTTGTATATAAATTGCCGTTAATAGCCGTCCATAAAAGGGACGGCAAAAAGCCTTTCAAAGTTGATTTTACTCGACAAAATTTGAAAAAGCAAAAACTTAATAACACAACTTATAATTTTGTTCCGAAAAATGCAATGAAATTGCATTTTACTAAAAGTTTTACTCAATTTTTTTCAAAAAATTGTGGGGTATTGGGGCAAACCCCCAAGGTCTTTTTTTGTTTTAGGTATAAATTTACAAAATAGGCTTATATTATTTGTATAAACCAAATTCGGGAGTGGTGAGTATGAAAAAGATAAGCCGTAATGAAGATGTTTCAGTTTTAATCAAAAATATAGAAGATGTAAAAAAAGAACTGTCCGTTGTAAAAAGCAATTTTAATATGGAAACAGACGAATGTCTTATTGACTGTTATATTTATCAGATGGAGGCACTTAATAAAAAGTATCAGTATTTTATCCGTAAGGCAAAACAAATCGGTTTAAAAGGAGATGATAAATGTTGCAGCCGTCTTTTATGATTTTTTCAATGATTGCTGTGCTTGGTGCAATGCTGCTGCTTGTTGTGCTTTCCGGCCCTATTATTTTTCTTTTGCGTTTTTTAATCCGCTCGGTAATAGGTGTGGTTATGCTTTTTGTATGCAATTTTTTGCTTTCGGGTTTTGGAATTTACATAGGCATTAATTTTCTTACGGCTTTTTTTGTCGGTTTTCTCGGCTTTCCGGGGCTGTTATCACTTGTTGTTATAAAATGTATACTTGCTGTTTGACATATATTTTTTTACAGTGTAATATTTTAACTGTATTGATTTTTTGCATAAGAAAAAAGGATTGATTATATGGAAAATGCCTTTAATTGTTTAAAAAACAGGCTCTCGGACAGTGGTTTTCAAACAGGGCCTTTTACGGAAAATACAGCTTGGTACTTTAAAATTATGCCGCCTGTGTTGTATGCGGTCTGTCTTTTGAATAATAATTTAAATGAAGATACAGAATTAAAAAGTAAAATACTTCTTCAGCTTATAAATGATATTTCAAATTACAAATGCAGTAATGTTGTATGTGTCAATGTTGCCGTTTCGGATAATGCAGATGAGCTGTGCCGTATGTATGAAAATAAAAGTGTTGAATATGGTGAAAACATACATAATGTATACTGGATTTTTGATACAAAAAAAGAAAGCATATTTGTTCCTAAGGGTCAGCCGAGTAAGCTTAACGGCATAGAAAGATGTTTTGATTTCGGAAAAAAAGGTTTTAATGACATAAAAATTGAAAATAATAATATACTTGTTACATATGTATTGATAGCTGTAAATATTGCTGTTTGGGCGTATATATTTTTCGGGAAAAATGATAATATAATAGATATGCTTGCCATAAGCCGAAATGGACTGATTAAAGGTCAGATTTACCGTCTTATTACGGCAATGTTTGTTCACAGAGATATAAAGCATATATTCTTTAACTGTTTTTCGTTATATATTTTCGGCAGAGAAACAGAAAAGATATTAAGCCGAAAAAATTTTGTGTTTTTGTATTTTGTATCCGGAATAATTGCGTCTCTGGCAAGTGCAATTTTTAATAACACATTGTCAATAGGTGCTTCCGGAGCGATTTTTGGTATAATAGGTACCCTTGCGGCTGTTGCAAGAGTAAAAATGTATAAGGCACAAATGCTTGATTATTTTTCACTTATCCTTTATGCGGCTATAGCCGTTCTTATGGGCTTTGGAGAAACTAATGTAGACAACTATGCACATATAGCAGGTTTTTTAAGTGGATTTTTGATTGAAAGCATTTATATTAGTGTAAAATACCGTAAAAAACAGCATTAAAGTGTGCTGTGTGGGTAAATACGGGAAGTTATCAACAATGCGGCTGTGGATAAAGTGGATAACTTTTTATGTGGTTTACATAAAATAAAAGTAATTTTTTTACTATTATAATTCGACTATAGAAGAATGCCTTGAATACAAGGATTTTACAAATGCTTTACATTTGATGTTATATATATTTATAAATTATGTTTACAATAATTTGTTTTAAATTAAAAACAATAAAATGTGGAGAAAATTTTATTGCCGGCAGACTTATTAATGTGTATTTTGTTGATAAAATAATATTGATAAATATATATACTATATTTTGGAAAAACAGTAGTTATTTATCAATATAATGTGTTACAATAAAAATTGTATTATTACTTAGCTTGTGAACAAATAAAAACATATCAACACAATAAATGTGCATATGTTTTTGCTTGTATCATGTATTTGAATTTTATATTGACCTATAGTAAATATATTGCTGTTTTGGAGATGATAAAGTGGATTTATTAAAAGAACTTAAAGATGAATATATAGCAAAATACAGTGACCGAAAGCTGGTTTTCGGCGAGGGCAGAACAGATGGAGGAATAATGCTTATAGGTGAAGCACCGGGAGGCGAAGAAGAAAAATTAGGCAGACCTTTTGTAGGCAAGGCAGGTAAAAACCTTGATGAATTTATAAACCTTGCAGGACTTAAAAGAGAAGATTTATATATATCTAATGTAGTTAAGTTCAGACCTACCGGAATAAGCCAAAAAACAGGAAAGCCAATTAACCGTACACCTAACAGGGAAGAAATAGAGGCCTTTGTTCCCCTTTTAAGAGCAGAAATAAATACATATAAACCAAATCTTATAGTTACTCTCGGCAATGTTCCACTTAAAGCCGTAACGGGCAACAACAGACTTTTTATAGGTGACTGCCACGGAAAATTAATAGAGCAGGACGGAATGAGAATTTATCCTTTGTATCATCCGGCATCTGTAATATATAACAGAAGCCTTAAAAACGTTTATGCGGCAGATGTAAAGGAAATCAAAAAATATATCTGAGGTTATCTTATGGGAAAAATTATAGCTGTGGGCGGCGGAGATATAGGTCTTGGAGAAACAAGGAAAATAGATGAGTTTATTGTTTCTC
Source organism: uncultured Eubacteriales bacterium (assembly GCA_934256695.1). GTDB lineage: Bacteria > Bacillota > Clostridia > Lachnospirales > Anaerotignaceae > Neoanaerotignum_A. The sequence continues at coordinate 33,288 of CAKQPE010000001.1, forward strand.
AAAGTAGAAATAAAAATCCTAAGCTGATTATTGTACCTACAGCCTGCCACAATAATCAGGAATATATATCGGAAATAGAAAAAGTATATTCTTCCTTGGGCTGTAATGTTGATGTGCTTTTGGATTTAAATGATGAAAATAAAAAAAGCGGAAAGCTGAAAAATCAGGTTTTATCATCGGATATAATATATGTTTCCGGCGGAGATACAGTTTATTTAACAACAGAGCTTAGGAGATATGATGTAGATAAGTATTTCCGTATGGCATATGAAAACGGAACGGTTCTTTCGGGACTGAGTGCCGGTGCTTTGTGCTGGTTTAAATATGGGCATTATGAGCCTGACAGAACAATAAACTGTGACGGCTGGTGGGATTATTCAAGACCATATGGATTTAATTTTATAAATGCAGTCTGCTGTGTTCATTATAATTTGCAGGACAGAAAAAGTTTTGATAATGCTATGAAAAACAGTAAAGAAACAGGCATTGCCTTGGATAACAATACCGCTTTGGCGTATATTGACGGAAAGTTCTCTGTCATCAAGTCCGATGAAAATGCCGAGGTATTCGTGTTTTGCAACAGAGAAAAAAATATGTGGGGTTTCACCCCACACCCCGACAATTTTTTGAAAAAAATTGAGTAAAACTTTTAATAAAAAGCAATTTAAAACAGTTTGTTTTAAATTGCTTTTTTAGTTTTTTAGAATAACATATAAATTACCGTTAGTAATCCATTCTTTACATAGGGGTTGGGGCAATGCGCCAATGTCTTATATCTTTTCATACTTTGCCTTCATAAAATCTATAAACTGTCTGCTTATTTCCGGCAGTTCTTTTTTCGGATAAACCATAACGGTGTTTCGTATTATAGGTTTATCTATTTTTATGGCTATAAGCTCCGGTGTGCTGTCGGCAACCTTTTTGGAAAGAAATGTAACACCGTAGTTTTCCTTTACCAGTCCCACAACCGTATCTACTTGGTTTGATTCAAAGCATATAGGCGGTTTTATGCCGAAATGCTCAAATGATTTTCGTACTACCTTGTTCATGCTGTATTCGTTTCCCAGTATAACTATTTTTTCTTTTTCAAGGTCACTCCAGGATACTATCTTTCTGTCGGCTAAATGGTGATTGCGGTGTACTATCAGACGGTATTCATCTTTTACAAGAGTTATAAGACCGTAGTCGAGAAGATTGTAGTCCGATATGTTTGTATCATTGCTGAACGGATAAAAAAGATGTGCTATTATGGCAATGTCTATTGTTTTGCTTTTAAGCATATCCATTATACGCAGTGTACTGGCTTCGTTCAGATTAAGCCTTGCCTTTGGCGTTATTTCAAGAAAGTCTGTTATATCCTTTAATACACCTACCTTGCTTATATGCTCCACAGAGCCTATCCTAAGCTCTGTATCCGACGAAAACTTTTTCATTGTTTCCTTTATATATGTCATTTCTTCTGTCATTTTTAAAGCATGGGGAAGAAAAGCCTGTCCGGCTTCCGTAAGGCTGATACTGCGTGTGGTACGGCAGAAAAGTTTTACGCCGAGGCTTTTTTCCAGTTTCATAATATGTTTTGAAAATGATGACTGTGTTATAAATATGTTTTCCGCCGCTTCCGTAAAGTTATGGTACTTTACCGCCGAAAGAAAACACTCTATTTCAAATGTATCCATTTTTTCTCCTAAAAATAAAAATTTATCGAACTGAAAGACCTTGGGGTTTCACCCCAAACCTTGAAAATTTTTTGAAAAAAATTTAGTAAAACTTTTGGTAAAATGCAATTTCATTGCATTTTCGAGAGAAAATTATAAGTTATGTTATTAAGATTTGATTTTCTAAAACTTTATCGAATAAAATCTCTCTTGCATTGATTTTAAAACGTAAATTCTGTATCTGTTGCCGTAAACATTGCATAGCCTATTTCCGGAGGCACATGGAATGTGCGGTCTTAAAGAGATTTTTGAAGGTGCAGGGAACTTTTTTAAAAAAGTTCCTGCAAACATCACTTTTCCATTTGGGAAAAATTAAATTTAATCCGTTTTATTAAAGCTTTGCTTAAAGGATTTACCCCTCATCTGCTTCCGCCTACGGCTTCAGCACCTTCTCCACAAGGGAGAAGGCTTTAAACCATTCCATGCCACATTCCATCTCAAAGACGGCTAAAAATTCGGCAAATTCATACATAATCCACGATATTTATTATATCTCCCCAAGCAAGGCATTTCAATATATATATTCCATTTTGGAATATATAATTGGAAAAAATAGAATTGTATAATGAAAAAAATCATGTTAGGATTTAACAAGATTTTTATTTATATCTCACTTTAAAGTGAGAAAATATTTTGAATGGGGAGAGAAAAATGGAATTAATAGCGTTGCTTGTGGTTTTCGGCGTGCTTATGGTTCTCGGTGTACCTGTTGCGGTTACAATGTTCGGTGCTTCAATAGTTTATATCATGCTTAACGATACAATAAGTCTTGCCAATATAGCCACAAAAGTGCTTTCCGGCGTAAGCGGTCAGAGCCTTCTGGCACTTCCGCTTTATGTAATGGCAGGCGAAATAATGAATCAGGCAGGTATTACAAGAAGGCTTTTTAATCTGCCTATGGCATTTATAGGCCATATAAAGGGCGGTCTTGCCCATGTAAATATACTGGCAAGTATGCTTTTTGCCGGTATGAGCGGTGCGGCTATAGCCGATACTGCCGGTCTGGGAAAAATAGAAATGCAGGCAATGGAAGAAGAAGGCTATGATACAGGCTTTTCCGCAGCAGTAACGGCGGCGTCCTCCTGTATAGGACCTATTATACCGCCAAGTACAACAATGATAGTTTATGCCGTAGCGGCAGAGGTATCCGTTGCAAGGCTTTTTATGGGCGGTCTTGTACCGGGAATAATAATGGGACTTCTTATGATGGCTTATGTATATTTCTTCAGTTCAAGAAAATATAACCTTCCTACCAGAGAAAAGGCATCTGCCAAGGAAAGAGTTAAAGCTGTAAAGGAAGCAATTCTTCCGTGTATAACACCTGTTATCATTATCCTCGGTATAACAACAGGAATAACAACGGCTACCGAATCGGGAGCATTGGCTGTTATATACTCAGTTGCACTTTGTTATTTTTATACACGTTTTAATTTCAAACAGTTTGTTGAAATGATTAAAACGGCAGGTATGACAACAGTGCAGATTTGTTTTATAGTTTGTGCATCGGCTCTTTTCGGTTATGTTGTAACTATGGCAAGAGTGCCAGATATAGTGGCAGATTTTATGTTTAACCTTGGGGCAAGCAAATGGGTAATACTTCTTCTTATTAATGTATGCCTGCTTTTTTTGGGCTGTTTCCTCAGCATAACATCGGCAATACTTATAGCAACACCTACACTTGTTGTTCTTGCCAATATGTATGGCATAGACTTGGTTCATCTGGGAGTTATAATTTCACTTAACCTTACAATCGGTCTTTTGACACCGCCTGTAGGCTGGAACCTTTATATAGTAAGCGGACTTGCGGGAATAAGCTTTGAGCGAATGGTTAAATCGGTTATACCGTTTTTGATACCGCTTATAGTTTCGCTGCTTATTATAACTTACTGTGACCAGACGGTTTTGTGGCTGCCGAACCTATTGTTTAATAAGTAAAATTTTAAATTTTAATAAAGAGAAAAATTTCAAGGGGGATATTCAAATGAAAAGATTTATCGGTTTAGCAATGGCAATGATAATGTCTGCAACAATGCTTGCAGGCTGCGGAAGTTCTTCTTCCTCATCATCAAACGCAGGTTCAGGTTCTGCATCAGGCTCATCTTCAGCCCAGACAGCTTCGGCAGATGCAGTAACACTTAAACTTACTGTTGAAAGTGCGGTAGGTACACCGGGCGACCTTTCAGCCAACGATTTCAAAACAATGGTTGAAGAAAAATCAAACGGCAGCATAAAGGTAGAATATTATCCGGCAGGTCAGGTGGGTACAGGCGATGATCTTACGGAATTAATGCAGACAGGCTCTGTAGATATGTCTTGGAGAGCTATCGACTGGTATTCAAAGTTTGAAAACGGCTGGAACATTCTTCTTATGGGATTCCTTTTCAAAGATGAAGACCACGTTTATAAATTCCTCGAAAGCGATAAAGAACAGGAGCTTAAAGATGCACTCGTTCAGGACGCAGGTCTCAGAATGCTTACAGATAAAGGTGTAGGTGCTCCTCGTGTTCTTATTTCAAAGAACCCTGTAAATTCACCTGATGACTTAAAGGGCATAAATGTACGTGTTCCGGGTATCGAAATGTACCAGAAAACATGGAGCGGTCTTGGTGCAAACTGCATTTCCGTTGCATGGGGAGATTCTTATATGGCTTTAAATAACGGTACTGTAGATGCTCTCGAATCACCTCTCGGTTCAATCTACGGCATGGCTTTCTATGAGGCTGCAAAGAATATTACTTATACAAACCATGTTTACAGCCCATACGTAATGGTTATTAACGAGAACTCATACCAGAAACTTTCCGAAGAACAGCAGCAGATAATTACAGAGTGTGCCGAAGCAGCAGCAGATAAATATGTTGAATATGATAAAAAATCAGTAGAAGAAAATGTTCAGGCTATGGTTGATGAAGGTGTTGTAATCAATGAAAATCCTGATATTGAAGCTTTTCAGGAAAAACTTGCTCCTGTAGCAGAAGAATGTGAAAAACAGGGTACATGGCCGGAAGGACTTTATGACTACGTTCAGGGACTGGAATAATATTTCCTGAGCTTAGAAAGGAAAAGTAAGATTATGATGTCATTAATTTCTTTGTACGAGAAATTTGAAAATTTTATAATGAAAATATTCTATGCCATAGTTGTTATAGCATCGGTAATAATACCTGTTGGACTGTTTTTGCAGGTACTATGCAGATATTTTCTCAAAAACCCTATTCCGGGTGTTGAGGAGTTGGCAACGGCAGCCTTTACAATAATGGTTGTTTTTGGCTCGGCAATACTTTTCAGGGACAAAAAGCACATAGTTGTAGATGTTTTTGTACGTATGTTCAGTGATGTGATATTTAAAAAACATGCTGATAAGGTAAGAGCTGCTATGGAGATTATAGCCAACATATGTATGATTTTTATATTTGCTATGCTTATATACAGCTTTTATCAGGCAATACCTATACAGAAAAGTACAAAATCACTTGTTCTTAAAATACCTAACTCGGCTTATTCAAAGGCGATGATAGTTAGTTTTGTGCTTATGCTTATCGATTGCATAAAAACGATTATTAAGCGTATAAGAGGAATAGAATAATGTGCGGCTCTAATGCAGATGTAATAGTAACAGGCGGCGGCACGGCAGGCTTTGCTGCCGCTGTTTCTGCCGCAAAGTGCGGAAAAAAAGTAATTCTTGTTGAAAAAGAAATCAGTCTTGGCGGTATAGGTACAAATGGACTTCTGGGAGAAATAAATGCACCTTCCGTAGACGGTGAATTTATTATTTCAGATACAGGTCTTGAACTGGTCGAGGATATGATTTTATCAGGCAATGCACTTTTGCAGAAAAATGTTCCTATGACATCAAATGAAAATATAACTGTAGACAGACTTCGTTATAACGGCGAGTATATGAAACTTGCTATGGAAAACATAGCCTTTAAATACGGTGTAAATATTCTCTATGGTGCAGATGTTTGTGCTGTGCAGGAGAATGAAGAAGGTGTATCTGTAACTGTAAAAAACGGTTTTGAAGAAATAACTTTAAAATCAAAAGCTGTTGTCGATGCAACGGGAAATGCTTTAACATCATTTCTTGCAGGGGTTGAGACTATAGAAACCGAAGAAAGGAATATACAGTCACCGTCAATGATTTTTCGCCTTGGCGGAGTTGATAAAGAAAAGTTTAATTCACTTATGCCTGAAAATATAAAGGAAATTATAAAAAAGGGCAGAGATGAAAATATCCTTCCGGCAAAAATACTCAGTATGCTTATTGTTCCGAATACAGACTCTGTAGCGGTAAACTGCACAAGAATAAAGGGTTTATCCGGTTTCGGAATAATAAAACAGTCAAAAGCCATAATTGAAAGCAGAAGGCAGATAGAAAGGATAATTCCGTTTTTAAAGGAAAATGTTCCCGGACTTAAAAATGCATATGTTTCTGCATTGGCAGTAGCTCTTGGTATGCGTGACAGAAGGCATATAAAGTCGGTAAAGGCAGTTACGGGAACGGATATATTAAACGGAACAAAATTTCCCGACAGAGTTTCATGCTGCGGATATCCGGTCGATATCCATAAAAATGATGATGTGTGTTTTATGCCGCTTAAAAATAAAATAAGCTATGTACCGCTTTCGGCAATGCTCCCTGTAGGCTCAAAAAGAATTATTGCCTGTGGAAAGTGCATAGATGCAGATAATACAGCATACGGCAGTATACGTGTAATGAGCAGTATGTTTAATATAGGTGAGGCTTGCGGAATAGCTGTTTCTCAAATGAGTGAAGACGGCTTTCGGGACTTTGATTATACAGCTCTTTTGTCTGAGCTTGTAAAGCGACATATGAAAATATAAATTATAGTGGCAATATATCATGACCGGTTTTTCAAAAACCGGTCAATTTTTATGTATTGATTTTGGTATATAAAATACTGCGGATTAACAGATGAGAGGTGCTTTTTTGTCATACTGCAAACACAGCTTGCATAAACTTTACAAATAAAATTATTCTGGTGATTGTTTGTGAAGGAATATATAGAGGAAAGGGCCGTGGAAGTAGCCAATTATATAATAAAGAGCAATGCTACCGTGCGTCAGACGGCAAAACAGTTCGGTATAAGCAAAAGTACAGTTCATAAGGATATAACAGACCGTGTTGAACATATAAACCCTCAGCTTGCAAGAAGGGTAAGAAGTGTGCTTGAGATAAATAAAGCACAGCGGCATATAAGAGGCGGAATGGCAACAAAAAATAAATACCTTAATTTGAAAAAATAAGACAGCAAAATCGGGTTCTGCAAATTTTCTGTAAATAAAGTTTATTTTTAAAATCTAAAAGCCTTTAAAACATTTTTGTTTTAAAGGCTTTTTTGTCAAATATTAAATCTTTTTTATTTAACTTTGTTTTCTTTTAATCTTTTTAAATAATCCTTTGTTTCTTTTACTATAATGCCGTTAAGTGCAAGAATGGCTATAAGGTTAGGGAATGCCATAAGACCGTTGAAAATATCGGCTATTGTCCATACGGCAGACACTGTCATGTAAGGGCCTATAAATACGGCTAATATGTAAAGCCATCTGTAAATTTTAACTGCTGTTTTGCTTCCGCCTGTCATGTATTCAAGACATCTTTCGCTGTAGTAGTCCCAACCGAGAATAGTTGTAAAAGCGAAGAATACAAGACATATCATAAGTACAAAGCTTGCTATTGAAGCATTAAGGAACGGAAGACCTGTCTGGAAAGCAAGTGTTGTAACAGCTACACCTTCAAGACCGGAATTCCACGCACCTGTTATTACTATAGAAAGACCTGTAAGTGTACAGATAACTATAGTATCTATAAATGTACCTGTCATTGTTACAAGACCCTGTCTTGCAGGTTCTTTTGTCTGTGCCGCAGCAGCCGCAATAGGAGCAGAACCGAGACCGGCTTCGTTTGAGAAAATACCTCTTGCGATACCTTTCTGCATAGCTATAATCATACTGCCTACAACACCGCCTGTTATTGCCTGAGGATTAAAAGCACCCTTTACTATAGTAGCAAAAGCTGCAGGTACAGCACCGATATTGAAAATTACAAGTACAACACAATAAATAACGTATATAACAGCCATAAAAGGCACTATTATCTGAGAAACGCTTGCAATTCTTTTAAGTCCGCCGAGAATAACAAGTGCAACACATAAAGTAATAATAATACCGGCGATAACAACAAATATTGAGTAATCATTGCCGAAAAGAGAAAATGCAATATGTGTGCCTTCAGGGTCGAAGAAATTCTTTACGGCTGATGTAATACCGTTAATCTGTGTAAATGTACCAATACCGAAAAGACCAACACCGAGACCGAAGAAAGCAAATATCATGGCAAGCCATTTCCAGCTTTTGCCCATACCTCTTTCGATATAGTAGAAAGGTCCGCCGAGAACGTGACCGTTGTCATCTACAACTCTGTATTTAACAGCAAGAAGACCTTCCGAATATTTTGTTGCCATACCAAAGAATGCAGCTATCCACATCCAGAAAAGAGCACCTGGGCCGCCTGAAACAACAGCTGTTGCAACACCAACGATATTACCTGTACCGATAGTTGCCGAAAGTGCTGTACATAAAGCACCGAAACTGCTGACCTCACCATGACCTTCTTCTTCGTTAAGGAACATATATTTAAGTGCCAGAGGAAGCTTTCTTATCTGTAAAAGCCCCATTCTTGCAGTGAGGAACACACCTGTTGCAAGAATTACAACTATAAGCGGAACACCCCATACAAGATTGTCAATAGTTCCAAGTAAATCATTGATTTGTGATAACATTTTTGTTTTCCCCCTCAAAAGTAAAAGATTAAGCCTGTGCAAAAAGCTTTTTAAATATAAAAAAGCCGATTTTGCAATTCGGCTTCCGGAGAAAGACTAAGCTGATAGCTCTGTCCTTTTGCCTGAGAGATTGGCAGAAAAAATTCTGCTTTACACCTTCGGCGCTTGAGTAAACAAGACTCTCCAGAGTATAATTTGTATACTTAATACCGTTTATACGGTTTATGTGTGTTAATATACCACATTTGGGCTTTAAGTACAATAAAGTATTGCATTTCAACATAAGTTTCGGCATTATTATATAAAAACAATGAAATTCATTGCTTATTTTTGGACATTTGTCCGTGTGATGTATACATATATGTATTTTTAACAGTACACTTACAGAATTTTTACACCATTTGCACAAAAATATTATATAGGTTTGTTAATATCAAGGCATTTAACATTAATATAGCTGTTTTTGGCAGAATGATTAAAATCGGAAAATATTATAAAAGGAGTGAGTTTTATGAAATGTCCGTTTTGTGGCGAAGAAATGGTTAAAGGAAAACTGCGAACCAGAGGTGATAATTATTTTATACCGGAAGGCTGTAAAACTTCTTGGATATATACGTATAAAAGCATGAAAAATGCCGGAGCCGTTTTAGTTTCTCCAAAAGTGTCGGACGCAATGTATGAGAGGAATTGGCAGACAGCTTTCAAATGTGATAACTGCAGAAAACTGATAGTTGAGTATTAAAAATAAAAATTTATCAAACTGAAAGACCTTGTGGCGTTGCCCCAATACCCCACGATTTTTTGAAAAAAATCGAGTAAAACTTTTATCAAAACGCAATTACATTGCGTTTTTCGGAACAAAATTATAAGTTGTGTTATTGAGATTTGATTTTCTAAATCTTTATCGAATAAAATCTCTCTTGCATTGATTTTAAAATGTAAATCCTGTATCTGTTGCCCTAAACATTGCATAGCCTATTTCCGGAGGCACATGGAATGTGCGGTCTTAAAGAGATTTTTGAAGGTGCAGGGAACTTTTTTAAAAAAGTTCCTGCAAATCCCACTTTTCCATTTGGAAAAAATTAAATTTAATTCTTTTTATTAAAACTTTGATTAAAGGATTTACCCCTCATCCGTTTCGCTTCGCTCAACACCTTCTCCAAAGGAGAAGGCTTTAAAACCCTTCCGTTAAACCTTCGGTTTGCCACCTTCCCTTTCAGGGACGGCTTATTATTGGCAATTTAATACTTAGTCCCAAAATACCGTGACTTTGTCACGGTATTTTACTAAAAGTTTCGCTTGAGCCTTTTCAAAGGCTCACAGGTGTGGACGGAGTCCACGGTTTTAATCAGTCCGATAAATTTATATTTATCTTTTAACATAATTTATACCAAATGGCAGGCAACAAAATGCCCTTCGCCTATTTTCTTTAACTCAGGCTTTTTATCTCTGCATACATCACTGCACTTATGGCATCTGCTTGAAAACGGGCATCCTTTAGGCATATTAAGAGGCGAAGGTATATCACCTTTTAAAGTTTCTATAGTATCGCTTTGGGATATGTTAAGGGAAAACTGTGCATTAATAAGTGACCGTGTGTATGGGTGAATTGCGTCTTGTGCTGCTTTTTTTGCAGGAATAAGTTCGACCACATTGCCAAGGTACATTACAGCTATATCGTGTGCAAAGGAACGAATAAGAGCAATGTCGTGGCAAATAAAAATCATTGCCGTATTATTCTTTTTTTGTATGTTTACAAGCAGCTCTATAATTGTATCCTGAACAGAAACGTCCAATGCCGATGTTGCCTCGTCACATACAAGTATCTGCGGATTAAGTGCTATTGCTCTTGCTATAGCTACCCTTTGCCTTTGTCCTCCGCTTAGGCTGTGGGGGTATCTGTATATAAATTCTTCAGGCAAATCAACAGATTTAAGAAGCTCGGAAGCTTTATTTTCAACATCATTTCGGCTTATTGTTCCGTAGTTTAAAAGTGGCTCCGTAACAATATCCTTAATTTTCATTTTTGGATTAAAGGCTGCCGACGGGTCCTGAAAAACCATCTGTACATTTTTTCTGTGTTCCCATTTTTCGGCTTTATTAAAATCGGCAATATTCTTGCCGTTATACAGAATTTCACCTGATGTAGGCTTTTCAAGCTGGGTTATCATTCTTACAAGAGTTGACTTTCCGCAGCCGCTTTCACCTACAACACCGAGTGTTCTTCCTTTATATATATCTAAGTTAATATCGTTGCAGGCAATAAGTGTTTTTCCGTGAGCTGACGGGAAATGCTTTGATAGGTGTTTAATTTCCATTACCAAATCGTTTTTGTTACACAAATCTCTTTCCCTCCATTTCCGGTACGGAAGATAAAAGCTTTTTCGTATAATCACTTGTTGGATTATTTATTACTTCATCTCTGGTGCCAAAGTCAACTGCCTTGCCTTTTTGCATAACAACTATTTTGTCGGACATATATGCGGCAACGCCTATGTTATGGGTAACAATAATAATAGAAGTCTGTTTTTCGTCTCTCAGTGCCATAAGCTGTTTTACTATCTGTGCCTGTGTTGTAACATCTAATGCACTGGTAGGCTCATCGGCAAGAAGCAGTTTTGTATCAAATGTAACGGCCATTGCTATGCCTACCCTTTGTCTCATTCCACCGGAAAGCTGATGTGGGAAGCTTTCCATAATGCTTTCCGCATCGTAAAGATTTACGCTTTTGAGCTTTTCGCAAGCCAGTTTCCAAGCTTCTTCTTTACTCATACTGCTGTGAAGGCGAATATAGCGTACATACTGGGTTCCTATTTTCTGTATCGGGTTTAATGCCGCACCACAGTCCTGAAAAATCATTGAAATATTTGTTCCTCTTAATTTTCTCCATTGTGAAACGGTATAGTCGAGAAGGCTCTCACCGTCAAAAATTATACTTCCTCCCGTTACTTTTCCGCCGGAAGGCAAAGCACCCATAACGGCACGTATTACCGTTGTTTTTCCGCTGCCGCTTTCGCCTGCTATAGTTACAATCTCACCTTTGTTTACGGTAAGGGAAAAGTTTTCTATAATGTTGCGTTCTTTGCCGTATCTAATTGAAAGGTCTTTAATTTCAAGCATATGTCTGCCACCTTTATTCTGTAAGGGCTACGTCCTTTGTAAGCCAGTAGTAATCCATAGGATACATTGTTACACCTGTAACGGATTTTGATGAGAAAAGATAAGTTGTTTCATAACCGAAGAAAACAGTTGCCGCATCATCAATAATATCCTGCTGTATTTTTTCTATAATGGTTTTTCTTTCTTCTTCGTCAAAAGTCTGAGAAAGCTCGTCAAGAAGGCTGTCTACCTCCGGATTGCTGTAGCCTGTTGTATTGTTTGCGGATTTTGAATACCAGTTTTCTCTAAGGTAGTTTTCGGGATCACCTGTGTTTGCAACAAGTACGTTCCAGATTAATAAGTCATATTTTCCGGAATCTCTTGTATCAAGAAGTGTTTCGTAGCTTACGGTATTTAAAGTTACTTTTATTCCTATTTCTTTAAGACTTGCCTGTGCAGCCTGTGCATATACGTTAAGCTCCTCACGGCTTGTATATATAACAAAATTAAGATTAAGTTCACTTCCGTCAGGTTTTTCAACAAAGCCGTCGTTGTTTATATCTTTATATCCTGCCTCTGCAAGAATCTCCTTTGCACTGTCGGGATTATAAGCGTTTTCGTCATTTAATTCGTCAAAACCGAAATCAAGTGTAGGAGGAACAGGAGCCTTTCCCGGTGTTGCACCGCCTTCGAGAAGAACATTGCAGTATGTATCTTTATCAAGTCCGCGGAGAAGTGCCTGACGGAGTTTAATATCACCCAAAGCACCGTTTTCGTTCATAAATGCATATGTAGAACGGAGGGATTCAAGCTTCTGAATATTTACATTGTCGTTTCCTTCAAAGTCCGCAAGGTTTTCTGTTTTTAAATTATATGCAATCTGTATTTCGTTTGTCTGGAGAGCCATTGAACGTGTTGTCTGGTCATCAATACATTTTAATGTTACTTTATCAAGAGGAACTTCGCCGTTCCAGTAATATTCGTTTCTTACAACAACACAGCTGTCTGTAGGGCTGAATGATTCTACCTTATAAGGGCCGGTACAAACAGGGCCGTTCATTGCAAATGTGGAGTCATCGACATTTGTATCAACTATAAGGAAAAGCGGGTCTGCAAGGCTGCCTGCCATATTGGCACAAGGTCTGTTTAAATTGAAAATAAGATTGTCTCCGTCAACATCAATGCTCTTTAAGTCGAAGAATTCCGCAACCCTGTTGCTTTTGGCTGCTGTACGCTCTATAGACGCTTTTACAAGCTCAGGTGTCATTTCGTCACCGTTTGAGAATTTAACACCCTGTCTTATTTTAAAAGTCCATGTTAAACCGTCCTCGCTGTTATCCCAGCTTTCCGCAAGGGCAGGTGTCATTTCGCCGTTTTCATCGAACTTTACAAGACATTCACCTACACCGTAACGTGAAACAACCCAGCTGAAATACTGTTCCGTAGGCTCAAGTGTATCGGCAAAGCTTGTTACGCCTATTGTTATTTCTCCGCCTTGTTTAGGTTCGGCAGAAGAAACAGAAGCCGTCTCGGAGCCTGATGAAGGCTGAGAAGATGATGAACCTCCGCAGCCGGCAAGCATGGAAAGAGCAAGCACTGAGCTGACAGAAATTTTAAGTATGGTTTTCAAAGATTTTAATTTCATAACATTCTTCCTTTCTTTAAAAAGATATATTTTTTAATTTTCATGCTTAGGGTCTAAAATATCTCGTATACTGTCGCCAAGCATATTGAAAACAACTACAACTATTACTATTGCAATTCCGGGATAAATCATAAGCCAAGGTGCTTTTGAAATATATGCCCTTCCTTCGTTAAGCATAAGTCCCCATTCCGGTGTAGGTGCCTGTGCACCGAAACCGAGGAAAGAAAGAGAGGCAAGCTCCAGCATCATTGTACCTATGTCAGATGCCGCCGTAATTATCATTGTGGATATTATATTAGGCAGTATGTGTCTTAAAATAATATTGTGTGTCTTTGTTCCGCTCAAAACAGCCGCCTCTATAAAAACACTGTTTTTAACCTTGATAACCAGACTTCGGGAAAGACGGGCATACTTTGTCCAGCTTACTGCGGCTATGGCAAGAACGGCGTTTACCATGTTTGGGCCTAAAAGACCGGCTATGGCTATGGCAAGCACAAGACCCGGAAAAGAAATCATCATATCGGAAATACGCATTATTATTTCGTCAACTGCTCCGCCGAAAAAGCCCGATATTACACCAAGGGAAGTTCCCACAACAAATACAACGGCCACAAGGCTTAATGTCATGGTAAGAGAACTTCTTGTACCGAAAATTACTCTGGAGAGAACGTCTCGCCCAAGCTTGTCCGCTCCGCATATGTATTCCGCACACGGAGCTTTAAGTGAGTCGTTCATTACGGCATAAAGAGGGTTTCTCGGTGCTATTACAGGGGCAAAAACAGCCGTAAGAACTATTAAAACAGCAAGAAAAGAGAAAACAGTAAACTGCTTGTGTGTTTTTAAAAATTTTATGACCTTCATTTACTTTTCCTCCTTCAGTCTTGGGTCAAGATATTTATATGATAAATCTACAATAAGATTTATAACCATATATAAAAGTGCAATCCATAGTACATATCCCTGAACAAGAGGATAGTCTCTGCATGATATTGCTTTTACAGCCATGTTTCCCATTCCCGGCCAGTTGTATATTATTTCCACTACGGCAGTACCGCCCAAAAGACTGCCAAGGGACAAACCGAGAAGTGTAACCAGTGGCAGCATTACGTTAGGCAGAACTTCTTTAAAGAGAATACTTATTTCCTTTTCGCCTCTCATTCTTGCACCTGTTACATAGTCTTGTTTAAGCTCATCAAGAACGGCTGCTCTTACCTGCCTTGTATATTTAGCCGACATGGCAATGGCAAGAGTTACAGAGGGAAGTATAAGACCTTTAATATCTGTTGTTCCGCCGGCAACGGGAACCCAGTGGAGATTTACACCGAAAATACTCAGGAATATAAGTCCAAGCCAGAAGCTCGGTACCGAAACACCTATAAACGTAATTCCACGGACGAAATAGTCCTGCCATTTATTCTGCTTTACGGCAGACCATATACCAAGAGGGACTGACAGAACAATCATTATTATAAGGGAAGAAACTGCCAGTTTAAGTGTTGGGAAAAAGCATGAAACAAGTTTTGTTACAACAGGCACTTTTGTTGAATACGACATTCCCATATTGCCTGTAAGCACACCTTTAAGCCAGTTTAAATATTGCAAATGAAACGGTAAATCAAGCCCAAGCTCATGCCGTGTCTGTGCAAGAAGTTCGGCAGTGGGGATGTTTCCACATTCCGAAAGCATTATCTCTGCCGGGTCTCCGGGCGAAAGATAGGTAAGAGCAAATGTAAAAAAGCTTATACCGAAAAGCACAACAATAATCTGCAACAGCCGTTTTATAAATTTCTTCTTGTCCAATTAAAAGCCCTCTTTTCCAATACAATAAAAACCATGTCTTACGAATAAAGACATGGTTTTTTGCACAACAAAAAAGCCTGCTCCTTATCACTCGTAAGAACCATAAAAACATCTGCAAGCAGTTCTCCTGACTTAAATTCAACGCTTTAAAAAGCCTTCCCGGATGAAAAATATCCAGTGACATAAATTTTTTAAAGCTCATTATCACAGTTACGGGATAGTATCGGATTTACACCGATTTATCTATTAATCCTTGTAAAAAGGAACTTGCTGACGGCCTACTCAATTCGGCAAAAATATCTAATTTTAATCAATAACTGTTAAAAGTATATAACAAATGCAAATATTTGTCTATTTATTTTTTAATCGGAAAATAAATGAAATTGCAGAAAAAAACGCATACGAGTAAAAGTTCAAGTTGAAGGACAGTGTTAAAAATTTTTTGAAATTTCTGCAACATTTTTTCTTCTTCGGCTGTATTATAAGTGAAAGCATTTAAGACAACTGTAATTTAATTAATAACTGTATCAGAAAGGAATGTTTTTATTATGAAAAAATTTATAGTACCTGTTTTATCAATGATTTTGGTAGGCACAACCGTTTTTACCGCCTGTGCGGCAGAGACAAAAGCGATGGTTACAAACGAAACACCGCTTATTTCACAGCAGACAACAGAAACAACGGCTTTTGACGGTATCTATTCCATATACAAAGACGGAAAAGAAACCAATGTAAAAGCCTGCCTTATGACACCTTTGAGAGCAACGGCAGAGGCTCTCGGTTTTACTGTAACTTGGAACGGCAAAGCCGCTGTTCTGGATAACGGTAAGATGCATACAGAAATAACTGTAGGCAAAGACGAATATTTTGCCGTAACAAGCATAGAAGGGGCTGTAGGCATGACAGCACCGTTCTCACTGGGTCAGGCTCCGTATATATCCAACGGAACTATGTATGTGCCTGTTAAACTATTTGATGTGCTTTTAGGCAACGGCAGTGCCGTATCGGAAAACAACAAAATAGACTTTAAAATTTCAACGGATAATAAAGAAAATAACGGTGCGGAAGGCGAAACGACACAGATTCCGAATCCTATAGTTGAGTATAATACTCTTGAAGAAGCACAGAAAGCTGTAGGCTTTGATTTTAAAGTTCCGGAGGAAGTAAAGGGCTTTGAAAACAAAGATATAAGTGTAATAAGCAATGAGCTTATACAGGTAATATACAGCAATGACAATAACGAGGTATGCGTAAGAAAAGCAAAGGGAAGTGACGACATAAGCGGAGATTACAATGTTTATAAAAATATAAACAAAGAAAAAATCAATGGCTGTGACGTAACTTTAAGAGGAGAAAATAACAAAATCGGTTCTGCCGTATGGACAAAAGGCGAATATTCATATTCTGTATATGCCGATGGTGACGGACTTGATATTGATATAGTAAAGAATATAATTAACAGTATGGATTAATCTGTTTGGGGAGGAAAACAAAAAATGAACTGCTGTATTGCCTTGGAAAACGATTTGACAAAGTTACGGTATTTTCTGCATAAAAAAGTAAATAATATAATAGCTTTTGCCATTTCACTTCTGGGAGAAAATACAGAAAAACAAAGAGCAAATGCTGTTGCGGAAGAAGTTCTGAATATATACGGAAACAGTATTCTAAGACTGGCATATTCCTATGTAAAAAATATGAGTGACGCAGAAGAAATACTTCAGGACACAATTATCAAATACATAGAAAAATCACCTGATTTTGAAAACGAAAATCATAAAAAAGCGTGGCTTATGAAAGTTTGTGCCAATTTAAGCAAAAACCGTATACAATACAACAAAATACGTATGTCAGACGAACTTAGTGACGAGCTTATGGAAGAAAACCGTACAGACCTGTCTTTTGTATGGGATGCAGTAAAAATGCTTGAACCAAACTACAGAGAAGCAATACATCTGTTTTATTACGAAGGATATTCAACATCGGAAATTGCCGAAATACTTGGTAAAAACGAGTCCACCGTAAGGTCAAATCTAAGCAGGGGACGACAGAAATTAAAATCCGTATTAAAGGAGGCATATGATTTTGAGTAAAAAATACGATGAAGTTATGGAGAGGGTATTCGTTACCGAAGATATGCACCAAAGAATAGTTAAAAATATAGAAAATACGGATTTTAATAAAAAGAAAAATAATTTCTATAAACGTATTGTGCCTTTGGCTGCCTGCCTTGTTATTGCGGCAGTGGGAGTTTTAACTGTGCAGAAAATAATTGAAAAGCCTGCCGGCAACGATATTGTTCAGGGAACAAACCAGATTATTGAAGTCGGTTCTGCGGCAGAACTTTCGGATATGCTTGGATTTGAAACAAATGTACCGCAGTATATTCCTTTTGAGGCAGACAGCGTAACATATACAAGCATTTGGAATGAGATAGGTGAGATTGATTTTGAAAACGGAGACAAGACTCTTTCCTATCGCAAAGGATTGGCGAAAGACGGTGATGTTTCGGGAAATTATAATGAATACGCTGCAGAAAAAACAGTTTCATTTGATAATACAGATGTAACAATAAAAGGAACCGACGGAGAATATACTCTTGCCGTCTGGACAAAAGGGGATTATGCATATTCCGTAAGCATATCCTATGGCATAAGCGAAAGCGAGATTATGAAAGTAGTCGAAAGCGTAGAGTAATAAAATATTTGGATTTACAAAAAATGCAAACTTTAAAAGCCATTAAAATAAAATGTTTAGTGGCTTTTTTTAATTTAAAATAAAATTTTACAGCTGATAAGTTGTCAACGAAAAGAAAGATGTTAACGGAAGGACTTTTAACAGTAAATTTATATTTAATTTCAAAATACCGTGACTTGTCACGGTATTTTACTAAAAGTTTAGATCAAACCTTTTCAAAGGTTTGCAGAGTTTGAGACAGAGTCTCAAGATTTTGCATTTTTATGCAAAATTTTAACCAAAAAATAAATTTATTAATAAAATATTCAAAAATATATTGCAATTTCGGGAAATACTGATATAATATTTCGTGTTTATTTTAGGTAATTTATAAGTTTAGTATTAGTAAACGAGAAAATAAAAGTTTGAAATTTTTTATAATTTGTTTAGTAATTATAAACTAATTCGGCTGAATTGTTCCGTAAGTTTATAAATACTGAATTTTTGATTTAAAATGCAATAAATAAGTCTTTTCCGAGGTTAGTAAATGTCCTTTAAAGGCATTAATATAAAACTATATTTTTTTATTTTTAAGGAGGCAAAGAAAGTAATTGAAAAGAAAATTTATCTCTGTAATTTTAAGCGGTGCCATTATAACATCAACAGCAGCAGCATCTGTTATGGCACAGGACTATGTGGTTAAAAAAGGTGACACTCTCTGTTCCATAGCCAAAAACTTTAATACTACATATCAGGTTTTGGCTGAAATTAACAATATCGAAAACCCGAACCTTATTTTCCCTAATCAGGTTCTCAAAACCGCTGAAACTGCTCAGGTAATGCCGTCAAAAGACAAAACAGAAGAAGTTTTGTCTGTAAATAACGATAACGGAAATATTATTTTAAATTCCATTGATACAAAATTTTCGGAAACCGTAATGGATAAGCTTGCATCTTTGGGCGATAATCCGGATGTAGGCAACAGAAGCTCCGGCTCAAAGGCAGAAAGACAGGCGGCAGACTATCTTTTCAATACTATGAAGGAAATAGGTCTTTCAAACGTAACAGAGGACAAATTTACAGCCGATACATGGAGCTTTGAAAAAGCAAGGGTTTATATATCCGATGACGAATATATTTCTCTCGGCGGCTATGCAACAACTCTTGTAAGCGATATGGAGGATACGGAAATAGTTTACGGCGGCAGAGGCACTGCCGATGATTTAAAGGACTTGGATGTTAAAGACAAACTTGTGCTTATAGAAATAGACCAGCATAACGACTGGTGGATTAATCATCCGGCTTATCAGGCATACCTTAAAGGTGCTAAGGCTGTAGTTGCCTATAATAACAGCGGATATGCACAGTGTGACGATACAACAATAGGTGTTCAGGACATATGCGGTCCCGACTACGCACCTGCTCTCGGAACAAACAAGGAAGGCTTTGAAAAGCTTAAAAAACTTATAGACGAAAACAACGGTGCAGCTAAAGTTAAGCTTGATGTAAAGAGCGTAGTTACAAAAGACGGCTCATCACAGAACCTTTGGGGCGAAATACCGGGAAAATCAGATGAAACAATAATGATTATTGCCCACTATGACGGATATTTCCATTCTGCCTTTGATGACGCTTCCGGTGCGGCAACTGCAATGGGTATTGCAAAGGCTGTAATCGACAGCGGATATAAGCCGGAGAAAACAATACGTTTCGTTTTCCACGGTGCGGAAGAATGGGGCAAAAGCGGTGTTGAATATGACTGGGCAAAGGGTGCTTATGAGCAGATAACAAATGTTCACCCTGAATGGGCAGAAGACGCATTTGCACTTCTTAACATAGACGGAATGTATGCCATCACAGGACAGAAGGACTATGCCCTTGCAACTGTTACGGAGCTTAGGGATTATACGGAAGAAGCAATAAGTGATGTAATTAAAAAGTATCCTGATTACAGCGTAATTGTAAAATCCCCTACATCAACGGGAACAGAGGATTTCTCATATTCACAGGCAGGTGTTCCGGCTATAGTTGCAAGCGATGTTGAATTTGAGGACAGCAGCTATGACCAGAATATATACCATTCCACTATGGACAGCAAGCTTTACGGCTTTAATCCGGAAGTGTTCAAAATGGTGCATGAGATATTTACAACACTTCTTTTTGACCTTGACAATACAGCCGTAAGACCTATGAATTTTACAGCCGAAATAAATGCTCTTGAAGAAAGCCTTGATACAAATGTAATACCTGCCGACAGCGAAATATTTGCATCTCTCGAAAAAGCAAAAGAAGCTGCCGAAAAGCTTGATGCAAAAACAGCACAGTATAATAAAGACGGCATCGAAAACAGTGCGGAATATAACAAAAAACTTTATGAAATATTCAAAGAAATGAGACAGAACCTTGTGTCATTTACATGGGAAACGGAAATAGTGTTCCCTACGGAACAGAGCCAGAACAATATAGCCACTCTTGAAGAAGCAATCAAAGCACTTAAAGACGGTGACGGAGATTATGCATATGACGAGTGCCTTTCCGGTGTAGACTATAACTGGTATGCATATGAGTTTGAAAAAGAGGCTTTTGATTTCCAGTCAAAGAGAATACGTGATAATGCCGTAGGAACATGGGGCGAAGGACTTATATTAAATCCGGGTGAAAACCTGTATGATGTAATAGCTTTCCTCAAAGAAAATTACGGAAACGAAAACACAGATTATACAGAGGTTATATCCGTACTTGAAAAAGCATTGGAAAACCAGAAAAACTACCTTAACACCGCAGTGGAGAATGAAAACGTATTCCTCAAAAACATAACAGAAAAAATGAACGGAATATAAAAGACCTTGAGACTCTGTCTCAAACTCTGCAATTTTTTGAAAAAAATTGAGTAAAACTTTTATTAAAGCCTATGACGTAGTCATAGGCTTCAGACTGTAGACAAAGTTATTTTATAAAGCGGAAGGGTTCGGGAAACGAATGGGTTTCCCGAATGGAATCCGCAGTCGGAATTCATTTCCGACGAGGAAAACAGCAGGTTTCAAGGCTTTTAAGCCGATGGAACCTGTCTGTTTATTCTTCTGTTTGAACAAGTCGAAATCCTGATTTCGACTTAGGTGTCGACTTTGTCGACACCCTCAAGTCTATGACGCAGTCATAGGCTTTTCGTTAACTATAAAATGTGGCAAACCGCAGGTTTGACGGAAGGGTTTTAAAGCCTTCTCTCAGGAGAAGGTGCTGAGCAAAGCGAAGCGGATGAGGGGTAAATCTTGATTATCTTTACGTTATTTTTCCCCTCATCTGTCACTTACGTGACATCTTCCCCACCGAGGGGAAGACTAACTATTCCGTCACTTCGTGACACCTTCCCTTTCAGGGACGGCAAAAAGCAATGCAAAGAAGATTTTGTTCGATAAAGTTTTAAAAAATCAAAATCTCAATAACACAACTTATAATTTTTTTAAGAAAAATGCAATGTAATTGCATTTTAATAAAAGTTTTGGTTTCGCTTTTTCAAAAGCGAACAGGGTGTGGGACAGAGTCCCACGGTTTTTTCTTTTACATCAAATCGGTGTTTGTCAGTTCTTCTTTTAAAAGCATATGCTCGTATACGCTGTTTAAAAGTGAGTTTTCTTTTTCGGCTAATTTATATTGTGCCGATATAAGCTCGTATTTAGATACTTTTCCGTTAAGGTATTTTACTTGTGTCCGCATAAAATCCGACTGCAAAAGTTTAAGTTCCTCCAAGGCGGAAGTATAGTTTTTCTCGTTTTCCATTATAGAGTTGTATTTGTTGTAAAGGCTTTCGTATACTTTGTCTTTTGTGTCCTCATAACTCATTTGGGCGGAATTAAGGCTGTTTTGTTCCGACTGGTAACCGTTTACGGCAGAACTTGTTGCATATGTAAGTTTTGATGTCTGCTTTGTGCTTTCGTAGCTTTTCTTTGCCTGTATAACGGAGTTGCTTTCTGCTGTTTTGGAATTTATATAGCTTTCCACAGGTATGTCAAGCTCAAATGGTTCGTATACGGCAGGCATAACGAAATTGTATCGTTTTGTTGTATCGGTTCCCATTAGTATATTGAGTGACACATAATTAAGCTCAAGATTTTCTTTCTTTGTTTCAAGCTGTTCTTTTTCGGTATTGTAGCTTAATTCAAGGCTGTCGTATTCGCTTTGGGAAATCTTTCCAGCCTTCAGCTTTGCCTTTGATATATCAAGGTTCATTTTGTCTGTCTCAAGCTGAAGTTCGCCGAGAGAAATTTCCCTTTGTGTTTTAATCATATTTATATAAGACTCTTTAAGAGAATGTTTTATGCTTTCCTCCTGTGCAACCTTTGAAAGTTCGCTGTTTTCATAGCTTGCCTTTGAGTTTAAAAAGCTTATGAGGTTTGAAAAATCCGTTCCCGAATCTGCCGAAGTTTCCGTATAGCTTAAATCAAGATTACTTTCCGCAAGTTTCATGCTTGCAGAAAGATTTTTTAATGTGGAATTGTTTCTCAGTGTCTTTTCCTCGGCTTCTTCATAAGTAAGTGTTTCCAGCTCATTATTATATACCGATGATATTAAAGTGCTGTAGCTTTCGGTCAAATCCGTCTGTGATAGGGTTGTTGTTTCCGCCGTTGTTTCGGTCTGTGCCGCATATGACGATATTGGCGAAAAAACGGTAACAAATGCAAGTAAAAGTGCGGTATATGTTTTTTTCATTTTTTTCACTTCCTTTTTTATTCAAATCTCAAGGCTTCTATAGGGTCAAGCAATGCGGCTTTGTTTGCCGGTGCTACACCGAAAATAATACCTATAAGCATTGATATTCCAACTGCTCCCACAACGGCCGTTATGCTCATTACAGGAGTAATTCCAACAAGGTTTCCTACTATCAAAGCACCTATATAGCCTACGGCAAGACCGCTTAAACCGCCCATGCCCGTAAGTATTACGGCTTCCGTTATAAACTGTATTCGTATATCTTTGTTCTTTGCACCTATGGCTTTTCGTATACCTATTTCCCTTGTTCTTTCCGTAACCGTAACCATCATAATGTTCATAACGCCTATACCGCCTACCAGAAGGGATATTGCCGCAACAAAGCTTATGAAAAGAGTAACGTATGAAAGTATGGAGTTAATGGATTCAACCATGTCGGTGCTGTCCTGAATATAATATTTGTCGCTGTTGGAGTGAAAATCCTCAAGGGCGGATATTATTTTCTCCTGCATAATTTCGATCTGTGACGCATCTTCCAGAACAACGGATATTCCGCCTATGCTTGAACCTGTAAATACCTTCATGCAGGTGGTAATAGGCATAACAATGCTTTCGGGATATTCGTCACTGTAGGTTGAAGATGAAGAATCCGTGTTTTCCGTAATTCCCACTACGGTAAGTTTTGTTGTGCCTTTCCAGGATTTTATTTTTATTTTCTGACCTATTACGTCATCGGAACAATAGCCGAAAACCTTCTGTGCCGTAGTATTCTGAATTACACAGACGTTGTTTCTCATTTCAACGTCATTGTCGGAAATATATCTTCCGTAAAGAATGTTGTCGTTATTTATATATTTGTAATCGGCTGTTGCACCTGTTATTGATGCAGAGTTGGTTTCCGTAGGGTCAAGGAGCTTTACGTATGCGTTTGAACCGGAGTAGGTGGGAGATATATATTCTATTCCGTCAAGGTCTTTTAGCATATAGTAATCGTCCATTGTAAGCAGGTCACGTGTGTCAATGTCTCTGGAGCTTACAAGGCTTACTTGCAAAGTGCCTGTGCCGAAACTTTCAAATTCCTTTTCCATAGCCGCCTGGGAGCCGTTTCCTATGGCAACTATAACCATTACGCTGGCAATACCTATTATTATGCCAAGCATAGTAAGGAAGGTTCGCATTTTGTTTGAAAATACGTTAAAGAACGAGGATTTTATACATTCCGCAATATTCAATGTCAGTCCTCCTTATTTCCGAAAGTTCGATTTTCAACGGGATTGTCGCTTATGATATTTCCGTCCCTGAAAACAACAATCCTTTTTGTAAACTGTGCCACATCTGGCTCATGGGTAACCATTACAACAGTTGTTCCTTCGTCATTAAGCTTCTGGAATATATCCATAATTTCATAAGTTGATTTTGTGTCAAGATTTCCCGTAGGTTCGTCTGCCATAAGTATTGACGGATCGTTTACCAATGCCCTTGCTATTGCCACTCTCTGCCGCTGACCGCCGGAAAGCTCGTTTGGTTTGTGGTGTATTCGTTTTTCAAGACCGACTTTTGTAAGGGCGTCGATGGCTTTCTGACGTCTTATTTTTCTGCCTACGCCGGCATAAACCATAGGCAGCTCCACATTTTCCACAGACGAAAGTTTCGGCAGAAGGTTAAATGACTGGAAAACAAAGCCTATTTTTTTGTTCCGCACTTCTGCCAGTCTGCTCTCGTTAAAACCTGCAACGTCCTCGTTTTCTATAAAATAGTGTCCTTCCGTCGGGTGGTCAAGACAGCCGAGAATATTCATCATGGTGCTTTTTCCGGAACCGCTTGTTCCCATTATGGATACAAACTCACCTTTTTGTATTGTAAGATTTATATTTTTCAAAGCCATAACGGCAAGCTCGCCTTGATTATATTTTTTGCATATGTTCTCAAGTGTAAGAAGATTCATTTTTATTTCGGACCTCCTCCCATACCGCCACCGGAAGGACCTCCACCGCCAGGGCCGCCGCCCATGCCGCCTCCGCCCTGAGGAGCATTTCCGCCGGAGCCGCCCGTTAAGCTGTCAAGTATACTGTTCTGATCGGAAGCTTGGTCGGAGGAATTGTTCTGGGAAGGCATGGAAGCATAATCGGAAAGCTTTGTGCCTTCTTTCATTTCGGAGTCTGGACTTTCGACTATTTTTTTGCCTTTTTCAATACCGCTTATAAGTTCCATATACATATCACTGCTTACACCGACCTCAACGGTACGTTTTTCCAACGTGTCATCATCGTTTACGACAAAAACATAATAGCTGTCCTTTTCCGTATCCTTCATTACGGCCGATATAGGGATATAGTCTGTGTCTGTAAGGTCTACGGTTATAAATTCCATGTCAAACTCCATTCCCGGCTTAACAAGGTTATCATTGTCTGTTAAATGGACAAGAACAGGCACTACAGTTTCGCTTCCGCTTATTGTGCCTTGGCTTTCTGCCGTAGGCTCTATTTTTGTTACTGTGCCGTGATAAACCGTATCTTCAATACCGTCGGAAGTAAGCTCGACTTCCTGTCCTACAGCTATTTTTGCAATATCGTATTCACTTACATATGCCAGTACATCAAGGTTTGTAAGGTCTGCGATTTTCATAATGGCTGTTGAGTCCGTAAGCATCTGACCTTCTACGGCACTGCTTTCTATTACCGTTCCGCTTATAGGGCTGTATGTTGCCTGGGTAAGTTTTGATAAATTATCCTGTGCCTGAGAAAGGTTCATTTTGGCTGTTTCTATTGTATTAAGCTGTTTTTTGTAGCTGTTAAGCGTAGATGAGTCGTTAAGTCTGTTCTGACCGTTTTCAAGATTAAGATTTGCCGTTTCAAGGTTAAGCTCGGCTGATTTTATATTGCTTTCAAGGGTTTCTTTGTTTTTAACAAGGTCGTTGTATTTCTTTTCGGCATCGTCATAGTCGCTCTGGCTTATGCCGCCCATGGAAAGCATATTTGAAGCATAATCCAAATCGCTTTTTGCATCGGAAATATCTTCTTCGTTATCGGAAAGAGCCTTTTTTGCGTCTGTAAGAGTCTGCTCGGCATTAACAACCTTTGTTTTAAGGTCAAGAAGCTCTGTGCCGTCTGCCGGAGTTGTAAGGCTTGAAAGCTCTATATTTGCATTATCAAGACTTATCTGTGCGGATTTTACTTTGTTTTCAAGGTCTGTTTTGTCATCGGCAATATCGTATGTAACCAGAAGCTGGCCTTCTTCCACATAGTCGCCAACCTCGGCATATACTTCTTTTACTTCTTGGGAAAGTTCTATAAATATAGAGTGTTCGTCTGCTGCCTGTACTGTGCCGGAGGCAGTAACTCTCTGCTGAATATCACCTGTCTGTACCTCTGTTGTGGAAGGTATAACAGGCATAGCCTTTACTTTTTTGCTTTTCTTTGTGTTGGCATATACAAACACAGAAGACAGAACTGCCACTGCCGCAATAACGGCAATAATAATCTTTTTTCGTCCTTTCATATTCATACCTCGCTTAAAAATCAATATTTAATATTCTCTCTTTAATTTAGATATTAAATTACAACTTTGTGTTGGGTATGACTGAAATGTGAAAACTGTGTGAAAAAAATAAAGACCTTGGGGTTTCACCCCAAACCCTGAAAATTTTTTGAAAAAAATTTAGTAAAACTTTTGGTAAAACGCAATTACATTGCGTTTTTCGGAACAAAATTATAAGTTATGTTATTAAGATTTTTATTTTCTCAAATTTTGTTGAATAAAATCTCTTTTGTGTTGCTTTTAAACCGTAAATCCTGTATCTGTTGCCGTAAACATTGTATAGCCTATTTCCACAGGCACATGGAATGTGCGGTCTTAAAGAGATTTTTGAAGATGCAGGGAACTTTTTTAAAAAAGTTCCTGCAATATCCACTTTCCTATTGAGGAAAAATTTAATTTAAATCGTTTTATTTCGACTTTATATAAAACAAAATTCCCCTCATCCGTCACTGCGTGACACCTTCTCCACTGGGGAGAAGGCTTTAAAACCATTCCGTCAAACCTGCGGTTTGCCACCTTAAATTTCAGGGACGGCTTATTAACGGCAATATCTTCTTAAAATTTAAAAAAGCCATTAAAACATAATCTGTTTTAATGGCTTTTTATGGTTTTAATCAAAACCAAAGTATCTTTACTTTTTCATTTTTTCTTTTTCTTCACGGTAAGATTTCTTTACACGGCTGCTTATATAAAGGTATATGCTTATTACGGCAACTATACCTACACCGATAAGTCCTATTTTGCCACGGTATAAAACAGAACTGTACCACGGCGAGGATACATAAAGCTCCGGGTGTCTTACGTAGTCAATATATGCTCCGAGACAGCTTCCGAATATTACGCCTATAAAGCAGTATATAAATATTCTGAACTTAAATAATATGTTTTTCAAATTTAAATATCCTTTCTCCATTTAATACATTTTTCTTCCAGTATTCCCACTATTGCAACGGCAACCATGGCTGTTACGGATAATAATACTATAGGTGCAAATACACCGGCTCCGTCAAGCTGCGTCATCATTCGTTTGCTGAAATATCCAAGTCCGCTTTGAGCCCCCAGCCATTCGGCTATAGCCGCACCGATAACGCTTAACGGTATTGCCATTTTTATTGCCGAAAAGAAATAAGGCAGGGCAGAAGGTATTTTCAGTTTAAAGAAAATATCGGTTTTTCTTGCACCGTATGTAATAAGGAGTTCTTCCATCTCTCTTTTGGTAGAACGAAAACCGTCATAAACGGTTATTGTAATAGGAAAGAAGGTAATAAGTATTGTAACCAAAACTCTGCTCCATATGCTGTAGCCGAACCATAGTACAAATAACGGTGCTATGGCAGTTGTGGGTATTGTCTGTGACGCTATTACTATAGGATAAACGGCGTCGGCAATCTTTTTGTTTAAATCCATTATAACAGCCAGTGCAAGGCCGAAAACTATTGATATTAAAAGACCTATAAAAGTAACGGACATAGTAGCCGGAAGCTGGACAAGAAAGAGATTTTTTCTCAAATCCCAAATCTTAACCAATATCTGTATAGGTGACGGAAGTATGTACGCTGCCGATATTATCATGGCTGCGACCTGCCAAAGAAGTATTAAGAATATTGTAAGTGCCACCGAAGGCCATTTTTTTGCCATTATGCTTCCTCCTGTCTTAGTTTTTTAATAAGTTCTTCTCTCAAAAGTACAATGTCCTCACGTTTAAGATCGGCTCTGTTTCTCGGATAGTCAAGGGGGATAATGTATTCCTCAAAATGAGTTATAGGTCTGTCGGTTATTACGAATATTTTCTGAGATAAAAATATTGCCTCCTCAACGTCATGGGTAACAAAAAGTATTGTTTTTTTGTGCTTTTCCCATTCCTGCAAAAGCCATTCCTGAAGCCCTATTCTGGTAAGTGAATCAAGGGCGGAAAACGGCTCATCAAGCAGAAGAAGTCCTGCACCGGCAAGAAGTGTTCTGGCAAAGGACGCACGCTGTCTCATTCCGCCGGAAAGGTCACGAGGGTATTTGTTTTTATAGCTTAAAAGACCGACCTCATCAAGCATGGCAGTTGCTTTTTCGTGCATTTCCTTTTTATTTTTATTCTGAATTTCCATGGGAATACATATATTTTTTTCTATTGTACGCCAAGGGAAAAGCAAGTCTCTTTGCGGCATATACGAGCTGTAGTTTTTCTGTTGTTCTATAGGTTTTTCGTCAATAAATATTTTTCCGCCGTCCGGTTTTTCCAGTCCGTTTATAAGACGGAATATAGTGCTTTTTCCGCAGCCGCTGGCACCTATAATTGATATGAACTCACCGTCATTGACCGAAAACGATAAGTTCCTTATCATTTCGTAGTCATCAGATTCATATTTAAATGAAATATTATCAAATTTTAACATTGGAAGATACCTCCTCAAAATAAAAAAAGACGCCTACAGGTGTCTTTGAGAAAGCTGATTTATTAATCATATTTTTAATTACAAAACGATTAAACACATTCCCTTCGGCGGCATTACCCGTATCAGGTTCAATGGGACTCTCTCAGCGTTATATTTTCTAACGCACCCCTGCTACGGTTGATTATACAGCCAAAAAACGCAAGTGTCAAATTTTATAATGTATTTGAAACTGTAAAGATAAATATAAATTTATCTAAGACCTTGGGGCATTGCCCCAATACCCCACAAGCCTTTGAAAAGGCTTGACCTAAACTTTTGTAAAATACCATGGCAGAGCCATGGTATTTTTGGAATAATTCAATATATTTTTTCCCGAAAAACGCAATGTAATTGCGTTTTGATAAAAGTTTTACTAAATTTTTTTCAAAAAATTTTCAGGGTTTGGGGTGAAGCCCCAAGGCCTTTCAGTTTGCTAAATTTATATTTATTGAAAATTTACAGCAGAGTATTAAAACTATAATTTTTCTTAACTAAAGTACGAAATAATACTATACTTGGTACTAAATAATACCAAAGGAGTCGAAATATGGAGACATATGCAAAAAAACAGATGAAACAGATGAACTCTGCCATAAGCCATATTACGGAGCTTTATGCCAGATGGGCAAAGCTGAAGGGTATAAGCTACGGTATGCTTATGGTGCTTTATTCAATAAACGATCTGGAAATCTGCACACAGAAGGATATTTGTCTTTACTGGATGCTGCCTAAGCAGACAGTTCATTCGGTGCTTGTTAATTTAGATAAAAACGGTTATGTAAAGATAGAACAGAGTGAGAAAAACAAAAAAGAAAAAAATATATCATTTACCGAAGAAGGAAAAATTTTTGCCAATGATATTTTAGACGGCATCTGCCGTATGGAAGAAAAAGTTCTTGAAAGCATGGGCGAGAAAACAAGCAGTAAGTTTGTTGAAAATTTTATATACTACTGTAATAAATTTGAAGATATTTTTATTGAGGAAACGAAAAAATGAATACATCACTTGCAAAGAATTTTAATATGAAAACACTTATCGCTTTTGCATTTCCCAATATGATAATGATGATTTTTTTGTCTCTTTATACCATTATTGACGGAATGTTTATATCCGGCTTTGTTGGGACAGATGCACTTTCGGCAACAAATATGGTTTATCCCGTAACAAGTATTGAAATGGCGTTTTCGATTATGATAGCTACCGGCGGAAGTGCCATTATAGCCAAAAAGCTTGGAGAAGGCAGACAAAAAGAGGCAAGGTCAATTCTTACGGCTCTTACAATACTTACGGCGGTTTTGGGAGTAATAATTGCTGTGTTAAGTATTGTATTTTTAAAACCTATTGTATATTTGATGGGTGCAAGCCAAGTTCAGTTTGGCTACTGTGTTACATACCTTGGCTTACTTTCTGTTTTTGTGCCGTTCTTTTTGCTTGAAACAATGTTTCAGATATTTTTTGTAACATCAGGAAGACCGGGACTGGGACTTATTGTAACAATGTCGGCAGGAATAACCAACATAGTGCTTGATTATATTTTTATGGGCCCTCTTAAAATGGGTGTTGCCGGTGCAGCTGTGGCAACGGGAATAGGACATGTTGTTGTTGCCGTTTGCGGAGCAGTGTTTTTTGCTTTTTCAAAGAATAATTCCGTAAAATTTTTTAAGCCTGATTTTAATTTCAAAGTAATAATCAGGGCAATGCTTAACGGCTCGTCGGAAATGGTTACCAATACAGCGACTGCTGTTACAACATTTCTTTTTAATTATGAATTTTTGAAGTTTTACGGTGAAGACGGTGTTGCGGCAATAACAATAGTTATGTATTTCCAGTTTGTGTTTACTTCTGTGTTTTTTGGCTATGCCAACGGTGTTGCACCTGTAATCAGCTTTAAATACGGCATGCAGGATATCAGACAGCTTAAATCCATATACCGCCACAGTATGATATTTATTATTGTATGCTCTGTGGGTATGTTTGCTTTATCAATATTAAGCATAGGCTCTGTGCTTAAATTCTTTACTTCGCCTGATAGTGGAGTGTACAGTCTTACTCTCCATGGATTTAAGATATATGCAGCAAGTTTTATAATAATGGGTGTAAGCATATATGCTTCCTCGCTGTTTACAGCTTTCTCGGACGGACTTGTTTCGGCTGTGATTTCTTTTGCCAGAACATTTATATTCCTTGTTGGAACAGTGACTGTTCTGCCTGTGGTTTTAGGCAGAGAAGGCGTATGGCTTGCCGTACCTGCAGCCGAAGCTATGGGTCTGGCGGTAGCTGTATTTTTTCTTATATCGAAGCACAAAAAATATAACTACTAAAACAGCGGTTTTTGAAAAAGTTTAAATAAAGCTTTTATGAAACCTATGATAGCTTACAGTCTCCGGCAGAAAATTTTTGTTATGGGTTTGAGGGTGTCGACAAAGTCGACACCTAAGTCGAAATCAGGATTTCGACTTGTTCAAACAGAAGAATAAACAGACAGGTTCCATCGGCTTAAAAGCCTTGAAACCTGCTGTTTTCCTCATCGGAAATGAATTCCGACTGCGGATTCCATTCGGGAAACTCATTCGTTTCCCGAACCATTCCGCTTTATAAAATAACTTTGTCTACAGTTTGAAACCCATAACAAATTTTTGTTATGGGTTTCAAACTGTATTTGATCAATTACTTTATTGTTCCGCCGCCTATTACCACATCACCGTCATAAAGTACAACGGCCTGTCCTCTGGATATGGCTCTCTGTGGTTTGTCAAACTTTACTATTATTTCGTCATCAGCTGTTTGTTCAACTACTGCGTCCTGTTCTTTGGAGTTATATCTGGTTCTTGCTTTTAGACGCATAGGTGTCTTTAAATTGTCTATTGATATAAAGTTTATGTTGTCTGCTGTAAGTGTATCGGAATATAAATCTCCCTCTGTTCCGAGAACGACTGTATTGTTTTTAGGATTTTTGCTGCATACAAAAAGCGGTTCCGTATAGGCTATGCCAAGGCCTTTTCGCTGACCTATGGTATAGTTTACTATTCCTTTGTGAGTGCCGAGCTTATGTCCCTGAAGGTCAACAAAGTCGCCTTGCTTGTAGTCGTGTCCCGTATAACGTCTTAAAAAGTCCGTATATTTTCCGCCGGAAACAAAGCATATATCCTGACTTTCTCTCTTGTGTGCATTTTGAAGTCCGTGTTTTTCCGCAAATTCTCGCACCTGTGCTTTTGTAAATGAGCCTAAAGGGAAAAGCATATGTGCAAGCTGATCCTGTTTAATGCCATAAAGTACATAACTCTGATCCTTAGTAAGGTCAATACCTTTTTTAAGTATCCATCTGTCACCGGAACGCTCTTTAATTGCATAATGTCCCGTTGCCACATAGTCATACTCCAATTCCTTCATTCGTCTTTCAAGCTCATTAAATTTAAGATACTTATTGCAGTCAATACAAGGATTAGGTGTACCGCCGTTTTCGTATGTTTTTATAAAACGGTCTATAACCTGTTTTTTGAATATGTCCTTATAGTTAAATACATAATGAGGAATATCAAGCATAAAGCAAACATTTCTTGCATCTTCCACATCTGTAAGGGAACAGCAGGTACGGCTGTTTTCTATTCCTGCCGTTTCATTATCGAAAAGGTGCATTGTAGCACCGCATACCTCATATCCCTGTTCTTTAAGCATAACTGCCGCTGCGGAGCTGTCTACACCGCCGGACATTGCCATTATTACTTTTTCCATATATATAAAACCTCCGTTTTTAACAACTACGCAAAATTAACTTACTATAAATAGTATTTGTTTCTGTACTCCTTTGTCAAGGGGAATTTAAAACCTTGGAGTGTTACAGATGAATACAGACCGTTTTTTAAAAATTAATAAAAGGCACTCAAAGTAAGATTTGAGTGCCTCAGACTGTAGACAAAGTTATTTTATAAAGCGGAAGGGTTCGGGAAACGAATGGGTTTCCCGAATGGAATCCGCAGTCGGAATTCATTTCCGACGAGGAAAACAGCAGGTTTCAAGGCTTTTAAGCCGATGGAACCTGTCTGTTTATTCTTCTGTTTGAACAAGTCGAAATCCTGATTTCGACTTAGGTGTCGACTTTGTCGACACCCCCAGGCACTCAAAGCAAGATTTGAGTACCTTTGTATTATAAGCATATACTTTTTAAAGAACAGGGGCATTTTGGCTATAGTTGAAATTGTTTTATTGTATCATGGTTTTATTTCCATAATTCGTCTATATGATTTTCTTTTATATAGTCCAAAACACTTTTGGATATAAGATTATTTATACCATCGCCGTTTCGGATTTTTTCACGAACCATAGTTGATGAAATATCAGGCATAGGATCACTAAAAAGCTCTATGTTTATTGTTTTCGACTGTATTTTTTCCATAATCTTAGGTGATATAGCAGCTCCCGGACGACAGAAAGCACATATCTTTGCAAAAGAGAGTATCTCATCGGATTTATACCAGTATACAATGCTGTTAAGCACATCACTTCCCACAAGCATAAAAAGACTGCTGTCAGGATACTGCTGTTTTATTTTGCACAGAGTATCATATGTATAAACCTTGCCTTCGGATTTTGTCTCTATATCGGAAACAATTATTTTTTTATTGTTTCCAAAGGCGATTTTGCACATTTCGAGTCGGTCGTCTGCCTTCGCCAAGTCTGGCAGAAATTTATAAAAAGGTGCACCTGTAGGCATAACTATAAGTCTGTCAAGCTCCGCACGTTCGATAAATTTTTCTGCCATTTTTATATGCCCGTTATGTATCGGGTTAAAGCTTCCGCCGAATATTCCTATTTTCATAACACTGTCCCCAAACTGTTTTTGCTTTGATTAAACCGTATTAGCCTTCAATTTCGCCTACAACGACTCTGAGAAGGTTAGGTATTGAAAATTCTCTCTTGCCTGCTCCGTAACCAGTTTTAACTATGTTCATCTGCGGACATATTCCGTAGCTTTCTGCAAGCTCTGCTATAATAGCCGCACCTGTAGGTGTTACCATTTCGTTGTTTACATCTATCTGTTTGTAAACTACATCGGAAGCTGCAAATATTTCTGCTGTTGCAGGTGCCGGCACCGGCATAAGTCCGTGCTGGCATTTAATAAAGCCATGTCCGTCATTTACTATGGAAGCATATATTTTATCCGGCTTAATCATATCTATTAAAACTGCTGTTCCTATTATATCAACTATGGAATCCAAAGCCCCTACTTCGTGGAAATGTACTTCTTCCAATGTTTTGCCGTGTACCTTTGCTTCTGCCTTTGCAACACGCATAAATATTCTCTTTGCAAGGTCTTTTGCACTGTCGGCAATAGTGCTGTTGTCTATTATTGTATTAATATCGTTTATATTTCTGTGTACATGGGCATGAGTATGTTCATGGCTGTGTGTATGTGCGTGGTCATGGTCATGCATATGCTCGTGGTCGTGTGTGTGTTCATGTTCGTGAGTGTGCTCGTGATCATGGGTATGTTCATGCTCATGTGTATGCTCGTGATCGTGATGATGTTCATGCTCATCATGGCTGTGTTCATGTTCGTGAGTATGCTCATGGTCATGGTGATGATGTTCGTCAACAAATTCGCCGTTTGTAAGTATAACG
This sequence comes from uncultured Eubacteriales bacterium, assembly GCA_934256695.1. GTDB lineage: Bacteria > Bacillota > Clostridia > Lachnospirales > Anaerotignaceae > Neoanaerotignum_A. Next base: position 67,316 of record CAKQPE010000001.1, read on the forward strand.
TCAACGTCCTGAGCACCTATGCCGCTCTTTTCCGTTCTGCCTATTTTTATTTCAAATCCTTCAACATTGAGCTTTGCCATTTCCGCAAGAAATGCGTCCTTGTCAATGCCAAGATCAAGCAGTGCTCCCAGTGTCATATCTCCGCTTATTCCGGAAAAACAGTCAAAATATAATGCTTTCATATTAAATATCCTCCTTTAATGGTTGACTTTACTTGATAATTTTTAAAACAAAATCTTTTATAAGACAGCGTTCTTTTCCGTCTCTGTCTTTAAATTTGTGCCTTACCGTTTCGGCTCCGGCATATTTTACACCTGCTTCAAGCATGAAGTTCAAATCCCAAGCCGGTCTTAACTGTTTGCTCAAAGGCAAGTCTTTTGCTATATCATCAATTACGGAAGTATCGACATTTCCTATGTATTCGGGATTATGGCCTATTCCCGGACCCCATTGTTCTCTTTCCAGCTCGTATTCATCTCTATACATATAGCTGTAGTGGTTTCCGTCACAGTTTATAATAATTCCCTTTGGTTTAAGAACCCTGAGCCATTCCTCGTAAGCCTTTTTAGGGCTTTCAAGATTCCATGTAAGGTTTCTTGAAACTATAATATCAAATTCTTCATCTTCAAAAGGCAGGTTCTGTGCATCTCCTCTTACAAATTTTGCACTATAGCCGCTATTCCGGACATTTTTTTCAGCTTCTTTCAGCATATCCGGCGAATAGTCAAATGCTGTTACGTCATATCCTTTTTCCGAAAGAATTATTGTAAAAAATCCAGGACCGCAGCCTATATCAAGAACCTTCTTGCCTTCTATATCTTTTAAATAAAAATCGAGCTTTTCGCTCCATTTGTCATGGTCTGTTTTCAGTTCATCACGCACTCTTTTTGAAAAACCCTCAGAACGTGTATCCCAATACTTTTCTATTTTTTCTAAGTTTCCCATACGACACCCCTTTAAAATGCTTTTTTAATAAAAAATATATAATTATATTATAGTATGTTACATATCAAAATCCAATATTATTTTTTAATAACATATATTTTTGTTAAAAATTAAAAAACACGAAAATAAAATTCAGCATATATACCGAATTTCACCTTCGTGGTGTTATCTTCAAAACATAATAAAAATGCTTTTCGTCTGCTTCGTGCAGATGTTATGGGTAAATATTACCATAAAGATATATAGGTGTCAATAAAATAACTTTTGGTACTATGTATCTATTAATTACTGTTTTTTATATATATACGTAAATCCATAAATGGCTGAATCCTGTATTCAAAAATCATGAAATTATACACTTAAAAACAGGTTGACATACAATATTTAAGTTGATATAGTAAAAAAAAGTATCTATAAAGAGAGGAGTCCTTTTAATGTATTGTGTACGTAATATAACAGATGATCTTTATTGGGTAGGCGGAAACGACAGGCGTCTTGCCCTGTTTGAGAACATACATCCTATTCCGAGAGGTGTATCATATAACTCATATATTCTTTTAGATGAGAAGCCTGTTTTGTTTGATACTGTAGATTGGTCTGTTTGCAGGCAGTTTATAGCCAACATAGAACACGTTCTTAACGGAAAAGACCTTGAATATATAGTTGTTCATCATATGGAGCCTGACCACGGTGCATCTTTACAGGAGGTTCTTCTTCGTTTCCCTAATGTAAAAATAATCAGCTCACAGAAGGCTTTTGCTTTTATTGATCAGTTTGGTTTTTCAACAGAAGGTCACGAAAGAATTATTGTAAAAGAAGGTGACACATTCTCTTTCGGAAAACACAGCATAACATTTATCGGGGCACCTATGGTTCATTGGCCGGAGGTTCTTATATCATTTGATACAACAAACGGCGTTCTTTTCTCTGCCGATGCTTTCGGTACATTCGGTGCATTAAACGGAAAGCTTTTTAATGACGAAGTTGATTTTGACAGAGACTGGATTGAAGACGCAAGAAGATACTATACTAATATAGTAGGCAAATACGGCCCGCAGGTTCAGGCATTGCTTAAAAAAGCAGCAGGCATAGTTGACAAAATAAAACTTATCTGCCCGCTCCACGGTCCGGTTTGGAGAAACAATTTTGAGTATCTTCTGGATAAATATAACAAGTGGAGTCTTTACGATCCGGAAGAAAAAGGCGTTATGATTGCGTATGCCTCAATGTACGGCAACACAGAAGAAGCGGCAGAATGTCTTGCATCAGAGCTTGTTAAAAAAGGTCTTACAAATGTAGTGCTTTACGATGTGTCATCAACTCACGTTTCACACCTTATTGCCGAAGCATTTAAATATTCCCATATCGTACTTGCTTCCGTAACATACAACATGGGAATGTACCCTGTTATGCACAACTTCCTTTCCGATATGAAGGCACTTAATCTCCAGAACCGTACTTTCGCTTTAATCGAAAACGGAACATGGGCTTGCAATGCAGGAAATGTTATACAGAAATTTATTACAGAGGAACTTAAAGACTGTACGGTTATTGAAAACAGACTTAAAATTATGTCCTCAATGCTCCCTAACAAAGCCGAGGAGCTTTCTGCTCTTGCAGACTCAATAATCGCTTCTGTAAAAGAATAAAAGACCTTTGGGCGTTGCCCCAAACCCTATGAGCCTTCTTTGTCAGGAAATTTGCTTCGCAAATCGGCATGGTCAGAATTTTTGCTACGCAAAAACGACTTCGTCGCCCTGTTTCTTCGGGTTCTCTAACCGCCGCATTTATCTTTGCGGTTCCCTAAAGGCTCAAGCGAAGCTTTCAGTAAAATATAAAAGCAGCGATAATAAATCTTTTCCACCGGAAAGAAGGCTTAAAACCTGCCATATTTAATTTTATGGAAGGATTATAAGTAATAAGTTTTTTTATCTCAAAATTTATACTTAAACCTAAAAATCTCAATGACTGTCTTTGTCATTGAGATTTTTTATTAAAGTTTAGGTCAAGCCTTTTTAAAGGCTTGTGGGGTTTGGGACAAAGCCCCAAGGTTTTATGCCTTTACCGCTTTACATTGGTGCTGTTGAGGTTTTTTTAATAATATATTATAATCAATATCAAATAATATTTAAATCCAAAGGGGGATTTTTTATGAAAAAGACAAACATTTTTAAGAGTTTGCCGTTTAAACTTATTGTAGGGGTTATAATCGGCATTATTGTCGGTCTTGTTTTAAATCAAGCTGACGGTTCATCATTTGCAAGTGCAGTTTTGAACGTAGTGGTAACACTTAAATATATTCTCGGCCAGATTATATCTTTCTGTGTTCCGCTTATTGTAATCGGCTTTATAGCACCGTCTATTACGAAAATGGGAAATAATGCATCTCGACTTTTGTTTTTTGCCATTGTAATAGCATATGTATCATCGCTTGGTGCGGCACTTTTCTCAACGGGAGCAGGATATATAATTATTCCTCATCTTTCTATAGCAACGGATGTTGAAGGCCTTAAATCATTGCCGGAGGAAGTTTTCCAGCTTTCGATTCCTCAGATAATGCCGGTTATGAGTGCATTGGTATTTTCTGTATTTGTCGGTCTTGCAGCTGCATGGAATAAATCAAAAGTTATAACTCAGCTTCTTGATGAGGTTCAAAAAATAGTGCTTTCCATTGTTACAAAAATAATTATTCCGATACTTCCGTTTTTTATCGGCTTAACATTCTGCGGTCTTGCATATGAAGGCTCTATAACAAAACAGCTTCCTGTTTTCCTTCAGGTAATAATAATAGTAATGATAGGACACTATATCTGGATGGCACTGCTTTACGGCATAGCCGGTGCATATGCAAAGAAAAATCCTTTTGACGTAATTAAACATTATGGCCCTGCATATCTTACGGCAGTAGGTACTATGTCATCTGCGGCAACACTTGCCGTTGCTTTACAGGGTGCATCAAAGGCAGAACCACTCAGAAAAGATATGGTACAGTTTGGTATACCTCTTTTTGCCAACATTCACCTTTGCGGCTCTGTTCTTACGGAGGTTTTCTTCTGTATGACTATATCCAAAATACTTTACGGAAGTATTCCTTCATTAAGTACAATGGTTATTTTCTGCATACTTTTAGGTGTGTTTGCAATAGGTGCTCCCGGTGTTCCGGGCGGTACTGTTATGGCGTCTCTCGGATTAATAACAGGTGTTTTGCTTTTTGATGATGCAGGTACGGCACTTATGCTTACTATATTTGCACTTCAGGACAGTTTCGGCACAGCCTGCAACGTAACCGGTGACGGTGCCCTTACACTTATACTTACGGGTTATGCTGAAAAACACAATATAGAAGAAGTTCCGCTTGGTTTAGAATAAAAAAGCTTAATAAAAAATACTGAGAAAATTTAGACTTTTATTGCGTAACAGACTTTTGTCTGTTGCGCATTTTTTATGCTTTTTTGCTGTAATAGGTTATATATTTCTTAAGCAATACAATGGAGTATTCCTTGTTTTGGCAGTTAAAAAAATAAGTTTTCAATCATAAAAAAAATTATATTGACAAAACAGAAAATTAATGGTACTATCTAAAACATATTAAACCTATCTAAAGAATAGGAATAGGGGGTATTTAAAATGATGTGTACCAAAAACAATTTAAATTCAAAACGAATGTGCTGCTGTTGCAGCTTAAAAATCATAATATAAAAAACAAATATAGGTTTGGATTCAAAATATATTGATTTATTTTGGCAGACGTATATCGGCTGCTATTTTTATGTTTTTTACAAATCGGGAGGAGATTTTTTTGAAACTATTTAAAAAAGCGGTTCCGCTTATATCTATTGTATTTGCTCTTGCAATAGAACTTATATTAAAAAACAACGATAAACAGCCGGCGGCTAACAGACCGTACTTTACATACTTTTTAGTAGCGATTTTTGCAGTAATAGCTTTGCTTTTTGTACTTTCTTTTGCAAACAAAAAAATAGACGAAAAGCTTTCATATAAAGGCGAGTTTTGGGCAGGTGTTATTTTGTTTTTAAATATTTACAATATTCTTACTCTTAAACTTGCGGCTTTGCCGATACTTTATTTCCCGTCACTTCACAGAATATTCGGAGTGCTTTTCGAGGATTATGCGTTCCTCGGAAAATGTCTTTTATATTCTTTAAGACTTCTTTTAAGCGGCTGGTTCGGCGGAGCAATAATCGGTGTTGCAACAGGTATCTGCATAGGCTTTAACAGTAAGTTCAGATACTGGATTCAGCCGATAGTAAGAATTCTCGGCCCTATACCTTCAACGGCATGGATACCGCTTGTACTTATAAGCTTCCCTACAGTGGTTTCCGCCAGTGCATTCCTTATAGGTCTTGCAGTATGGTTCCCTACAACAGTGCTTACAAGCAGCGGTATAGCAAATGTTAAGAATTCTTATTTCGAGGTTTCTCAGACTCTCGGTGCAGGCACTTTTTACAGAATATTCAAAGTCGGAGTTCCTGCCGCAATGCCGCATATGTTCATAGGTCTTTTTAACGGCACAAGTGCATCTTTTATTACTCTTGTAACGGCAGAAATGATTGGTGCCAAATACGGTATTGGCTGGTACATAAATTGGCAGAAGGAAATGATGTCATACTCTAACGTATATGCGGGTCTTATAGTAATGGCAGTTACCTGTTATTTAAGCATAACAATACTTTTCAGGGTAAGAGACAGACTGCTTGTATGGCAGAAGGGAGTTATAAAATGGTAAACAGCAATGTTGGAAATATAGAAATCAAAGGTGCGGTAAAGAAATTTATAAATGCACAGAACGAAGAAATAACGGCACTTAACGGTATTGACCTTACTATAGAGGCAGGAAGCTTTATATCACTTATAGGGCCTTCCGGCTGTGGTAAGAGTACACTTTTAAGGCTTATAGCAGGGCTTATTCAAAAAGACGGCGGAGAGATTACCCTTGACGGACAGGACATTAAAAAACCCGGTGCGGACAGAGGCTTTATGTTTCAGGAGAATACACTGTTTCCGTGGCTTAGTATAAGAGATAACGTAGCATTCGGCCTTAAAGCCAGAGGAATATATAAACAGAACAAAGATGATGTAGACCGTTTTTTGGAAATGGTAGGTCTTAAAGACTTTGCAAAATATTATCCTCATCAGCTTTCCGGCGGTATGTGCCAGAGGGCGTCGCTTGCCAGAGCATTGGTGGGAAAACCGAAAGTTCTTCTTCTTGATGAGCCGTTGGGAGCATTGGACGCTTTCACAAGAATGAATATACAGGACGAGATTTTAAGAATATGGAAAGAACACAATATGACTATGATAATGGTTACTCACGATGTTGATGAAGCCGTTTATCTTTCGGACAAGGTTGTTGTTATGTCTCCGAGACCGGCAAGAATAGAAGAAACGGTTGATATTGAGCTTGCCAGACCAAGAGCAAGAAGCTCCGGAGATTTCCTTAATTATAGGGCCAAAATACTTAAAATACTTCATTTCGGCGGACAGATTCAGGAACCGCAGTATTATTTGTAATAAAAAACCGTGGGGTTTCACCCCACACCCTGAAAATTTTTTGAAAAAAATTTAGTAAAACTTTTAATATTAAAACCTTTAAAATATAACCCCAAAAGGAGAGATTTTTTATGAAATTAAAGAGAATTATTTCCGTTGCGGCAGCGGCGGTATTGGCAGTATCGGCTTTCGCGGGGTGCGGAAGTTCATCATCAAACGGCAGTGCTTCAGGCTCGGCAGGTACATCGGCAGAAACGGCTTCAACAGGCGATGACGGATATTATCATTTAAAGCTTGCCACATCACCTTCACTTTGTCAGGCACCGCTCCATGTGGCAGTACAGAACGGATTTTTTGAAGAAGAAGGCATTAAGGCGGAAGAAATACAGTTTGACGCAAACTATGTTCAGGAGGCAGTTGCAACAGAACAGGTTGAGGCAGGTTTCGGTCTTATAGGGAAATTCCTTCTTCCTATAGAAAACGGCCTTGCAATTAAATTTACATCGGGTATGCACAACGGCTGTATAAAAATCCTTACAAAGAAGGATTCCGGAATTAATTCCATAGCGGATTTAAAAGGCAAAACAATCGGTGTCGACGGTTTAAGCGGTGCTGCGGCAATTATGCTTAAAAGAGCACTTGCGGCAGAAGGTATCGGTGTTACGGAAAGCAATATGGAAGTAGACCTTGTTGCATATTCAAAGAGTGACCTTGCACAGGCACTTGAAAACGGAGCAGTTGCGGCAATAACAACAGGTGACCCTACAGCAAGCATTGCTGAAAAAGAATATGACCTTAAAGTCCTTCTTAACACAGCTACAGACGAAACTTACGGCTACGGAAAAGAATACTGCTGTGCAGCTTTTGTAACAACAAAGCTTGCAGAGGAACACCCTGATGTAGCGGCAGCATTTACAAGAGCCGTACAGAAGGCATCACTCTGGGTTGAAGAACACCCAAGAGAGGCAGCGCAGATTCAGCTGGATCACAACTATGTTTCAGGTGATATTGATTTAAATACATCACTGCTTGAAGAATACGACTATACTCCTTCCGTACAGGGCGGATATGACGCAGTAGAAGCAAATGCAAGGGATATGGCGGCTATAGAGCTTATCAATCCCGATACGGATCCTAAGGAATTTGTAGACGGATGCTATATATTCCTTGACGGTGTGCCTGATTCACCTGCATCAGACGGTGAAGAAGCACCTGCCGAAGGCAGTGCCGAAAGCACATCTGCTCAGTCAGACGGAACAGTTTCAACAGCGGCAAATATAAAAGGCGATGTTGCGGTACCGCTTATTGCAACAGAAAAAAATACAACAGAAGGTCCTAAGGACTGCTGCCAGTAATAAATTAAAACAGGATATGCACCCCAAAAGCAGAACACCTTTGAGGTGCATATCAATTTTTGGTATGGGGGTATAAAAATATGTCAAATTGCAAATTTACTTGTTCGGATTGTCATGTGCTTGCCTGCAAAGGCAAACAGGAGGACAAATATCCTTCATTCTGTCTTACGGCAGATGTTGACAAAGAACTTCTTAACGAAACAGTTGAGCTTTATAAAAATAACGAAGAAATAGGAAATACAGCCAGAGTTTCAGCCGGAATAGAAGGTGAGTTCTATGGCAGACTGACAAGAGTTGAAGAAACTATAGAATTTATAAAACGTATGGGATACAAGAAAATCGGTATTGCATCATGTGTTGGGCTTATGCAGGAGACAGGCATATTCTGCAAAATACTTAAAGCCAACAACATCGACTATTATACAGTAGGCTGTAAAGTTGGTGCTGTTGATAAAACGGAAATAGGCATACCAAACGAGAAAAAGCTTAACAGAGGAACAGGACATGAGTCAATGTGCAATCCTGTTATGCAGGCGAAGGTTCTTGCCAAGGAAAAGACTGATTTAAACATAGTAATCGGGCTTTGCGTAGGACATGATACATTATTTATAAAGCACTCGGAAGCACCTGTAACTGTAATGGTTGTTAAAGACAGAGTTCTTCAGCACAATCCTGTGGCGGCTCTCTACGGTGCAGGCGGAATGTATTCCAGATTTAAAAAAGAAATGGGACTTTAAAGGCAAGACCTTGGGGTTTCACCCCAATCCCTGACCAACTTTTGGAAAAGTTGGATCAAAACTTTTATTAAGATACCATGACTTAGTCATGGTATCTTGTTAAAGTTTAGGTCCACCCTTTTTAAAGGGTGGCAGAGTTTGAGACGGAGTCTCAAGGTATTTAGCATAGGAGGTATTGGCATGGCAACGGCAGCAGAAAAAGAAAATAAGTTAAAAGAATATCTTAAAAGCCTCGGTAGTGTGGCAGTTGCATTTTCGGCAGGCGTAGACTCAACATACCTGCTTAAAACAGCACATGACGTTTTGGGCGATAAAGCAGTTGCGGTTACGGCTGTTTCATGCTCTTTCCCACAGAGAGAGCTTGATGAGGCAAAGGCTTTTTGCAAAAAAGAAGGCATACAACATGTTATATGTGAGTCCGAGGAGCTTTCAATAGATGGTTTCAGCCGGAATCCAAAAAACAGATGCTATCTTTGCAAAACGGAACTGTTTACAAAGGTAAAGAAAGTGGCAGAGGAGTATAATTTAAATGCCGTTGTGGAAGGCTCAAATATGGACGATAACGGTGATTACAGACCGGGTCTTGTTGCCGTTAAGGAACAGGGCGTGTGCAGTCCTCTCAGATATGCAAAGCTTTATAAATCTGAAATACGTGAGCTTTCAAGAATTGCCTGTCTGCCTACATGGGATAAACAGTCTTTTGCCTGTTTGTCATCACGCTTTGTTTACGGCGAGACAATAAACGAAAAGAAGCTGTCTATGGTTGATAAGGCAGAGCAGCTTCTTATAGATATGGGCTTTAAACAGCTTAGGGTACGTATCCACGGCGAGGATATAGCAAGAATTGAGGTTCTGCCGAAGGAATTTTTGAGATTAATCGAAAATGCGGATAAAATAAGCAGTGAGTTTAAAAAGTTTGGGTTTAAGTATGTTACCATGGATTTACAGGGCTACAGAACAGGAAGCATGAACGAAACCCTTGCTTCTTTGAATTAAGAAAATCGTGGGGTTTCGCCCCACACCAGGACTAAGTTTTAGTAAAATACCGTGATTTAAGATTAAATATAAATTTATCGAACTAAAAGCCAACTCGAAAGCCGTCACTGAAAGGGAAGGTGGCAAGCGTAGCTTGACGGAAGGGTTTTAAAGCCTTCTCCATTGCGGAGAAGGTGCTGAGCAAAGCGAAGCAGATGAGGGGTAAATCCTTTAATCAAAGTTTTAATAAAACGGATTAAATTTAATTTTTCCAAATGGAAAAGTGGGATTTGCAGGAACTTTTTTAAAAAAGTTCCCTGCACCTTCAAAAATCTCTTTAAGACCGCACATTCCATGTGCCTCCGGAAATAGGCTCTGCAATGTTTAAGGCAACAGATACAGGATTTACGTTTTAAAATCACTGCCAGAGAGATTTTATTCGGCAAAGTTTGAAAAAACAAATCTTAATAACATAACTTAAATTTTATCCCGAAAAACGCAATGTAATTGCGGTTTGATAAAAGTTTTACTTGATTTTTTTCATGGTCAGGAATTTTTGCTTTGCGAAAACGAGCTACACTCGCCGCAATTATCTTTGCGGTTCCTTAATCGCAGGGTTTGGGACATATTTAAAAAAACTTTGTAGATTTTTGTCTTAAATAATAATATAATAATTTATCATTTAATCATCAAGGAGGTAATATATGGACAGAATATCTTTTTTAATAAAGGAAATGATAAATTATAACATACCGGATTTAAGACGTATAAACCATGCTTTAAAGGTATACGGCATTTCAAGAGCCATTGCCTGCGGCGAAGGTGTAAGCTGGTCGGATATGGAGATACTTGAAGCGGCAGCCATAATGCATGATATAGGTATACATAAGGCAGAGGAAATGTATAATTCAGCATCGGGAATGTATCAGGAACTCTTAGGCCCAGATGTGGCAAAACCTATGCTTGAAAAAACAGGTTTCAGCGAAAACGAAATAAAAAGAATTAATTTTATTATATCAAACCACCATACCTATAGCGAAAGACGGGATTTTCTGTTAAGGATACTTATAGAGGCTGACTTTATAGTAAATATAGACGAAGGTGATTTTCCCGAAGGGACGGACTATGCGGCTATAAGAGACAAAAACTTTGTTACCAAAACAGGCACAGATTTCATAAACCGCCTGATAATAAAATAAAAACCGTGGGCATTGCCCACGGTTTTTATTTTACATTAATTTCAGTTTATATAAAATAATTTAAAAAGGCATACTAAATTCGGATAAATAAAGTTTAAGGGGGATTTAATATGTCTTTTTTTGTTGTGCAAAAGAGTGAACCGTTAAAGGGCAGCGTAAAAATAAGTGGTGCAAAAAACGCAGTTTTGCCTATACTTTGTGCCTGTCTGCTGACAGATGAGGAGTGTTTTGTGGAAAATGTTCCGCAGCTAAGGGATGTGTTTGTGCTTATTGATATTTTAAAAAAAATAGGTGCAAAGGCAGAATATAACCTTTTGTCGGAGAGCATTAAAATAAAAGCGGAAAATATATCAAAAGATATATCGGAGGAACATGAAGCAGTTAAGCTAAGGGCATCTTTTCTTGTTATGGGGCCGCTTATTGCCAGAACCGGAAGTGCAAGAATTCCGCTTCCCGGCGGCTGTCCTATAGGAAGCCGGCCTGTTGACCTTCATTTAAAGGGTTTTGAAAAACTTGGTGCAAAAATAAAACAAGAGCATGGATTTACCGAGGCAAAAGGGACTTTGAAAGGAAACCATATATATCTTGATTTTCCCAGTGTCGGTGCTACGGAAAATATTATTATGGCAGCATCGCTGGCAGAAGGAGAAACGGTTATTGAAAATGCCGCCGTTGAGCCGGAAATAATAGACCTTATTAATTTTATAAATAAAATGGGAGGAAATGTGTTTTCACTTGGCAACGGAACAATAAAAATAACAGGTGTAAAAAAACTACACGGTACACGGCACAAAGTTATTCCGGACAGGATAGAGGCAGGGACATTTATGGCTGCCGCTGCTGTTACGGGCGGAGATATAACAATAGAAAATGCAGTTTTTCCGCACATTAAGCCGGCGGCGGCAAAGCTTGAGGAATGTGGAATTAAGGTGGAAAATTTATATAATGGCATACGTGTTTCTTATGCGGGAAAGAGAAAAGCGTTTAATATAAAAACAATGCCTTTTCCGGGATTTCCTACAGATATGCAGGCGGTTTTTATGAGTGTTATGGCATTGGCAAAGGGAACAAGTATAGTTACGGAGACGATTTTTGAAAACCGTTTTTTACAGATAGACGAAATGAAAAGAATGGGAGCGGACATAAAGACCGAAGGACGTGTCGCTGTAGTGGAAGGTGTAAAAAAGCTTACGGGCTCAAGAGTAAATGCACCGGATTTACGGGCAGGAGCTGCCCTTGTAATAGCGGCGTTGGCGGCAGAGGGACAGACGGAAATAGGCAATATATATCATATAGAGCGTGGCTACAGCCGCCTTGATGAAAAGCTTAGAAAACTTGGTGCGAAAATAGAAAAGACAGAAGAAAGAGACATTGAAAATCCGCCGCAAACTTTACTGTGATTTAGAAAGTTCTCATTGTCGGGGGTAAAGGGGTCTTGACCCCTTTCCGTCGCCCGCGCCTCGGAAGAGCGGAACTTTTGGTTCTTTTGGTTACAAAAGAACATTAATCCAAAGTTGAACTTTGAAAAAAATATAATTTAAATCGTTTTATTTCGATTTTGTATAAAATAAATTTCGCCTACGGCTCAGCACCTTCTCCCACAGCAAGCTGTGACACCTTCCCTTTCGGGGCGGTTTGTTATCGGCAATAAGTTTTTGTCCGGTTTTTCAAAAACTGTTGGGGTATTGGGGTGTACCCCCCAAAAAAAAAGATATTAATGCTTTTTCAAGCTTTTAAGAATAAGTAATGCTATTACGGAAAAAATTATAGTATTGAAAACGGTTTTATGTGATTTCATAAAAACAGATACACTGCTCCAATATTCGCCTAATATGTAACCGGAAGATATAAGAACACTGTTCCATATAAAAGCACCGGCAAATGAAAAATATATAAATTTTGAATATTTCATTTTACTCATTCCTGCGGGAAATGATATATATGTGCGTGCTATGGGGAAAAGCCGAAATACAAAAACGGAAAAATCACCGTGTTTTTCAAATCTTTCTTCTGCCGAGACCACGCTTGATTTTACACAAGGGTGTTTTCGGCATATATTTTCAATAAATGATTTGCCTATTCTGCCTGCAAAAAAACAAAAACTGCATCCCAAAACCGCACCTAAAACGGATACAAAAACAGATGGTATAAGCTCCATACTGCCGTTATATACACTGCATCCTATAAACGGCAGAAGTATCTCGCTTGATACGGGGAAACAGGCATATTCAAGAGCTGTAGACATAAAAATACCTACGTATCCCATATTATCGACTATGCCCATAAGATACATAATAAAATCGGTCAAAACAAAGCACCTCCTAAAAAAGGATATGCCGTTTTAACCGATTTAATTCTACATCATGTATTTTCTGTCCAGACTTCTGTACTGTATTACCTCAAGAAGATGTTTAAGTTCTATATTCTTGCTTCCTTCAAGGTCGGCAACGGTTCTTGCGGTTTTAAGTATTTTGTGATAACCCCTTGCACTTAAAGAAAGCTTGTCAAATGCTGTTTTAAGCATTTCCTGTTCTTTTTGGCCGAGAATACAGTATTTTTCTATGAGAGGTGCGGTAAGCTGCGAATTAAACTGTATTCCTTCGTTTTTATAGCGTTCAAGCTGTATGCGGTGTGCATTTACAACTCTTTCACGTATGGTTTTTGATGTTTCGCCTTTGGCTTTTGAATAAAGGTCATCGTATTTTGTGGCAGAGACCTCGACCTGTATATCTACTCTGTCAAGGAGGGGACCGCTTATTTTGCTTGTATATCTGGCAATTTCGCTTTTGCTGCAGCGGCATTTGTCACCGTCACCAAAGTATCCGCATGGACAAGGGTTCATAGCGGAAACAAGCATAAAATCCGCAGGATACGTAACAGTTGAGTTTACACGGGATATAGTTACTTCTCTGTCTTCAAGGGGCTGACGCAAAACCTCAAGAGAGGTTCTTTTAAACTCCGGAAGCTCATCAAGAAACAATATTCCCTTGTGTGCAAGAGAAATTTCGCCTGGTTTCGGAAATTTCCCTCCACCTGTAAGAGCAACCGATGAAACGGTATGGTGCGGTGAGCGGAAAGGTCTTGTGTTTATAAGGCTGTCATTGCTTTTCAAAAGTCCGGCTACGGAATAAATTTTGGTTATTTCTATGCTTTCCTCAAACGTAAGGGGCGGCATAATAGACGGAAGTCTTTTGGCAAGCATTGTTTTTCCTGAACCGGGCGGACCTATCATAAGTATGTTGTGGTATCCTGCAGCAGCTATTTCCATTGCACGCTTTACATTTTCCTGACCCTTTACATCGGAAAAATCAAGAAAAGAAATTTCGCTTGGGTTATTAAAAATTTCATCTGCGTTAGATTCATATGGTTCGGTTTTTTTTCGGTTATTAAAAAATTCGGTTAAATCGTATATGTTTTTAAAGGAATAAATTGCAGCACCACGGCATAAAGAAGCTTCACAGGCATTATCCTCCGGTACGATAAATTTTGTAATTCCGTTTTTAAAGGCACTGTATACCATAGGCAGAACACCGGTTACACCACGTATACTGCCATCAAGAGACAATTCGCCCATAAGCATAAAATCATTGGCGGCATTTTCGGCTATTATGCCCGATGATGCCATTATTCCGACAGCTATTGGCAGGTCAAAAGACGGGCCTTCTTTTTTTATGTCAGCAGGAGCAAGGTTTACCGTTATTCTTTTTAGAGGAAAGTTAAGACCTGTGTTTTTTAATGCACTGCGAACACGTTCTTTGGATTCTTTAACGGCGGAATCGGGAAGCCCTACTATCTCAAAAGCAGGTAGTCCGTTTGATATATCCGTTTCAACCAATACAGTTATTCCGTCAACACCGTGCAATGCACTGCTCTTTATAATTGATACCATAATTTCACCGGATTTCATAATTTATTATATAAAATTATGATACCACAAAAAGTATATCAGGTACAGAAGAATATTGATGCTTGTATCGTTCTTAAACCGTAAATATAAATTTATCGGACTGATTAAAACCGTGGACTCCGTCCACACCTGTGAGCCTTTGAAAAGGCTCAAGCGAA
>CAKQPE010000002.1 GCA_934256695.1 uncultured Eubacteriales bacterium
TTGCGAAGCAAATTTCCTGACCAAGAAGGCTTGCAGGTGTGGACGGAGTCCACGGTTTTAATCAGTCCGATAAATTTTAATTTTTTGTTTTATTTGTAAAAATTATCGGCAAAGTGGTCTGACAGCCGAAAATTTTCATTGATTTTTGTCTGCCATATGATATAATGAACGTATACTGAAAACAGAAATGTGTTCTATTATTCAGAACGTACTCTGTTGAACTAATTTTTAGAATTTTATTTAATTTAAGGAGTGAAATTTTATGTCAAACTGCACATTCCAGTATCTTCCATGCTATACTGTAGGACCTGACGCTTACGAAAGAGTACCTGAGGTATGCCGTCCTTATGGTAAAAAAGCCGTTGCTGTAGGCGGTCACAGAGCTTTAGCAGCAGCTAAACCTTATCTTGAGAAAGCACTTGAAGGTTCCGAAATTGAAATTCTTGATTATGTATGGTACGGCGGAGAAGCATCTATCGAAAACGCTGAGATGGTTGCCAACACAGAAAGCTACAAAAACGCTGATATGGTTTTTGCTTTTGGCGGCGGAAAGGCTCTTGATACTTGTAAATACGCTACAGCCATAATAGATAAAAAACCTATATTCACATTCCCTACTATTGCCGCTACTTGTGCACCTGCTTCAGCAGAAGCTATTATGTACTATCCAAACGGCGAAGCAAGAGATACATACCAGTGCCACAAGCCTGCAACTCATATCTTCATCAACACAGATGTAATTGCTCAGGCTCCTGACCTTTACCTTTGGGCAGGTATAGGTGATACAATGGCTAAACATTTCGAGACAGAACTTGCCGCAAGAAACAGAAAAATCTCTTTCAAACAGGCTCTCGGTGTTGAGATCGGCACAATGTGCTACAAACCTCTTGTTCAGTACGGTGCAAAGGCTATTGAGGACTGCAAGAGCAATGTTTCATCAGAAGAACTTGAGCAGATTGTTCTTACAAACATCATTACAACAGGTACAGTTTCCGCACTTGTAGGTGTTACAATCAACTCAAATATTGCTCACTCACTTTGCTACGGTCTTACTGTTCTTCCTCAGGTAGAAAAGAACCATCTCCACGGCGAAGTTGTTTCCTACTGCACACTTGTACTTCTTTTTGCAGACGGACAGGATGATAAGGTAGACGAACTTTTCCCACTTTACAAGGCAATCAACCTTCCTACAAAGCTTGCTGACCTTGAGGTTAAGAGAGATGAACTTAAACCTGTTGTAGAAAAAGCCCTTACAGTAGAAGATATTAAGTTTGTTCCTTATACAGTTACAGACAAAATGCTTTTTGATGCTATAGACAAGCTTGAAGAATATAACAAAACACACTAATAAAAGATCTGTATAATCAAAAAAGCGTACCGATAAATCGGTACGCTTTTTGTTGTCTAAAAACAAAAAATACTTTAGAGAATACTGCAAAATTTTCAGTATAAATTTTCCATTGTTTTTATAAGCATATAAAGTCTGTCATTCCATGGCGTAGGTACATTGTACCGTTTTCCCAAACGAATAACTGTTCCGCTGAAATACTCAACCTCTGTTTTTCGCTTTGCCTCTATATCCTGAAGCATAGATGTCTGACCGTCAGGATCCGATTTATCCATTGTTTTTTCATGTGCATCGGCGTCTGTTTCGGAAATATTAATGCCCATTGCATTGGCAAGAGTTATAACCTCCGTCATAACCTCGTGCATTGCTTTATTAAGGTATGGTATATTTAAAAATGCACCGTATCCGGCATGGGTAACTGCCGAAAGCTGGTTTACGCTTACATTTATCATAAACTTAACCCAAACAGCCCTAAGCATATCTTCGCATACAAGGGAGTCGATTTCCGCTTCGTCAAAAAGAGATTTTACGGCTGATACTTCTTCACTCATAACAGTATTGTCAGCCTCACCAAACTGTATCTGTCCCTCCCACGTACATTCAACACCTTGTTCCGTTCTTGCGGCATCTGTTTTGCTTAAACCGTAAAGAACCGTATTGTTGGGAAATTCTTCTTTTATTCGATCTCTTGCCCACACACCGTTAAGTATAGTAAGAAGAATCGTATTATCGGCTACAATATTTTTTACATCAGCCAATGCATTTTCAAGCTGATAATTTTTTACGGTAAATATAACAAGGTCGGCTTTCCAGCTCTGCTCATTTGGCTCTACAACATTAGGCATTATTTTTTCACCGTTTATTGTCTCGCCGTTTTTTCGTATTCTCTCGGCACGTTTACCGTCTGCAACAACAGCAAAATCTATATTTTTAACCTTTATTATACGTCTTGCATACGTGGTGCCTATTGCACCAAGGCCTACCATAGCCACATTTTTAATCTCCATTTTCTCCTCCAAAAAAATAAAATCTTGGGGTTTCACCCCAAACCCTGACAATTTTTTGAAAAAAATTGACTAAAACTTTTATCAGATACCATGACAAATGTCATGGTATCTTGTTAAAGTTTAGGTCAAGCCTTTTTAAAGGCTTGCAGGTGTGGACAGAGTCCACGGTTTTTATGTATTTATTTGTATAAGCCTTCGATTGATTTTATAAGTAAGTAAAGTCGGTCATTCCACGGTGTAGGCACTCCTTCTTCTTTACCCATACGGATTACAACACCGGAAAAATAATCAACCTCTGTTTTTCTTTCTGCCAATACGTCCTGAAGCATTGATGTCTGGCCTTTCGGTGCAAAGCCTGCAAGTTTTTCCTCATAAGCAAAGGCATCGTCTTCTGATATATTAATACCCTTTTTGTTGGCAAGTGTTATAACCTCTGTCATAACACCGTGCATTGCCTTGTTAAGCTGCGGAATTTTAAGAAAATCTCCATATCCCGCACCTGTTATTGCCGAAAGCTGGTTTGTGCTTACGTTTATCATAAACTTGTTCCATATTGTACGAATCATATCATCGAAAACTTCGTTTCCGACACCGCATAAATCGAAAACCTCTTTTACGGCTTTAACAGCCGGCGAAAGGACTTTGTTCTCCGCCTCGCCAAACTGAATTGTACCTTCGCACTTGCAGCTTATTTCTCCGCCATTTCTAACTGCATCAATACCCATACCTATGCCGTAAAGAACGGTATTGTCGGGATAAAAGGCTTTTATTTCGTCTCTTGCCGTTACACCGTTAAGTACGGTAAGGAAAACCGTATTTTCGGTTACAATGTTTTTTACATCTGTAAGAGCCTGTTGTAACTGATAATTTTTTACGGTAAATATAACAAGGTCGGCTTTAAAATCCGTATTATTAGGGTCAACAACCTTCGGCATTACTTTTTCGCCGTTTACAACAGCACCTGCTGCTTTTATTCTTTCCCCACGGCTTCCGCCGGCAATAACGGCAAAATTTTCTCTGAGATTTTTGTTAAGGTTCTTTGCATAAACACAGCCTATGGCACCAAAGCCAACAAGAGCAACCGTATTAATTTTCATCTGTAAAGTCTCCTTCTTCTTTTTCAACAAACATAAAATCTATAGTCCTTGCCTGTATATCCGTTCTTATAACTCGTACTCTTACTTCATCGCCAAGCATATATATTTTGCCTGTACGTCTGCCTACCACACGAAGATTTTCTTCTTCGTATTCATAAAAATCGTCATCAATTTCGTTTAACGGAACCATGCCTTCCACTGTGTTTTCAAGCTCAACGTAGATTCCCCAGCTTGTAACACCGGATATAAGTCCGTTATATTCCTCACCGATATGCTCCTGCATATACTGTGCCATTTTCAGTCTGTCTGTCTCTCTTTCGGCATCGTCCGATGTACGTTCCGTTGTGGAGCAGTGGTAAGCTATTTCCGAAAGCATACTGTCATAGTGCTTTATTCTGTTTTCGGTCAGCTTTCCTTCTATTACTTCTTTTATTATTCTGTGTATCTGTAAATCGGGATAACGTCTTATAGGTGATGTGAAATGGCAGTAAAATTTAGCCGCCAAACCAAAATGACCTATGTTTTCTGCCTGATACTTAGCCTGTTTCATGCTTCTTAAAACCATACGGCTTATAATATGCTCCTGCGGAGTATCCTTAACTTTTTCTATAAGTTTCTGTATCTCCATAGGGTGAATTTCGCCTTTGCCCTTTATTCTGTAGCCGAAAGCCGAAATAAGTTTTTTAAGACCTTCTATCTTTTCTTCGTCCGGCTGGTCATGGTTACGGAAAACAAAAGGTATTCCCTGCCAATAGTAGTCCTCGGCTATAGTCTCATTGCAGACAAGCATAAATTCCTCAATAAGGTTTGTGGCTGAATTTCTTTCATATGGTTTAATATCGAGAACTTTTCCTTCACTGTCCAGAATTATTTTCGGTTCAGGGAAATCAAAATTTACCGCACCTCTTAACTTTCTTCTGTTGTTGAGAATTTTTCTCAATTTGTCCATATCACGGAGCATAGGAACAAATTCTTCGTATTCCTTAATCTGGTCAGGGTCGTTGTTTTCTATTACGTTGTTTACCTTTGTGTATGTCATTCGGCAGTTTGAATGAATAACCGATTCAACTATTTTGTGGTTTACAACAGTTCCTTCCCTGTCAATTTCCATAATACAGCTTAAAGTCAGTCTGTCTGTATCCGGATTAAGTGAACAGATACCGTTTGAAAGCCTATGCGGAATCATAGGAATTACCCTGTCTACAAGGTAAACGCTTGTACCACGCTTATAGGCTTCCTTATCCAAAGGCGAACCTTCCGTAACATAGTGGCTTACGTCTGCAATATGAACACCTAAAAGGAAGTTGCCGTTTTCCAGTATATCAAGACTTACCGCATCGTCAAAGTCCTTTGAGTCATCACCGTCTATGGTAACTGTCTGGATATTTCTTAAATCCTCTCTGCCTTCGATTTCAGCTTCCGTTATATCCTCCGGCATATCTTCAGTCTGTTCGTAAACATCCTCCGGATAATCCATAGGCAGGTCAAACTGACGTATTATAGAAAGTATGTCAACACCGGGATCGTCCTTATGACCGAGAATTTCAATTACTTCGCCTTCGGCACATTTATTTGGTGACGGACGTTTTGTAATATTTACAACAACCTTGCTGCCTGTAACCGCACCTTTTGTAGAACCCTTAGGTATAAAAATATCATTTATTTTCTTGTCATCGCATATTACAAAACCAAAGCCTCTGCCCTCGTCAAATGTTCCCACAACGCCTTCCTTTGCAGGAGAAAGTATTTTCACAACCTCACCTGAGGCACGTTTTCCGTTATACGACGGCACTGTAATACGCACCAGGATTTTGTCCTTGTTCATTGCGTTTAAAGTGCTTTCCGGCGGAATATAAATATCGTTGTCGTTGCTGTCCTCAAGGCGGGCAAAACCGAAACCTTTTGCATTTGCCATAAAGACGGCTGTTTTAAGGTTTATGGATTTTGTTGTAACTAATTTTCCTTTTTTTGTCTCAAAGACCTCACCCTCGGAAATAAGAGAATTTATCACAGTGTCAAAATCTCCGCTTTCGTCTTTAGGCACTTGAAGAATTACTCGCATTTCGCCACGTTTGAGAGGTGTATAATCTTCGCTTTCTATAAATTCTTTTATACGTTTTTTTCTTTCAAGAAGTTTTTCGTCAAATTCCATATATTCCGCCACCCTTCGCAAGGAACTTTATTTTAATTAATATTATAACATAAAAAAGTAAAGTATATAATTGTTATAACAAAAATCTGCGTTAAAACCATGCAGCTTATCTATCCCAACGGCAGTAATAAAACTTATTGTATATGCTCAATTTAATATTAAGACAATATCCAAATATATTATGTATAAAATTCTTTTACTTTATTAAACCACTGGGTAATTTGTTCAGGCTGATGACTGTTTTTCAGTCTTGCAAAAACCGCATACCATTCTATAGATTCACCCTCTATAGTACAAAGTGCCATATCATCTGTAAGTGAGTTGTTGTCCAAATATGTCTCCGGCGAAAAAGCAAATCTGTTTGTACTTTTGGCAAGATTGAGCAGTGTGTATAAATCCGAAACAAAAAGTATATTCTTAATATTTATTCCTTTGTTGCTTAAATATCGGTTTACGGTTTCTGTCAGTTTAAAATTTTTCCCCCTTGAATAAAACGGCAAATTTTCTATTTCGGATTTTTCAAATACATATACGTTTTTGCCGTTTATAAACCGTTTTTTCTTTCCGCTTAAAAAAGGATTATTCTTTCCGCAAACAATATAAATACGGTCTTTCTGTACTATGGTATAGTCCACGTTTTTTCCTTCTTTACTGTCAGTATTCAAAAAAGCTATATCAACCTTTCCGTTTTCCAGCATTTTCTCCATATTAAGACTTGTATTTTCTATTATATTAAAGTCAAAATCAGGATTAATTTCCAATGCAAGCCTTATTACATCATTTAAAAAATATTCCGAAAGATTAACCGATATGCCGAAAGTAATTGTTTTAGGTTCAGACCGTGAAATACATTCAACCTCACTTTTCATTTTCTTATAGTTTTCAAAAGTCTCTTTGGCAAAATTCAAATAAATTTCGCCTGCCTTAGTAATGCTTAAATGACCGGCTTTTCTGTTAATAAGCTGTGTCCCAAGTTCCGTTTCAAGATTAGCTATATATTTTGACATTGCCGGTTGGGATATATAATGTTTCTCTGCTGCCCTTGTTATGCTTCCCGTATCACATATATCTATAAAATATTCATATTTTTCTTCACTGTTCACAAAAATCACCTGCCAAAAACAAAACTAAAAATTCATTTACGTTTTCAGTATATCACAATATCTGTATAACTTAAAGTTATGTATATTATTACTTATGTGTATTTAACATATTAATACTCATTTGCTATAATAAATCTCAAGGAAGGTATACTTACTTAAATTTGTTAAAACATTCAAATTTCAGTAAAATTTTAAAGACCCCTATTCCGAACCCAAAAAACCACAAAAAAGCACACAAAAACAGCCGGATATTTTATCCGTCTGTTTTTGCATTTAAACAAAGTCTATTGACAAAAAACCAAAAACATTATAATATTTGTATACAAATAATTCGTATACAAATTAAGGAGAGATAAAAATGGATATAAATTTTCATTATCTTATGATGATTTCAAATGCCATGTTTAACCGTGAAGTTGTAACAGAACTTCAAAAATACGGTTTAACACCTGGGCAGCCAAAGGTTCTTGACTATCTTTTCGACCACGACGGTGCAATGCAGAAGGAAATAGCATTAAAGACGTTTACCGATGTGGCAACACTGACGGGAATACTTACCAAAATGGAAGAAAAAGGACTTATAGAAAGAAAAACAAAAAACGGAAACCGCCGTTCTTTTTATATTTACCTTACGGAAAAAGGTTGGGAAAAAGCCAAAAATGTAAAACAGACTTTTATTGAAAAAGAAGAAAAAGCATTAAACGGCATAACCCCTTCCGAAATAGAAGAATTTTTAAAAACAACAGAAAAAATTTGCGGTAATCTTATAAATATGGAGGAATTTAAAAAATGAGCAGTAAAGAAAAAGCCAAACGGTATTTTGTATTTTTAATCGGTCTTTTTGTAAATTCCCTTGGAGTAAGTTTTATAACAAAGGCAAGTCTCGGCACATCGCCCATTTCATCTGTGCCGTATGTTTTAAGTATGATTTTTCCTTTTTCACTGGGACAGTTTACTTTTGTATTTAATCTTCTGATAATTGCATTACAGATAGTTATACTAAGAAAAAACTTTAAAAAGGAATCTTTGCTACAGTTGCCTGTTGTATTTTTATTTTCATGTTTTATTGACCTTACAATGTATCTTTTAAGTTTTATGTCACCACAGACATACGTAATTAAGTTTACAGAACTTATAATCGGCTGCGGAATACTCGGTTTCGGTGTATATATAGAAATTCTTGCCGATGTGGTAATGCTTCCGGGCGAGGCACTGGTAAGAGCCATATCAAGCACATGGAATACGGATTTCGGCAAAACAAAGGTTGCTGTTGACTCAGCTATGTCCGTTTCTGCCGCAATAATCGCCATTATAGCTTTAGGCGGATTAAAAGGTGTACGTGAAGGAACGGTTGTTGCCGCCATTTTAGTGGGAATGACTGCAAGGGCAATAAACAAAAAGCTCCATTTTATGCCAAAGATACTTTTTAAATAACAAAGACCTTTAAAACCGTGGACTCTGTCCACACCTGTGAACTTTTGAAAAAGTTCAATCAAAACTTTTATCAAAACGCAATTACATTGCGTTTTTCGGAAAATAATTTTATATTTAACACCAAAATCCCATGGCAACAGCCATGGGATTTTATTAAAAGTTTTACTCAATTTTTTTCAAAAAATTGTGGGGTATTGGGGCAAAGCCCCAAGGTCTTCAGTCTTTTAAAACTTTGTGATAAGGTTTCCCTCTGCATCAAACTCAAGGTCAAAAGGTTCGCTTTCTATCAAGATATGACCTGTTTTGGTTGCTTCTTCAATAAGTGATGTCGAAATAAGCATTTCTTCTATTTCAAGAGAGTTGTTTATAACTATAATATGCGGATTATCATAATCAATCTTGATTGAGCTTGCTATACAGGCCTCAAATACTTCCTTATCGTTTTTAACAATAAGCGGTATTTTATATGCCGATGTATTATAGCTTGTTATGGCATTTGGATATGTGTCATCAAGACTTACTTTATCGTAAAATCTCTTTGGTGCAAAGTCTGCTCGGCCCATACCTGTTGCATTTCCGTGGGATTCCGGTGTAAGGTCAAGTATACCTATTCTCTGTGCCTCAATACCCATTTTAATCTTAGGATTTACACATCTGCCTACAATATTCGGATCCATACCGGCACCTGTATAATTTTTTCCTATTTCACGTACAATAAGAGTATCACATTCATCTATCCAAATTCTGCCCATAGCAGCTTTTGCCATTTTAAGAAGATCCGGCTCTCTCTTTGGTATTTCCGTTCCCGGCATTGTCTCAATATAAAATGTCTTATCGAAAGAGTTTTCCAAAAGAGCAACACCCATTATAACATTTGCGTGTTTTATAACCTCTGTTGCATTAAGGCCGATTCTGTGGGACATACTGTCATCGCCGTTTGCATGGCAGATATGGGCTCCGTACTGTTTGCCTATACCGATAGTAAGTATTTTCATAAGACCGCTTTCATATGGTCCCTGAAAACTTGTGTGTGCCTTTACACGGTTTAATGCAATAATTCCGTCTGCCTCATAAGCATTTTTATCTATGCATACATCAAAATCTTCGCCGTCAGATGAAACATGGCTTATTTTAACTGTTTCCATAGTTGAAAGAATAGGACAGCCCATAGCTTCTTCCGTTATGCCAAGGCTTTCAAGAATTCCTATCTGACCTTCTGCTGTTGCTCCGCCGTGGCTTCCCATTGTAGGTATGCAAAAAGGCTCCGCTCCGAGAGATTTTAAGAAATTAACAATGGATTTCGTTACAAAAGGCATATTTGATATACCTCTGCTGCCACAGGTAATGCAAATACGCATACCCGGTTTTATTTTCGATGTTATTTCCGGATTTTCAAATCCTTTGTTGAGCATTTCCGTTATCTGTGCTTCAGTTAATTCATTATGTTCAAAAATCTGATGTGCTTTTACAAATTTGGGTAATTTTATATGATTAATGAGATTTGTTACTCCTGACATAAAAAACCTCCTATCCTTATCAAAAAATCATACCGTTATTTTGCCGAAAAACAGAATGCAACTTAGGCTGTAACCATTTTTATGTGTTCTTTGGCAAAAGTCTTAATTGTATATTATATGTTACATATCTATTTAAATAAAAAAATAAAATTATAAAAATAAGTGCCAAAGGTGCTTTGATATAAAAACAACCTTCAGCACTTAAAATATACAGCGTAAATATATTTTTATACTGTCTTTGCCGCACCTACGGGATATTTGGCAAGAACGGCATTTGCCATTTCAAGGCTTATTTCGTCAAGGGAAAGCCCTTTTGTATAAGCCGAAAGAAATGCTTCACAGGCAGCCTGAGCTTCTACGTATGGGCCAGGAACATTTATTATTATTGTAGAACCTTTTTTACCGCATACAAGTTTTGACCACATATGACCGTTTTTACCATAAATTTCGTGAGATGCATTTTCGTCAAGATAACGCTCAAGAGCAGAATGAGTAAAATCCTTGCCGAGAGTTTTGCTGAAACGGTGTCCGCCGCCGCTTCCGCCGATTAAAACTATTAAATCCGGCTGTTTTTCCTCGGCAACCTCTTTAATTTTGTTAAATATAGTATCTTCAACATCAAGCAGAGGACAAAGACGAGTTACCTCAGCCTGAGGGAATGCCTTAACTATCTGACGCACAATTTCCGGTGCATCAAGGTCAAGAACTATACCGCTTCTTATTTCGTCTCCCGTAGGAAGAATATAGGCTGATTTCATTTACGTTTCATCCACCTTTCCATTGCACAAGCCGAAATAGGTTCATCAGGAATTTCATCGTATTTTACATCGACTATTTTTTCACTGCATGAAAGCTTTGTAAGTTCTGTTACTGTAATGCCTTCTGTTAAAACAATGCTTTCGATAAGACCTTTTTCGTTTTTACGTACCTGTTCAGGTTCTATGTCGTAAACGTCCATTTCGATATTATCGCCTGTAACGCCTATAACACGTACAAAAGTATGAAGCTTTTCGCCGAGTATCTGTTCAAGCTGTTTTGTATTAAGTCCCTTTACCTCAAGACCGGATATTTTAAGAACGGATTTATCTGCGTGAGCTATTATGTATTCATGTTCCATATTCATTACCTCGCTTATATTATTTTTCTTAGACATATACCCTCATTCTACTATATGAATGAGGGTATGTCAAAGAAAATAACTTGCGTTGATATATTTACTTTAAAATTAGATTTCAGCCTCAAGGTTCTTGCATATATCAGCTACTTTGAAAAGCTTGCCGTCTGTAATACCAGGAACGATTTCGTCTGCATGAGCAACGATTTCTTCATGTGAAAGGTTCTTTGTATTTGCTTTAAGACTTTCTTTTGTTATGCCAACGCTTTCAAGTTCAACCCAAGCTCTTTCTTCGATGTTGTCATAAGCGATTTCAAATCCGCCTGCTGCAGCGATAGAAAGAACAGCCGGTGAACAGCCAAGGTCTTTACCAGGTACTAAGCCGATTTCAAGAGCACGGAGTGTGTACTCTGCAAGTGTTGACTTACGTCCTGCGATAGCAGGATAGTCGCTCTTAACTGTCTTAGCATATTTGCCTGAGTTATGAGCTGTTTTACCTGCACCGTATGAACGGTTGAAGATACGTCCGTATGTTTCGAATACAACCATACCGATACCAACTGAGATTTCCGGACCGGAAACACCGATAAGAACTTCTCCGTCCTTCATAACTTCTATAGCACCGTAAGCAGGTACAAGAACCTCTGTCATGTTGATAACGTCCATCATTTCAGAACCTGTGTTGTTGTTAGCTATACGGCCTGTGATTGTCTGTGTCTCATTGTGAGCAACACGTGGCCATCTGTCTTCAAAGTTAGGGCCTCTGAAAAGCTGTTTGCCTCTGTAAGCGTCAATAGCGTTCCACTGTTTCATATGTGGTTCTTCTGCAAGAAGTTTTTCTGAATATCCCTGCTCTGTAACGCTGAGGAAACCGAAGTCTTTGTTAATCATGCCGTAGTCGATGGAAGCAAATGCTACAATGGCATAATCTACAACGATACCGTCACTTGTTACTGTGATAGCATCCATATCCATAATGTCGATAGCAGCAGGCTCTTTGAAATTCTTAGCCATTACTTCACAAGCCTCACGGTATGTAAGTCCGTTTGCTACAACATCTTTTTTGTCGATAAAAATAAGGTTGATAGGAACTCTGCCTTCAGCAGCTCCTGCCGGAATAAGTTTATATTTTAAAGTTGCCATGTCTATAATCCCTCGCTTTAACTGTAATCAGAACAATGTGTATTTTTAACTCTTAAATCTATTAGTCGTAAGCAACACGTCTGTCATCAACTTCTTCTGAATCATAGTAATAACATTCAGGAGCAGGCTGTGTAATGAACATACTTTCAAGAATTGTTTTCTTGCTTGTTCCGTCTGCCTGAACACCTTTGATAACTACACAGTGGATAGTTTCAGGAATCTGTGGAAGTACAGTTACTTCTACTTTAGCAACATTTGGATCCTGTGTGATCTCGATGATTTCTTCTTCGATACGGCCTACACGGAGAGATGCAAGTTTTGCACTTGGGAAACTCTCAAGACCTTTAAGTGTTACTTCCGTCTCCGGACGGAGTTTTTTGCCTGCTTCTTCAACTTTTTTAATGAAGTCAGGAAGTTTAGTATGCATTAATTTCATTGTGTATCTCCTCCTTGGAAAATATTATTACACATTTTTATAAATTCTAATTTATCTGCTTATTGGACTAACCAATCTGCTTGAGATAAGTATATAACCAAAAATTTAAAAATGCAATATGTTGTATGTAAAATGCTACACATATTTTTTGATTCATTTTTGTTTATTTTTTATAATATGCTTAAATGCCATATTTTAAATAACTGCCGCAATCAATCACTAATTACGGCAGTGTAATAGGCATAATATTTAACGTTTTTATACTTCTTCGCCCTGAGCTGCAAAGAAAGCCTTGTCTTTTTCTGTAGGTCCTTTGTATGTTGCTTTAGATACAAAGTAAAGAAGAAGAACTGAAACAGGTATAGCAAAGATAGCACTTGGGATACCGTTTATAGGTTTTCCGGCAAACTCGTTTGCAAGAGTTATAACAGTACCTGAAACGATTGAGCAGGTAGCACCCTGAACTGTAACCTTTTTCCAAAGGAGAGCTGCGAAAAGTGCCGGTGTGATAGCTGATGAATAAAGAGCATAAACATAGTTCTGTACTGCAAGTACGTCTGGGAAGAATTTACCCATTACGTAAGCGATTACTGCAAAGAGTACAAGGCAGATACGAATGTACCAAACTTTTCTTTCTTCTGTTGCGTTCTTATCAACAAATCTGCACCAGATATCCATAACACCGCTTGTTGTAGCGGAAAGAAGATATGAGTTACCTGTTGTAAGAATAAGAGCAGCACCACAGCCAACCATAAGGCAGCCGATAACAGGTGCGGCAACACCAGCATATGAGAAGTAAAGAAGGTCACTTGTTTTGTCTGGGAATACTGTACGGAGAGCAAAACCAAGTGTTGAAGAACAGAACATAACTGCAAATATAATAGCTACGAAAATGTAGATAGAATATTTAAGTGATTTGTTGTCCTTACCTGAAGCCATTCTCTGAATGAAGTTCTGGTCACCGACAATGTTCATTGTACCGCCGAATGTAAGAGCTATCCAGCCAAGAGCACCGTAGTTACCGAATGGGAATGCTGTTGTTCCTTCTGCTGTACGCTCAAGAATACCTGCAACGCCTCCGTTTGTCTGGAATACGTTGAAAAGAGCAATAATCATACAAACTGTAATGAAAAGAGCCGAGATACAGTCTGTAAGGGCAACGCTTCGCATACCACCCATCATAGCGATGGAAACGATGATTACGATACCTATAATAATTGAAACATCAACACTGAGTCCTGTACATACATATATAGCATTACCGAATGCTTTGAACTGGTAAGCACAAGTACCAACATAAGCTATAACTATAACGATTGCTGAGAAGTTTCTTGCGAATGAACCGTATCTGTCATCAAATACGTTACTTACTGTAATAGAACCACGACGGTTTACTTTTTTAGCTACTACGTAAAGGAAAAGCGGAGCAAAGCTCTGGAATGACATATAAAGTATTGCAGGCCACCAGCCGTAGTTGGCACCAACGGCAAGAGAACCGCCTGTTATAGTACCGCCGCCTACCCATGTAGCAGCCATTGTACCGCCGAGAACGAGAGGACCAAGCTGTCCGCCTGCTATAAGCATATCTTTTGTATCTTTGGCAGGATGTTTTTTTGATGAAATTGCACCTACAATACATACAACAGCTATGTATGCTACAACGGCACCGAGTAATAAATAATTAATCTGCATAATCTTACCCTTCTTCCTTCATGAAAATATTTTACTTAAATATTATTGCCTATTTAAAACCCGACTTCTGTCCGCGGCCATCGGGATTAAATACATATTATAAAGGTATTGCCAGTTTTTTTAAGCACATTAAAAGGATAAAACAAAAAATAACTTACTTGTACGTAACATACGCTGTAAGCCATTAAAAATTCCTGTATATATATTTTAACAGGATACTGTCTGTTTTAATGCCATACGTTAGCATATTACATACTACAAATATAATATAAAAAAGTATTCTTCTGAATACATATCTGATTAATTAAATTAAATAACGTTGTTATATTACCTGTTACATACGATAACAATACAGCAACTATAGTGTTGCAATTTGTGTTTACAAAATTAATTATATTCTTTTTACAGATTTTGTAAATATTCATTTTGCTATAAAACAGTACATATTTTTGTTAAATATAGTTATAGTTTTATTGTATGTAAACAATACTGACAATAACCGATATGATTTAACACAGTTTAATGTCAATTATGACTATAATGTATACAAAATATATACTTTTTATGTATGTTATTAAATTTTATAAAATATAAGCATACAAATTGTATTTTTATCTGTATTAATGCAAACAATAGATAAAATTTATAACTTTATGTTAAAAAGCATATGCTTACTATAGACTATTATATTCCAAATTAAAAAGTTATCAAAAATAAACAAAATGTGAAATTTGTATTTTATATATTCTTTTTGTGTGATATAATCAATAAAATTAATGTTATTAATCGTTTTGCAAAATAAGGAGCGGTCTGCCTTGAATAAAAAAGTATGCTGTATAAGCGGAAAACGGGATATTCCTCCGGAAAGCGAAAAAACTATACGTGAAAAACTCAGATTTCAAATACAAAAAGCAATAAATGATTCATATACCGTTTTTATCTGTGGTTTTGCCAGAGGAACCGATATTATGGCGGCTGAAATAATAATTGATTTTAAAAAACAATTCGGTAATGCAGCAGATATAAAATTAGATGCTTACCTCCCTTATGACAAAATGCAGAACAACAAAAAAATAAAAGAACTTCTTAAAGAATGTGATTATATAACATCTTGTTCGCCTTACTATCACAGAGGCTGTTTCCTTGCACGGGACAAAATAATGGCAGACAATGCAGATATGCTTATTGCAGTAACAGACGAAGAAGAAACCGGTGGTACGGGATATACAATCCGTTGTGCGGAAAAAAATAAAATTCCGATTGAAAGAATACTGTTGTAAAGACCGTGGGCGTTGCCCACACCCACCAACTTTTGAAAAAGTTGGATCAAAACTTTTGGTAAAATGCAATTTCATTGCATTTTTTGTAAATCTATTTGCGATATTTTAAAGCCTTCCCTTGGGGGAAGGTGTCACTTTAGTGACGGATGAGGGATTGTTTTAAGAGTAAAATTTATATTTTTTATATAATTTACTTTTTTGTTTGCCCTCATCCGGCTCGCTCCGCTTGCCACCTTCCCTTTCATGGTCGGCTCTAAAACCACGTATTTTAACGAAAATCCCATGACATCAGTCATGGGATTTGATAAAAGTTTTACTCAATTTTTTTCAAAAAATTGTGGGGTTTGGGGCAACGCCCCAAGGTCTTATGTCCTTATTTCTCCAGAAGCTTTTCCATTATAAGATTGCTTCTTGATATAAACTTAGCTGTTTCCTCCGGTGAAAGAGTTTTCTGGCTCATCATGGCAAGGTCGTAAAGCTGGAAACATACAAGGTCTGTAAATTCTTTCTTTTCAGGCTCGTTTTTAAGCTCCTCCAACTTCTTTACAAGAGAGTTGTTTGTATTAAGCACCAATGTATATTCCGGTTTTACATCGCCAAACATTTTAAGCAGTTCAGGCTGGTTTTTGTATGCCTCCATCATTTCAAGCATACGGCGTGATCTTTCGCTTATAAGCATCATGCTTGCTATGTCTGTTGATTTTAAGCCTTCTGTCTTTACTGTAAGGTCATTGTTGTTTAATGTCATACGGAAAAGATTCTGCATTTCTTCAGAAAGCTTTTCGTCATTCTGTGCGTCTTTGTCCTTTAAAGTTTCAGCTATGTCGGCGTCTATTCTTGCAAACTCAGGCTTGCCGTTTGACTTATATTCAAGGAATGATATAAAGTTTACATCTATTCTTGAGGAAAGAATAAGTGCTTCCATTCCCTGTTCTTTAAGCATATTTATATACTGTATCTGCTGGTTTTCGTCTGATACATAAAATGCCTTATTTTCGTGTTTGTCCTTGTTGTCCTCAAGGTATTCGTTAAGTGTCTTATAAACTCCGTTTGTTGTCTTATATATAAGAGAGTCCTTAACCTTATCATAGAATTTTTCTTCCTTCATACAGCCGTATTTAATAAATATGCTGATGTCGTCCCAGAATTTTTCATAAGACTGTCTGTCGTTTTTGAATATACTGTTAAGTTTGTCGGCAACCTTCTTTGCAATATAGTTGCTCATCTTTGCGGCATAACCGTCATTTTGCAAAGCACTTCTTGAAACATTAAGCGGAAGGTCAGGACAATCCATAACACCTTTCAAAAGAAGAAGAAATTCCGGTACAACTTCTTTTATATTATCGGCTATATAAACCTGATTTGAATAAAGCTTAATCTCGCCTTCAAGAACATCTACATCACTTAAAAGTTTAGGGAAATACAGTATTCCTTTAAGATTGAACGGATAATCCATGTTAAGGTGAATCCAGAAAAGCGGATCTGTACCGTCTGCAAAAACCCTGTGATAGAAGTTCTTATAGTCGTCATCTGTAAGGTCTTTAGGATTTTTGAGCCAAAGCGGCGTTGTGTCGTTAATAGGCTTTGGTTCCGACTTTGGTTCATCTTTCTTTTCTTCGGCATTTTCCTCTGTGCCTTTAACCGCCTTTTTAGCTTCTTCTTCGGCTTCTTTCTTTATTTCTTCCTCCGTCTTTTCTCTCTCAAAATTAAAGAAAATTTCCACAGGCATAAATGAGCAGTATTTTCTTAATGTATCGTACATAAGTGAATATTCAAGGAACTCTTTTCCGTCATCACCTATATAAAGAGTTATTGTTGTACCTCTTTCTGTTCTTGTGCCGTCTGTTATTTCAAACTCGATATTGCCGTCTGAAATCCACTTTGCACTTTCAGCCCCCGGCTGATATGAAAGAGTATCAATCTCAACCTTATCGGCTACCATGAAAGCGGAATAAAAACCGAGACCGAAATGACCTATTATGTCATTTTCGTTTTCCGCTTTATCTTTAAATTTTTCCATAAAGTCAGTAGCACCGGAAAATGCTATCTGGTTAATATATTTTTTAATTTCGTCTGCCGTCATACCGATACCGTTATCGGAAACGGTTATTGTTTTTTCCTTCTGGTTTACGTCTACGGTTACGGCATATTTTTCGTTTTCGTCAGCCTCTGCCTCACCGAGTGAAACAAGTTTTTTGAACTTTGTAACGGCGTCACAGCCGTTTGACACAAGCTCTCTTACGAATATATCTTTATCTGTATAGAGCCATTTTTTTATGATAGGTAAGAAATTTTCACTGTTTATTGATAATTTGCCTTTTTCCTGAGCCATTTTATATTACCTCCGTTAAAAATAAACCGTGGACTCTGTCCACACCTGTGAGCCTTTAAAAAGGCTCAACCTAAATTTTTATCAACTCCCATGATAACTCATGGGAGTTTCGAAAAAATAAAATTGCCGGTTTTTAAGCCTTCCCCTCGGTGGGGAAGGTGTCACGACAGTGACGGATGATGGGTTATTTTTTCAAATATATGAATTCCGCCCCTTCGGTCTTGTCTTTAGTATTATTTTAGCACTGCATATATAAAAGTCAAGAAAAATTTAGCACTCATTATAACTGAGTGCTAACAGAAATATTATTTTCTTTTATAAACCCTTCAACATAATTATCCCATATTATTTCGTGGTCTTTGTTAAGTGAAAACGTCTTTAATGAATACCCTGTAATAAGAGTAAGAACATTATTTTCGTAATTTACATTTATAAACAAAGCCGATGCATTCTCGCACAAATTATTCCTAAGCTCATCGGGAGCGGAAAGGACTATTTTCATATGCTTAGGAAGCTTACTTCCTTTTATAACGGAAAAAATAAAGGGACGTATTTCTTCCCAAGTGCAGAATTTTCGCTGCGGCTTGTTTTCTTCGTCAAAAAAACTTTCGTTTATATCCCCTGTTACCTCAAAGGTAGTAAATGTAGTGGCTATTGCCTGATGGATTTCGTATTTATCAAATACATTTGTCTTAAAAAGCAGGTGCATAAACTGTTTTACATTCTCAACTGTTAAAGCTATCATTTTCTCACCCTAATAATATTTATTATATACCCCTCATCTGCCTCGCTTACGCTTCGGCACCTTCTCCCCAAGGAGAATACTTTAAAAAACATATCTTTAAACTTCTTACCATTGTAACTTTTTTTTAATTGTAATACAAGGATTTATATAGTATTATAACCATAAAAACTACTGTAGCTTAATCTTTTATTTCAGGAGTGGAAAATGCTTTTTAACAGTCTTAATTTCATTATATTTTTTATAATAATCGTATTTCTATACTATATCCTTCCTTATAAGGCAGGCATATACGCCCTTCTTATAGGAAGCTATATATTTTATATGTGCTGGAATCCGAAACTTATAGTTATAATTGTTTTTATTACATTCATAAATTTTGTTGCGGCGGCACTGATTTATCAGACCAAAGAAGAAAAACAAAAAAAGCTGTATCTTTTAATATGTATGCTTATTAATTTCGGCCTGCTTTTTGTTTTTAAATATCTTGACCTTGCCTGCACAACCTTAAACTCGATACTTTCGTTTTTCGGTGCGGAAGGAAACGTTACTCCTCCGGACATTGTTCTGCCAATGGGCATTTCGTTTTACACATTTCAGGCGGCGGCATATACCATAGACGTTTACCGAAAAAAGCTAAAGCCTTCCGGAAACTATGTTAAGTTTTCTCTTTTTATAACATTCTTTCCACAGCTTGTTGCCGGACCTATTGAAAGGAGCAAAAATCTTTTAAACCAGTTTAACAGAAAAAACAGGTTTAAAATGCAAAACGTACTTGACGGACTGGAGCTTATGGCTCTGGGATTTTTTAAGAAGGTTGTTATTGCCGACAGAATATCTATAGGCGTAAACACCGTTTTTAACAATGTATCATCCTACAGCGGTCTTTATTTTATACTGGCGGCACTTATGTTTACGGTACAGATTTACTGTGATTTCAGCGGATATTCCGATATAGCCAGAGGTACGGCAAAAGTACTGGGATTCCGACTTATGGTAAACTTCGACCGACCGTTTTTCTCCCATACGTTAAAAGAATTTTGGAGAAGGTGGCACATATCGCTTTCGTCTTGGTTTGCGGAATATTTATATATTCCTCTCGGCGGAAACAGAAAAGGAAAGCTTAAAAAATACCGCAACAACATTATTACATTTGCCGTAAGCGGACTTTGGCACGGTGCGGCATATACATTTATTCTGTGGGGCTTTGTCCACGGTATTTATCTTGTTATAGAGGATATTGTAAAAGCTGAGTATGCAAAAGCAAAAGATATTTGGCATATTTCAAACAAAGCCGATATATTTTTCAAAATAATATCGCCTTTAATAACATTTTCATTTGTTGCATTTGCATTTATACTTTTCAGGGCAAACAGCATATCAGATGCAGGATATATATTTACACATATCTTATGGGATTTCAGAAAATGGCATACGGCAGAATATATTTATCAGCTTATAACAGGCATGGGGCTTTCCCTTTACGAAATGAAAGTGCTTCTTGCGGCAGTTATTGTACTGTTTTTATCTGAGGCAGCGGCAGGAGCAAACATAAGTGGATATTTAAGAAAAAAAGGCTTTGTGCCTGAGGTAGCATATTATGCAATACTTTTATTATTTATAATGACAGCGGGGGTATTCTACAATGCGGGAGAATTCATATACTTCCAGTTCTAAGCGAAGAAAAACGGTAAAAAACAACGATATTTTATGTTTACTTAAAATACTGCTGGTTATAATAATCGTTATACCCATATTCAACCACTACGGAAAAATATATAAAGATGCGGCCAACAAAAACATAATAAACGCATTTACAAAACAGAGGTTTGACGATTTTTATGCACTTAAAGAAAACAGCCTTGATATGGTTTTTGTAGGTTCTTCACACTCCTACTGCACCTTTGACCCGGAGATAATAGACACGGGGCTTAATTTAAGCAGTTTCCAGATGGGTACTCCCCTCCAGCACCCGGACACAACATTTTATGAGCTGAAGGAAATATACAAAACACAGCACCCGAAATATGTTGTAATGGAGCTTTACTGGGATGTACTTGACGATAAATTCGACCTTAAACAGGCAAACTCATTTTTTGAGGTTCTAAAAAGCGAAGATATTAAAAAAGAATATATAAAAAACGTATTTCCTTTGTCCGACAAAATAAAGTACAAACTTCTTCCTATCCGTTATCAGCAGGATTATTTCGCCTACGAGGGAAACGAAATGGAAAAAGAACTGGAAGAAAAATACGGTGTAACAAAAAAACAGACCGAAAAACAGGTAGGCGAAGAATATTACCGTTCAAAGGGCTATGTATATTCCAATCAGCTTATGGTTTCTACGGAATATGACACAACAAACCAGTTCAGAAATTTTGACGGAAACAATTTTGAGATAAACAAAACACAAAAAAAATATATTGATAACATAATAAAGTTATGCAGTGACGAAGGCTCAAAGCTTATATTTGTGACCGCACCCATTGCAAACGTATCAATGGACTACATCAAAAATTATGATAAGGTACACAATACCCTTGCAGCCCTTGCGGCAGAAAACGGCATACCGTATATTGACTACAACACAGAAAACGAAAAACGTCACCTGCTTACCAACGAAAATTTCAGAGACGACGCTCACATGAACCACAGCGGAGTGGAAATAATCGACTGGGACTTTATAAAATGGTTCACGGAGAATGTAATGTAAGAAAGACCGTGGGCTTTGCCCACACCAACCACCCTTCTTGGTCAGGAAATTTGCTTCGCAAATCAGGCTCCGCCTGCCGCATCTATCTTTGTGGTTCCCTAAAGGGTGGACGGAAACTTTTTATCAAAATGCAATTTCATTGCATTTTTCGTAAATCCATTTGTACCGGCTTATCAGTAATAATTTTATATTTAACTAACAAAACCAAATGATGTAATTCATTTGGTTTTGTATTAAAAGTTTTACTCGATTTTTTTCAAAAAATCGCAGGACAGTGGGACAGAGTCCCACGGTCTTAACAGTTTTACCTAAAACTTTTGACGCTACAGGCAATATGTAGTAAAATTAGATATTATCTATTATTCTTTGGGAGGAATTTTTTATGGCTGAAGAAATCAAAGAAATGTCCGGCGAACTCAGCACCACAGGCAATTTTATTCATAGCTATATACAGGAAGATTTAAAAGGTGAGTTAAACAAATTAAGAACACGTTTCCCGCCTGAACCTAATGGCTACCTTCATATAGGTCATGCCAAAAGCATATGCTTAAACTTTGGGCTTGCGGGTCTTTACGGCGGAAAATGCAATCTCCGTTTTGATGATACAAACCCTACAAAAGAGGATGTCGAATACGTTGACTCAATAAAGGCAGACGTAAAATGGCTCGGCTTTGACTGGGAAGACAGACTCTTTTTTGCTTCTTCTTATTTTGATAAATTCTACGAAATAGCAGTAAAACTTATTAAAGAAGGCAAAGCCTTTGTCTGCGACCTTAATGCGGAACAGTTAAAGGAATACAGAGGCACTTTAAGCACTCCGGGCAAAAACAGCCCTTACAGAGACAGAAGTGTTGAAGAAAACCTTGATCTTTTCGAAAGAATGAAAAACGGCGAATTTCCTGACGGAAGCCATACTTTAAGAGCAAAAATAGATATGGCATCTCCTAACATAAACATGCGAGACCCTGTTATTTACCGTATTGCCCATGCGTCACACCACAGAACAG
Organism: uncultured Eubacteriales bacterium; assembly: GCA_934256695.1. GTDB lineage: Bacteria > Bacillota > Clostridia > Lachnospirales > Anaerotignaceae > Neoanaerotignum_A. The sequence goes on from CAKQPE010000002.1 coordinate 22,118, forward strand.
GCGACAAATGGTGCATTTATCCAATGTACGACTTTGCTCACCCTCTTGAGGACGCAATAGAAGGCATTACACATTCTATCTGTACTCTGGAATTTGAAGACCACAGACCTATTTACAACTGGGTAGTTGAAAACAGCGGTCTTGAGGCAAAACCGAGACAGATTGAATTTGCCCGTCTGGGAATGACAAACACCGTAATGAGCAAAAGGAAGCTCAGAGCATTGGTGGAAAACAACCTTGTTGACGGCTGGGACGACCCGAGAATGCCGACTATATCAGGTCTCAGAAGACGCGGTTACACACCTGAGGCAATAAGGGATTTCTGCGAAAAAATAGGTGTAAGCAAAGCAAACAGCAAAGTAGACAGCTCACTTCTTGACTACTGCATAAGAGATGACCTTAAAACAAAGGCAAAAGTAGCTATGGCTGTTCTTGATCCATTAAAAGTTATTATAGACAACTATCCTGAAGGTCAGACAGAAATGCTTACCGTAGAAAACAATCCGGAAAACGAAGCTCTCGGAAAAAGAGAAGTTCCGTTCTCCAAGGAAATATACATTGAAAAAGAGGACTTTATGGAAGTTCCCGTTAAAAAGTTCTTCCGTCTTGCACCTTTAAAAGAAGTACGTCTCAAAGGAGCATATTTCGTAACCTGTGTAGGCGTGGATAAAGACGAAAACGGCGAAATAACAGCCGTACACTGTACTTATGACCCACTTTCAAAAGGCGGAAACAGCCCTGACGGAAGAAAAGTAAAAGGTACTCTCCACTGGGTAAATGCAGCCACAGCCGTAAAGACGGAAGCAAGACTTTACGATTATATGATGCTTGATAACCCTGACGACCCTGACGGTGATATGATAATGAATCCGGAAAGCCTTAAAATCACAGACTGCTTTGTTGAACCGTCATTAAAAGACGCTGCAAAAGGCGACAAATTCCAGTTTATGAGAAACGGCTACTACTGTGTTGATACAAAAGACACAACAGACGAAAAAATAGTATTTAACAGAATTGTACCTTTAAAAAGCTCATTTAAAGCAAAATAAGAGGTGATTTTTATGTACTACTGCCCTAACTGCGGCAGACAGACAGAAACTTCAAACGGAACCTGTCCTTACTGCGGTGCTGATTTAAACAGCGGCACAATAGACGGTGATGCCGTTGAGACCGAATCCAGAATAATAGGAAACGAAGGAAAAGAAAATAATTATTCCGAAAACAAAAATACAGGCTCAAGCATATATTACGGGTTTGATAGTAGTTCAGACAGCGATAATATTTTTAAAGATATAAACGGCTGGATTAAACTGCTTCTGGTTATATGCTGTTTTGCCAACGTATTTTTAGGCTTTGTAATATCAATAATACTTATTACAAGACCTTACCCTCTTTACAAAAGTTTCGGATTAAAGCTGCTTTTGCTTTGTATCCTTCTTCTTGTACTGGAAATTATATTCGGTGCTTTAAATCTGTTTATAGGTCTTATATTTGCGGGACTGCATCAAATAACAGGCTGACAAAAGGTACGGTGAAAAATTATGGATAAAAACGAAATGCGAAAAATGTTCCTCAAGAAAAGAAGTGCCATTCCAAAAGAGGAACGCATTGAAAAAAGCAGTATCATAACAGAAAAACTTATGGAGCTTGATTTATACAAATCAGCCCAATGGATTTTCTGTTACATAGACATGGCTTCCGAGGTTATAACAACGGAGTTTATAAAAAAAGCATGGGCAGACGGCAAAAAAGTTGCTGTACCTATAGCCAAAAAAGACAGGTTCATGTATTTTGTGGAGATAACCTCTTTTGACGGCATGACAAGGTCAAAGCTTGGTGTTATGGAGCCTGACATTGAGCCGGAAAAACAGGTTATACCCGATAACAACACTCTTATGGTTGTACCGGGAAGTATGTTTGACACACATAAAAACAGATGCGGCTACGGCGGAGGATACTATGACACATACACGGAAAAACATTCCGTTAAAAATACTGTAGGCATATGCTTTGATTTGCAGATTGCCGACAGCATACCTGTGGAAAAATTCGACCGTCCGCTTAAAATGATTATAAGCGAAAGCCGAACAATAGAATAAAAAACCGTGGACTCTGTCCACACCTGTTCGCTTTTGAAAAAGCGAAACAAAAACTTTTATAAAAACGCAATTTCATTGCGTTTTTCGGAACAAAATTTATAATTTATGTTATTAAAATTTGGCTTTTTCAAACTTTGCCGAATAAAATCAACTTTGTATTGCTTTTAGCCTTCCATTGGAGAAAGGTGTCACTTTAGTGACTGATGAGGGATTAATTCTATTATAAATTATAGCTTTTCATATAATTTATTTTTCTTATTTACCCTCTCATCCGCTTCGCCTGTGGCTCAGCACCTTCTCCACCGAGGAGAAGGCTTTAAAACCCTTCCGTCAAACCTGCGGTTTGACACCTTCCCTTTCAGGGACGGCTTATTAGCGACAAATTTATAATTAATCAACAAAACCCAATGATGCAATCATTGGGTTTTGTATTAAAAGTTTCCGACCACCCTTTAGGGAACCGCAAAAATAGATGCGGCAGGCGGAGCCTGATTTGCGAAGCAAATTTCCTGACCAAGAAGGGTGGTCAGGGTGTGGAATGAAACCCCACGGTTTACCGGAGGTGAGAAAATGAAAAAAGAAACCAACTGCGAAAGCTGTATGAATTACTTTTATGATGACGAGTGCGGATACTATGTCTGCCTTGTAAACCTTGATGAGGACGAAATGGAAAAATTCGTGTCATCTTCTTTCTATAACTGTCCATACTATCAGTTATACGACGAGTATAAAATTGCCAAGAAACAAATGTAAATTTAATGTGAATATAATCTTAATTATATTGATAAAAAAATAGTTTTATTATAAAATCAATTTTATCAATGTTGACAAAAACTTTTAAGAAAGGACTGAAAAATATGATAGAAAAAAACAACCCTAATACGGGGAATAATAAACCACAGAAATCAATTTTATACTACTACGGTTTAATACTTCTTGTTGTTATGGTGCTTAATGCCGTTTTCTTCCCTTCTGTAATGCAGAGGCGTGTGCAGGAGGTTGAATACAGCCAGTTTATAACTATGGTTGATGACGGCAAGGTAACGGAAGCTGCTATGGATAGTACCGACCAGCAGATAATTTTTGTTGCAAAGGACACAAACGGAAACGACCAGTATTACAAAACCGGTATTTTCCCGGACAACAACCTTATTGAACGACTTGAGGCACATGATGTAAAATTCGGTTCGGAAATACCCGTTCAGAACTCACCTCTGCTTAATCTTATACTTACATGGGTAGTACCAATACTTATATTTATTGTAATCGGTAATCTGCTTTCAAAAACAATGATGAAAAAAATGGGCGGTCTCGGCGGTCCTGCCATGACATTTGGCAAGGCAAATGCAAAAATATATGCCGAAACGGAAACAGGTATTACATTTGACGATGTTGCAGGCGAAGAAGAAGCTAAAGACGCTTTGACGGAAATTGTATCATTCCTTCATAATCCGGATAAATATTCTGCCATAGGTGCAAAACTTCCTAAGGGTGCATTGCTTGTAGGCCCTCCGGGAACAGGCAAAACCCTTCTTGCAAAGGCAGTTGCCGGCGAGGCAAAAGTACCGTTCTTCTCCATATCCGGTTCGGAGTTTGTCGAGATGTTTGTAGGCATGGGTGCTGCAAAGGTAAGAGACCTGTTTAAACAGGCAAACGAAAAAGCTCCTTGTATAGTTTTTATAGACGAGATTGATACAATAGGCAAAAAACGTGACAACGGCGGTATGGGCGGAAATGACGAAAGAGAACAGACATTAAACCAGCTCCTTACGGAAATGGACGGTTTTGACGGCAAGAAAGGCGTTGTTATACTTGCCGCTACAAACAGGCCGGAATCTCTTGACCCTGCCCTTTTAAGACCGGGACGTTTTGACAGACGTATACCTGTTGAGCTTCCTGACCTTCAGGGACGAGAGGCAATATTGAAGGTTCACGCAAAAGATGTTAAAACAGACGGCAGCATAGATTATTCTGCCATAGCCAGAGCAACCTCCGGTGCGTCCGGTGCAGAGCTTGCAAACATAGTAAACGAAGCTGCTTTAAGAGCCGTAAGAATGGGACGTAATGTTGTAAAACAGGAGGACCTTCAGGAAAGCGTTGAAACGGTAATCGCAGGATACCAGCGAAAGAATGCCGTTCTTTCTCCATATGAAAAGAAGGTTGTTGCATATCACGAAATAGGTCATGCACTTGTTGCCGCAAAACAGAGCAATTCCGCCCCTGTTACAAAGATAACCATTATACCGAGAACATCAGGTGCTTTGGGCTATACAATGCAGGTAGAAGAAGGCGACAAATACCTTATGAGCAAGGAGGAAGCACAAAACAAGATTGCAACCCTCACAGGCGGACGTTCCGCAGAGGAGCTTATATTCAACACTATCACAACAGGTGCTTCCAACGATATTGAACAGGCAACAAAGCTTGCCAGAGCCATGATAACACGCTACGGCATGAGCCGTGAGTTTGACATGGTAGCTCTTGAAACCGTAACAAACCAGTACCTTGGCGGAGACACTTCCCTTGCCTGCTCGGCAGACACATCTGCACAGATAGACAAAGAAGTCGTTGAACTTGTTAAATCAGGACACGAAAAAGCCATAGGAATTTTAAAAGAAAACATGGATAAACTCCATGAGCTTGCACAGTTCCTTCTCGAAAAAGAAACCATAACCGGTGACGAATTTATGGAAATACTGAACAAGTAAATACAAGACCGTGGGACTCTGTCCCACATCTATGGACTTTTAATACAAAACCAAATGATATTATAATCATTTGGTTTTGTTAGTTAAATATAAATTTATCGGACTGATTAAAACCGTGGGACTCTGTCCCACACCCTGCAAGCCTTTGAAAAGGCTTGAGCGAAACTTTTATCAAAACGCAATTACATTGCGTTTTTCGGAACAAAATTAAAATTTAGCAGTCAGCTACCAGTGGGCAGAGGACAGAAACCCCTCAGTCACTGCGTGACAGCTCCCCTTTCATGGGAGCCTAAAAATCGCCGTTTTAAAGCCGTCCCTGAAAGGGAAGGTGGCAAACCGAAGGTTTGACGGAAGGGTTTAATCAGTTTGCTAAATTTGTATTTAACCCCCATGACAAAGCCATGGGGGTTTATTTTTTAATATCTATATATCATAAAGCTCGGAAATCTTTATCGCCATTGCAAACAATATCTTTCCGTCAAGAGAACGCGGATTTATGCCTGTAATATATTTTACTTTCCGAAGATAGTTATTTACTGTATTTCTGTGAACAAAAAATGTGTTTGCAACCGAAAGCACATTTCCGTCAAGAGCAATATATTCCTTTATGTACTCCGTAAGGCTTGTTCCGTTTATTTGATCGTATTTTATAAGTTTTCCTATAGTTTTTGTATATGTTTCATCAAGTATATTTTTATCCCCAACCTCTGAAAGTATCCTGTATATTCCCATATCGTCATAGAACACCACACCAGTTTCGCTCTTTGCGGCAACATTTAAAAACGGAGTAAGTTTTTTGAAATTTAACGAAAGATTATATATATTATCATTAAGTTTGCCTACACACATTGATATTTTACATTCAATAAAAATAGTAAGATTTTCATTTAACGCTTGTATAACACGTTCTATGTAATTTCTATCTGCATCAACAAAAACAATAACAACCATATTTTTATACAAAAACGTAATTATTCCGCCGTTTTTTGTATGCGGTTCTCCCAATTTATCAAAAATATGTATACAGGTATTCTCTATTCCGCGTATAAGCATTTCCGATTTATGTTCTGAGAGATTTTCAATCCTTACAACCATAGGACAGTACACGCTGCTGTCTGAAAAGCCGTAAATAGAAAGTTTATTCAAAAGCACTTTTATATCATCTGTATTGAATATTATTCCCTTTATAAGCTCCGGAATATTTGCACTTTCAGTATCGTAACGTATAAGAGCTTTTGATATATCCTTTGTTACATCATTTATAAGTACGTCCCAAGGCATTGTATAAAGAGGTATATCCTTCTCGTTGCAATATTCTATAACCTCTTTCGGCACTTCTTTTATATATTTTCCTATATTTATAATAACAGCACTTACTTTTGCTTTGCTGAGATTTTTTACAAAACTTATAAGTTTATCATCACACACATTATTTATGCCCGATGTAATTACTATCCGGTTTATATGTTTAAACTTCTCAACACTGTAATCCTCAACTACGGAAACCCAGTCTATTTCATTCTTGTATATACCATTTTTACCTGCAACAAGTTTTATTCTGTAAGAGGCCGGAAGATTATTCATTATTTGTTCAACACTTACGTTCAAGTTATTCACCTCATAACAAGTTTGATATATTTTTATTGCAAGTTAATTATATCATGTTTTACTGATAATTAAATTACAAAAAAAACTATGGTTACCGTCATTTTTTTGTGCAACTGCATAAATTTCTTGTTGCACTTGATAATTTAAATTTCAGTCAAATGATATTAGAATGAAAACATGGACAGAAAAAATCATAAAAAATATAATCTAATCCATAGTTAAACAAAAAATTTAAAATACAACATTTATGGTATTTGAAAGGAGTGTACCTGTTATGAAATTTATGCACACAAGATTACCGGACTTTTATTCAAAGATTGAGGCTGCCGCAAAACAGAAAGACCCTAACATGGGATTTTCCGTAAGCGGACTTGAAAGCGTTAAAACCGCTAAGCTTGCTTCCCTTAGAGTAGGCCGTGTTGAAGACGAAATAACAGAATTTACAGAAGACGAAGATATTAAAAAAATCGAGGTTGTTCTTACCCCTGACAATCCTGAAACTTTATATACGGTAGTTATAAAGGGCGTTCAGGAGGACGGCACTGTTAAAAAAATTATTCTCGAAAATATGATGCTTTCCGCTCCTACAGTTGAAACTCATCTTTTCGGAGTAAAAGAAATTATAGACCGCCGCAGTAATATTAAGAAGCAGTACTATTAAGAAATAAATAAAAGGGAGGAAACAACCATGAAACTTAAATATCGTATTATTCCTCAGGGAGCTGCCGACGGAGTAGTTCCGTTAAACTGGGTTTTTATTGACAAAAAAGATGTAGACGCTTGCGGAATTTCAGACCTTGATGCCTGCTATGCAGTAGGAAAAGCCCTCGGTGACGAGTGTGCAGCCATAGATATTATTGATATGGACGCAGTTACGGTTACAAGCGACGGTATAGTTGCTCCGGGTGCTGTAGTAGGCGTTGCTTCCGTTGACCACGGCTTAATAAACAAAGATTACGGATACCTTCCTATCAGCGAAACTCCTTATTCAGACCAGATGATAGAAGAAGAACCTCATATGAAATTATGGCTTACAGACGAATACAAGGGCAGACCGCTTCACAGAGGCCCAAGTACAGAGGACAGAGGCAACCGTGGCCCTAACAACGAAAACATGACTATGTCCGGCCGTGTCGCAAACAACAACTGCGGTTCGGAGATTATGAACATGGTTGAAATGACAGAAATACTTGCTCCTTATTTCGGTATTCACGAAATAATGACAGACGGAAATGTTACTATCGGTGTTGCCGGCCCTGAGGTTTCGGTTGGCATAGGTATGGTAGTAAGCGAAAGACACGGAAGAATTTTCGGCGGCAAGAACCTCGGTTCATACAAAGCCGGAATGTCTGCCCACAACTCAGGCATATATGCAAAGACAGTTAAAAGCGATTACCCTGCAATAGCCGCTCCAAAAAAAGTTCTTGCGGAATATTCACTTAAAGCCCTTGACATCGGTCTTGTTGTAGGCCGTGACATCGGTTCGTCACCTGCCCTTTTAATGCTTGCCAAAGCATACGGCAAACCTATTGACCTTGACAACATTGCCCCAAGAGCATGGATTGAACTTAATTCCATAGGCATTACAAGAGAACAGTTTGAGGTTCCTTCCGAGCCTATGACAAGAGAAGAAGTTATCGCAAATGCCGACAAGATTATTCCTGGTATGCAGGGAGCTAAACCTTATAAAGTATCCGAAATCTGCGAAATCAGATATGCCGAAATTTAATTATTTATTAAAAATCATGTAATATTTACATATAATTCTACCTTCTCCTAAAAGGGTGTCGATTTATCGGCACCCTAAATTAAAATTTAACGTAAGAAATTTGGGTTAATCTCCAATATTTTATATTTTTCGTGTATCAAAAAGTGGCTAACTTGGGCGGATTTATAGCAGCCGGAGACAACTATTTCTTCAACAAAAAAGGCATACCTTCCATTATGTACGGTCCGGGAACACTTGACTGCATACATAAGGCAAACGAATGGGTTTCAATAGAAGAACTTGTTGAGGCCGCAAAGGTATATGCTCTTACGGCATTAAGTGCCTGCGAATAATTATAAACCGTTTTATAAAAGATAGGAGTTGATTTATATGTCAGGAATAACTCATTTGGTAAACATTATGAAACTTCCTAAGTTTGTTCATGTTAAACAGTATTTTCCTCACAACGAACTTTCAGAAGACGAAATTAAAAATATAATTGCAGAAAACTTTAAAAGACCGGAAATCAAAAACACAATCAAACCGGGACAGAGAATTTGCATCACCAGCGGAAGCCGTGGTGTATCCAACATAGTTGTAATTACAAAAGCCGTAGTAGACAACGTAAAAGCCCTCGGAGCAGAACCTTTTATTATTCCTGCCATGGGAAGCCACGGCGGTGCAACGGCAGAAGGCCAGAAAGGCATACTTACAGGCTACGGAATAACAGAAGAAACTATGGGCTGCCCTATTATTTCTTCTATGGAAACAGTAAAAATAGGTCATGCCGAAGAAATAGACGTAGATGTTCAGATAGATAAAAACGCTTATGAAGCAGACGGAATTATTGTCCTTAACCGTATAAAGGCACACACAGGTTTTAAAGGCAAATACGAAAGCGGTCTTATGAAGATGATGACTGTAGGTCTGGGAAAACAGGCAGGTGCATATGTTGCTCACGCCGCAGGCGACGACTTTATGCCGGAAAGACTTTTCTCTATCGGCAGTGAAATTATAAGAAAAGCAAATATTATTTTCGGAATCGGTCTTATGGAAAATGCTTTCGACAAGACATACAAAATCGCTTTTCTTGAGCCAAACGAAATACCTGTTAAAGAGCCTGAACTGCTTAACGAAGCAAAAGCAGCCATGGGAAAAATTTTCCTTGATGCCTGTGATGTAATTATACTTGAGAAAATAGGCAAAAACTACAGCGGCGGCGGTATGGACCCTAACGTAGTAGGAAGAAGCCGCTTGCCTATAGGCATTAAATCCGAAAGAATGGGTATATTTGAATTAAGTGAAGAATCCCACGGAAATGCAACAGGTATGGGACGGGCAGATGTTGCCACAATGAAATTCTTCCATCAGATTTCATTTGACGACACATATCCTAATGCCGTAACAGACCATGACAGTTCCGTATATAAAATTCCGCTTATTGCAGAAAACGAACTGGAATGTATTCAGACCTCTATGGCTATATGTCTTAACATGGATGTAAACAATCCAAAGATACTTATACTTAAAAATTCATTGGAAATAGAGGATATTCTTATTTCCGAAGCAATGATAGACGAGGCAAAGACAAGAGAACAGCTTACTATAGTGGGCGAACCTTTTGAACTTGAGTTTGATAAAGACGGAAACCTTCTTACTAAGTTCTGATAAACTTAAGATTATATAATTTTACCCTTTATCATCATAGTAACCATTTTAAAAAAGCGTACTTAAATAGTACGCTTTTTTATTTTATTCGACAATATTTATAAAAAAATAACTCCCAAAATAATTGGGAGCTGATTTTTTATCAATCCTGAGAATATGGCATTAAAGCAATATGTCTTGCTCTCTTGATAGCTGTTGTTAAAGCTCTCTGATGCTTTGCACAGTTACCTGTAATTCTTCTTGGAAGAATTTTGCCTCTTTCAGAAACATATCTTCTTAATTTGCCGATTTCCTTGTAATCAATAACTGTTACTTTATCAACACAAGCCTGGCAAACACGTTTTTTTCTACGACCACGTTTTTTCTGAATCATGTCATTAACCTCCTTTTATTAATTAAAAGGGTAAATCATCGTCGTCAATGCCTTCTTCGATAGGATAAAAGCCGTCATTTGCAGGTGCATTGTTTACAGGTGCTGCCTGTGGTGCAGGCTGCTGCGGTGCAAAACCGTTATTCTGAGGAGCAGTAAACTGCTGATGAGAATTTTCTCTGCTTTCAAAGGATGCTTTGCTTTCCGCAAAGTAGTTTTCCTCTACCACAACCTCTGTTGACCAATGCTTGTTGCCGTCTTTATCATCCCAAGAACGAACCTGAAGTCTTCCGACTACGCTTACCATCTGTCCTTTTCTAAAGAACCTTTCTACAAACTCTCCCTGTTTACCGAAAGCCACGCAGGTTATAAAATCTGCACTTGGCTCACCGTCACGTTTAAAACGGCGGTCTACGGCGAGAGTAAATCTTGCTACCGCTAATGGAGTGGCACCCTGAGAGTATCTAACCTCCGGGTCTCTTGCCAGTCTTCCCATCAAAATAACTTTGTTCATAAAATTCCTCCTAAAACTTAGGCTTCCTTACGAACGATGAGATAACGAAGAACATTTTCCATAATACGTACACGGCTTTCGATTTCAGCCGGAGTTGTTCCTGCTGCTGCGAAGTCAACAAAAATGTAGAAGCCTTCATTTACTTTCTGGATAGGATAAGCAAGTCTCTTTTTGCCCCAGTCGTCAACCTTTTCAACTGTACCTTCGAATCTTGTGATAAGATCCTGTACTTTCTGAAGTTCAGCTGCTTTAGCTTCCTCATCAAGGTCTGGTCTGAGTACAAGTGCTAATTCGTATTTGTTCATCAAAATACACCTCCTTCTGGACTTATGGCCCTTAACTCATGCTAAGAGCAAGGATACATTACGAAAAATCATTCTAACATAAAACCCGTATAATTTCAACACATTTTTTATATTTTTTATTTATTTTAATGTTCATTCCCCTTTTGTTGACAAGGCAAAATATAAATAATAAAATATTGTTATAGGACTGTATTAAATACTATTATAATTATACATAAAAATAAATTAAAATCAAAGTTTTAGTATCGGAAGTGCTTTTCTATCGCAAAACCACTCCCGAACCCACTCAAAATACTCTTTAAGTAATAAAGACCTTGGGGTTTCACCCCAATCCCTGACAATTTTTCGAAAAAAATTGAGTAAAACTTTTAACATTATAAAAATATTTAAATATCAAAAAGGGCAAGGTGAGGATTTTATGAAAATAGCGGTTTTAGGAATGGGCGGAATCGGCGGAGTTGTCGGTGCAAGCCTTGCAAAGAAGTTTGACGATATATACTTTATTGCACGGGGAGAAGCATTAAAGGTAATAAAAGAAAACGGCATTACTTTAAAAAGTGATAAATTAGGCACATTCACCGCAAAACCAAAGCTTGCAACCGACAATGTAAATGATATAGGCATTGTTGATGTACTTATAATAGCCACAAAAAGCTATTCACTTGCGGCTGCCTGCCTTCAGTGTTCGCCTATAATAGGCAAAGACACTGTTGTACTTCCTCTTTTAAACGGTGTATGTGTATCAGACGACATAAAAGATGCCATCGGTGACAAAGGCCAGATTGCAGACGGCTGTATATATGCTTTTTCAAACATAATTTCACCCGGTGTTACAGCACATATAGGCGAACTTTGCCACATAGATATTGGATTTAAAGACGGAAGAACAAACGCAAAAGCCGTTGAGCTTGCAAAAATGCTTAACGAAGTCGGCATAGAAACCGTATTTACGGAAAACGTAATGGTGCCTATATGGGAAAAATATATTCTCATGTGCGGAAACAGCTGTGTATTTTCATACTTCGAGTGTCCTGCCGGCGAAGTACACAAAGACCCCGTTAAATCAAAATTCATTGCCGATGTATACGAAGAACTGGTTAAGCTTGCAGCCGCAAACGGAGTAAAAGTTGCCGAAGATATAGTTGAAAGATACAAGGCTACTTTCTCAAGGCTTCCGGAAAGTGCCATTACCTCCCTCTACAGAGATATAAAAGACAAAAAGCCTAATACGGAGTTTGATGCCGTAATAGGCAAGGCATACAAAATGGCTGTTAAGTATGGCGTAAACGCACCTTGTATTACCAAAACATACGAAAAATACCAAACCTCTTGAGACGCTGTCTCAAACTCTGTTCGCTTTTGAAAAAGCGAAACCAAAACTTTTATCAAAACGCAATAAATTGCGTTTTTCGGAAAAATAAATAAAGAATTCAGCATAAAAAACACTTATATCGTATTTCATATGATATAAGTGTTTTTTAATAAAGTTTAGGTCAAGCCTTTTCATGGTCAGAAATTTGCTTCGCAAATCGGCTTACGCCGCCGCATATATCTTTGCGGTTCATTGCTTGCAGGGTGTTGGACAGAGTCCCACGGTCTTTTCAGTATCCGAATTTCTTTATAAATCTTATATCCTCACCAAAGAATTTATATGTTTCATACTCCCCTATTATTCTTGACGAAATTCGGTCGGAATACTTATTCTGTATATCTTCTATGGAAAGATTGGTTGATATTATAACGGACTTGTTGCATATAAGCCTTGTATTCAGTATATCAAAAAACTCACTTGTTGTAAGAACAGTAGAAAACTCCGTTCCCAAATCATCTATTATAAGCAAGTCCACATTAAACAAATCCTCGGAAAAATTCATTTCCTTTACATCATCATCATTTCCACGGTTAAAGCGTTCCTTCTCAACTGACTTAAAAAGCTGTCCTGCCGTTGAATAAAGCACTGTATAACCTTTGTTAAGCACTTCTCTTGCTATACAGCTGCAAAGGAATGTCTTTCCCAGACCGGCTCTGCCGTAAAAAAGCAGATTGCCTGTACCGTTACCGAAATCCTTTGCGAAATCATAACACCTGTTTAATATAATACTCATATTTTCTCTTGGGGATATTCCCTCAAAATCATCGACTTCGTTGCTGTAAAAGTTTATATTGAAGTTTTCAAAGTTTTCTTCGTCTATAATATCCCTCATGTTTGAGTTGTTATATGCCAAATCAACTGTTTTCTGGGTAAAGCATGAGCATTTTTCATTACCTATAAAACCGGTATCCTTGCAGTTTGGGCATTTATAGACAGGCTCAAGGTAATTTTCGGGAAATCCGTTTTTAAGCATCAGGCTTATTTTTTCGTTTTTAAGCAAATCTATTTTCTTCTGTGCCTCATGCATATACTCCATGGCATTTTTACCCGAAAGAATGGCGTTTTTTGCGGCATTTATTCCGGCAGAAGAAATTTCTCGGTCAATTTCTTCAATTCTCGGACAGACAGCATAAAGCTTTTCTTTTTTCCGCCGCATTAAAGATGCATTGTCTGCCTGAAGTGAATCGTAATATCTTTTTACCTGTTTAAAAATCTCTGTTCTGTCCGGCATTTATTTTTTATCCTCCGATTTTAAAAGTCGTTCTCTTGCAAGACGTTCTATTTTCGCATAATCATATTTTCTCTGACTGTAGTTTGTAAATCCGTTTGGTTTTACGGCAGAAGTTCCTGTATTCTGCTGTTCCTGTTTTTTTCTTTCTATACTGTCAGCATAAAGCTTATCGTTTTTAAGCACATCTTCCACTGTTTTAAACCCAAGGTCGTTCCATGATGAAAGTATTTTGTTTGCATAATCAAAAGATGCCTTTCCAGTATTAGTGACAGCTTTTTCGCAGGCAATTTTTATTACTTCAAAAGGCATACCGTATTCCTCTGTCCATTTTTTCATAAAACCCATTTCTTTTTCTATAGGTTCTCTGCCTATTATGCCCATAGCCTTCATAATATCCTTATACCGCCTGCTGTAAAAGTCAATTCTTTTTTGTGCCGACGAAACATCGTTTATTCCTTTTTCGCACCAGTCTATGGCTATAGATTCCATATAGCGCATATTCTTATGTCCCCTGTCTACACAAAACTTAACAAGCATAAGTATTACATCTATTTTCAGTCCGAGCCACTGGTTAAAAGACAGCAGTGCCGACATATCGTTATATGTAATCAGTCTGCCCAAAATCCCCTCTGCCGTGTCAAAAAGCAGACGTATATCCGCATTCTTTTCCTTATACATTCTAAGTTCTTCCGGCTGGTACTGCGGCGGTTTGGTACGGACAAAAACCTTTTTTACTTCTGTTGAACTAACGGCTTTTTTTATTTCGGCAATCTGCGGTTCTTCGAAATTCTTATTTAAAGAAGGCGATATATTCTGCGGAAATACAAACTTTCCGTCTGAAAATCTAAGAATATGTCTGTCCTGCCAATACATAGCCGCAGCAGAAACATCATTTACGGACATATTAAGTTTCTTTGCTACATTTTCTGCCAAAGCTCCGTTTCCCATATTCAAGGCACATATATAAATAACCGTATATACGGAAGGTGCATACGGCATAAGGTTTTCAACAAAATCAATCCCCAACGGCAAAAAACCGTTCTTTCTGTTAGCAGACATATAAAAAATCTCCTTATAAAAAATAAATCCATATCTTTTTGTTCTTCAATTTTAACACAAACCGATTTTCATTGCAAAAAAGATTAAGACCTTGGGGCTTTGCCCCAATCCCCCACGATTTTTTGAAAAAAATCGAGTAAAACTTTTATCAAAATGCAATTTCATTGCATTTTTCGGGAGAATTTTAAAATTGTAGTCTTTTAAGCCTTCCCTTGGGGGAAGGTGTCACTTTAGTGACGGATGAGGGATTGTTTTGATTATAAATTATGTCTTTTATATAATTTATTCTGTTTACCCCTCATCCGCTTCGCTTTGCTCAGCACCTTCTCTTCAAGGAGAAGGCTTTAAAACCCTGCCACCTTCCCTTTCAGGGACGGCTTATTAGCGGCAATTTTATACTTAACTAAAAAATCCATTCAAAGTCTTATCTTTGAATGGATTTTTATTAAAAGTTTCCAGTATATAGTGTAAATTCACATTGTCTTATGCTTTTTTGCTTCGGCGGCTTTTATAAGGTCTTTCTTCCACCAACCACGCTTTTTCGTATAATATACAAAATAAACTATAAACATACAGCCTGTAAGCACCCAAGAAAGCGGGAATGTAAACAGTATAGTAAAAAGCGACTGATTTTTCGGAACAACTACAGTAAGCCACAAAATACGCGGAATACATATTCCGGATATTGCTATAATCATAGGTTTAAATGAGTTTCCCGTACCTCTAAGTGTACCTGAAAAAACCTCAATAAATATATAAAATTCAAAAAACAACGGCAGATAGTGCATTATGGAAACACCTATATCTATTACATTTTCATCTGAAACGAACAAACTCATAAGCATATGACTGCACGTATAAAGCAGTGTTGTAATAATTACCGAAGCAAAAAGTCCCATGCAAAGGCACTCTTTAACGCTTTTCATTACCCTGTCCTTACGTCCGGCACCGTAGTTCTGCCCTGCAAAAGTTGTCATAGCCGAACCAAAAGATGCCGTTGTCATCCAGAATATTGTCTCTATCTTGCTGTATGTACTCCATGCCGCAACCGTATCCGTACCAAGACGGTTTACATATACCTGCAGAAGTATGTTCGGCAGGTTAAACATAAGGGACTGTACTCCGGCAGGAACACCTATTTTCAACATTCTTTTAAGAAGTGACATACGTATTCCCATATGTGTTACATAAAATCTGTAGCAGTCCTTTGTAAGAAGAATTGCTCCCATAACCATTGCCGCACTTATAAAAAGCGAAAGTGTTGTGGCAATACCTGCACCGGCAACACCCATATTAAGCACAACAACAAAGAAAAGGTCTATTATTATGTTTAAAAAACAAGTTATGGCAAGGAATATAAGCGGTCGTTTTGAGTCTCCTACGGCACGGAGTATTGCCGCACCCATGTTATAAAGAAGGTTTGGAACCATTCCTATAAAATATATTCTAAGGTATGTTATCGAAGGTTTAAGTATTTCATCCGGCGTATCTATGGCTTTAAGCATTGCAGGCGTTAAAGCAAAGCCCAAAACCGTTACCACAAGCCCGAAAAGTGCCGCAAAGGTAACTGCCGTATGAACAGCACGTTCCGTATGAATATAGTTTTTGGCACCATAGTACTGTGCTATTATAACCGATGAACCTGTTGTAAGTGCAACAGAAAAATAAGTAAGAACATCTACTATTTTGCCTGTAGAACCGCCTACTGCCGAAAGTGCTTCCTTTCCCAGATAACGTCCTACTATTATTGAATCCGCCATATTATACATCTGTTGAAAAAATGCACCCAGAAGAAGTGGAAAAAAGAAAATAAGAAGCTGTTTCCATATAACTCCTTCCGTAATGGCGTTATTTTTAATTGGCTTTGCAACCATTAATGACACCCCTTTTTGTATCTAAAATAAAAATTATCGAAATCCTTTCTTTACGTTTGTTTACTATACAATACAAAATATAAATATGCAATAGAAACCGTATTGAAATAAGTGTTAAAAATAGAACCGAAAAATACCCGTTTGATAATAGATTTTGCAGTCAAAAACCTTTGATATGATTTTTTGTATGTAAAAATATACAAATGAACTATATTTAATTTAGTAAAAAATATTTTATAAAAACTATTGATTTTGAAAAATCGCTGTGCTATAATACACTCATAAAGAGAAAGAGATTATAAAAAGTAAAATAAATTTCAAAAATCTTTATTAACTCTTACCCTAATATTAGATTTAGTTATTTTTACTAATTTTTATAATCAAGTATATCTAAAGGAAGATATACCAAACTTTCTCCAGTATAACCGGAAAGGGGATGTCTGCTATGGTAACAAGCGAAGAACCATACTCAATAACTTTCATAAGCCGCAAAGCTGTAGCACTTACAGGAGGCGCAATAAGAGCAGTTTAATCTGTTTATATCCCTGAACAAAAAACTGTATGGGTTTAACTTTCATTTTTAAGTTTGTGCAGAAATAAAACTTCAGATGATATAAATAAGTTATAACCTCATCACCTATTATCATTAATTAAAAATTAATAAAAAGCTTAAACAGCAAAGCGGCGTATCAATTGTTTTAATAATTATATTCTTTAAACAAAATTAACTGACCCTTAAAACGAGTCAAAGTGATTTTAAAAACAAGTCAAAAAGTTAAGACTAAAAAGCAATATTACCTTAAAGAAGTAATATTGCAAAGGATATTAATTATAAAACATAATTGGTATTAAAAATATAAGAAACAAAATTAAAACTGAATATAATAAAACGAAGAATAATGAAAAATCTTAACATTAACTAAAAGTAACCCGAAAACTCAATAAAGCAGTTCTACAGATTATTAAATTCGTTAAGGATAATATCTGTTAAAGAAACTAAAGTTTATAAATCAATATGATTTCAGGTGTAAAGAAACCTAATTAAAACCATAAAAATTTATAAATCCAATTAAGAAGCTTGTTTGAATGACAGGTATAGACCTTAAATTTTTTAAATAAACAACCTTGCTTTTATTAAAAGATTGAGGTATCGCTTTTAGCCGTAATATAAGAAAAATGATTTCTTCGGCTCAAGCCATAAAACCTTTGATATATAAATATATACTTTAAAGGTTCGGCAGGGATAATATAGATTAAACTAAAACCGATTTAGCCACAGGATTAAAAAACCTGTGGCTTTTATTATGCTTATAGCAGCCCTGAAAGAGAATTTTACAGGCATAAGCCTGACAGAAGGTTTTTAAAAAAATAACCCTTCTGTCCCTTCGGGACATCTTCCCTTTCATGGACGACTTTCGAGTTTGGAAGGCTCCCATGAAAGGGGAGCTGTCACGCAGTGACTGAGGTGTTTGCCTTCTCCTGGGGAGAAAGTGTTGAGCGAAGCGAAACGGATGAGTGGTTATTTTCTGCTTATTTTAAATAACTTTATCCTCATCCGTCACTACGTGACACCTTCCCCCAAGGGAAGGCTTTAAAAATAACTATTTTTCTAAGTTAAATATAAATTTATCGTTAGTTTAAACCCTTCCGTCAAACCTTCGGTTTGCCACCTTCCCTTTCAGGGACGGCTTTCGAGTTGGGAGGTCTCCCATGAAAGGGGAGCTGTCACGCAGTGACTGAGGGGTTTGCCTTCCCCCAAGGGGAAGACTTTATATTCGATAAATTTTACTTACACAAAAAGCCTTTGGAACTGAATATTCCAAAGGCTTTTAATTAACTTTTTATAAACTTACGTATGTAAAGTTATTTTTATCAGTGTGTTTTGTTGTATTCTTCAAGGTCAACAACTGCCTGATACATAAGCTCTTTTGTGATCTTGTAAGGTGAGCATTCGATGTCGTATTTTGTAACGGCACTGTCAAGAGCAGGACCCATTTCGTCAAGTGTAACTTCCATATCTGCAAGCTTTGTAGGAAGACCGATTGATTTCATGAATTTGTAGATTCTGTCAAGAAGTTCAAACTGTTTATCCATCATAAGCATACAAAGTACACCGTAGGAAACAACTTCACCATGGAGATGTCTTTCTTCAATCTGAGGAAGAACTGTCATGCCGTAGAATACAGCGTGACCCATGTTAGAGTTATATTTATAGGAGTCGATAAGATATGAAACCATACCGCTTGTAACAACTACTGCAAGTACAACCTGCTCAAGAGCAAATGATGCTTTGCCGGCTTTAACGCCTTCATATGCTTCTTTACCATACTGAAGAAGTGGCTCGCCTGTCATTCTGCTCATGCAAAGAGGAAGAGCGTCCTTCATAGCTAATTCGCTTTCATGTCCTCTTGCTGAGAAAGGAACTTCTGTAAATTTAGCAAGTGTATCGCCAATACCAGCCCAAAGGTAAATAGGAGGAGCCTGAGCGATTATATCAAGGTTGATAAAGTTATGTATAGCAGGTCTTGGAGCGATAAATACGTCTTTCTGAACACCGTTTGGATAATACATAACACCGATAGCTGTTGTTGAAGCACAAGTAGCAGCTATAGTAGGGAATGTAAAGAAAGGCTTACCTGTCTGTGTAGCTGTACATTTAGCACAGTCGATAGCTTTACCGCCGCCTACAGCAAAAATCATATCTGCATTCTTAACTGTATCAAGAGCTTTAAGTCTGTCTACGTTCTCGTAAGAAGCAACGCCGCCGTACCACTCAAAGTTAAGGATTTCAAGATCAGAACCTTCTACAGCCTTAGTAATGTAAGGTTTAGCTGCTGCCAAAGCCTTCTCTCCGCCTATAACTACGATTTTTTTACCATATCTTGAACAGATAGGTACAAGTTCCTGATAAGTTTCCTGTCCGTAGCCGATAGTATAACCGGCAAAAGTAACTGTCTGTGCCATTGTATAACACTCCTTTTTGTGTTTAATTTAACATAGTTAAAAAATCTTACCAATTAATTATAATTCATTACAAAATTAATTTCAATTACCATTTTGTATAAATAGCATCTGTAAATTTAAACAACTGTTCCAAAATATAAATTTTTTTATTTAAAACTGCCTAATTAATCGGCATAAACTAAATAAATTTATGTTTTTATTTATAATTGTTTAAAAATAACTCTATATGAGCTATACTGTTATATTATAAAGCATCATAAAAATTTGTTCAGTGTCATTTAATCAAAAAGTTATTTTTTAGGAGGTTGTTTAATTGAAAGAACGCTTTTCTATAGGCGAAACCGCTAAATTAATGGGCATTTCTTCTCAAACACTGCGTTATTATTCAAACGAAGGTCTGCTTGAACCTGAATACATAGATAAAAAAACAGGCTATAGGTACTACAGCTTTAATCAGCTGCACTTTATAGACAGGATAAAATATCTTCGTTCACTGCAAATACCGTTATCAGACATAAAAACAGCTTTAAAAGACGGCAGAGCCGAAACTCTTGTTCCGTTTTTGAAAAAACGCCATGCCGAAATAGAAGAAACCATAGATATGCTTTCATCGGCAAAAGATGATATAAAATGGTATATAGATTATTTTGAATATGCAAAAAAACATATGGGAATAAAATATCCTTATATAAAATATTTCCCTAAACGCTACGCTATAGGCACTCACTGCGAAAATGAGTCTGTCTCTTCCGTAGAAACACGCCTTGATGCCATACGCGGAGACAGCTCAATAAAACATCTCTCCTACCTTAGACAACTGGGATATATATTCGATTACAGAAAATTTATTGAAGGAGAATTTTATCCATTACAGCATTATATGTTTCTTAAAGAAGAACCGAAATATCTGCCTGAAAAATATAAAGAAAATCTCTTAACTTTTCCTGCCGGAGAATATATGTGTTTTATGTCAAAAATAAGGTCAAAGAATTGGAAAGCAAAAGATATATCCGGTTTATTTGATACAGGAGTAAAAGATGCATTTATAATAGTAAATGAATTTGAGGACAGTTTGGTGGAGTATCAAAACTCCCCTCATGAAATACAAATGCTCCTTGAAGAAAAACTTTAAGGTTGCTTTAAAGTTTTTCAAACCCTAAATTTAGTGAAAATATATAATTTTAATTCCAAATTTCATATAAAATATATATTTATAATGGCAAAAAACCATTTGCCGTTGAAAACATCTAACCTAAACAAATAGTATTGACTCTACAACGATTCTAAAGATTATAATTTATTTAAACCAAATATATTTTATATTTTAAAAAAGGGAGGAATTATAATGAACAACAAAAATTTTACTTTTGATACTGAACTTCTTTATAAAGGTGACAAAGTGAAAGGCTGTGACCTTGTACCAGAATCCGCACCATTATTCATGGCTTCCGCTTTTGATATTGCCGGCGACCTTGATGATGTAAATTCTACATATGAAAACAAAGGATATACATATATAAGAACAAGAAACCCTAACAGACATATGCTTGCAGATAAAATAAGCTACCTTGAAAACGGCGAAGAAAGTGCAATCTTTTCTTCCGGTATGGGTGCTATACAGACTGTTTTATTCTCACTTCTTAAATCCGGCGACCATATTATAGCAGGTGATACACTTTACGGTGAAAGCATTGAACTTGTTGAAATAATGGCAGAGTATGGCATTGAATACACATTTGTTGATTTTTCAGATGCCGAAGCAGTTAAAAAAGCTATTAAACCAAATACAAAAGTAATCTATGGTGAAACCGCAAGCAATCCTTGTGTTGCTCTTGCCGATGTTGAATCTCTTGCCGAAATAGCACACAGCTGCGGAGCAAAACTTGTTGTAGACAACACATTTGTTACAGCATATGCCGTTAAATGCCTTGACCTTGGTGCAGATGTTGTTATAAACAGTCTTACAAAGTTTATAAACGGTCACAGTGATGCCCTTCTCGGCTCTGCTACAGGCTCTAAAGAAATTATGGATAAAATACTTACAAGACAGTCTATATTCGGTACTGCCGGCGGTACATTCAGTACATGGCTTGTCCAGAGATCAATGCTGACAGTCGGTTTAAGAGTGAAAAAACAGATGGATAATGCAGACAAACTTGCGAGAGCCCTTGAAAAAGATCCTCACGTAATTAAAGTAAACTATCCTA
Source organism: uncultured Eubacteriales bacterium (assembly GCA_934256695.1). Classification (GTDB taxonomy): domain Bacteria; phylum Bacillota; class Clostridia; order Lachnospirales; family Anaerotignaceae; genus Neoanaerotignum_A. Next base: position 43,805 of record CAKQPE010000002.1, read on the forward strand.
CTGCTGAAAAATATCCTCAGAAAGAACTTGCAAAAAAACTTTTTAAAAACAGCAATATGTGCGGTGCAATGCTCAGTTTTGAAATGCCTTCTGACAGAGAAAAAATAAATGAATTTATGAAGCGTCTCAACATCTGCCACTATGCACCTACTCTCGGCGGAGTAAGAACAACTATGTCTCACCCTGCCACATCATCTCACCGTGACCTTCCGGAAGAAATGAAAAAAGCTCTCGGCATAACAGAAGGTCTTATGAGAATTTCCGTAGGTATTGAAGAACCTGAGGACTTAATAGCCGATTTCACACAGGCTTTAAAGGCTTTTGACTGATAATAACAGGAGAATTTTAAATGGGCATAATACGACTTTTTGAATATCTCGGTACATTCATGTTTGCATTTTCCGGTGCTGCCGTTGCCTGCGAAGAAAAACTCGACTACTTCGGTGTGTTATTTCTTGCGGCAGTAACAGCTATGGGCGGAGGTATAATACGCGATGCAGTGCTTAATAACGGCACACCATATGCCTTTAAGGAGTATATGCCATATCTTTTTATTTTCATTGCAGTCGTGCTTGTTATAAAGTTCAGAAACAAGATACACGACCATATGCTTTTAACGGCATTTGATGCTGTAGGTCTTGCGGCATTTACCGTTTCTTCCGGAATAAATGCCATAAATAATAACGGCAGTTTACTGACAGTTATTTTTTGCGGTCTTGCTCCTGCCGTAGGCGGAGGAATATTAAGAGATATAATTGTAAACCGAAAACCTTATGTATTACGCAAGGAAATTTATGCAGCCGTATCAATATTAGGCTCTGTATATATATACGTACTGCAAAATACCCTATGTAACGGAACTCTTATAATTTCTGCTTTTTTAATTATATTTATAACAAGAATGTTTTGTGTATTTAAAAAAGCCAATTTCCCTACAGCCGAAAAAAATATAGATATTTAACCTTTGATCCCATGATTTTTCATGGGATCCGAAGGTGTCGACAAAGTCGACACCTAAGTCAAAATCAGGATTTTGACTTGTTTAAGCAGAAGAATAAACAGACGGGTTCCATCGGCTTAAAAGCCTTGAAACCCACTGTTTTCCTCGTCGGAAATGAATTCCGCCTGCGGATTCCATTCGGGAAACTTCTTCGTTTCCCGAACCCTTCCGCATCATAAAATAACTTTGTCTACAGTCTGTGATTTCATGATTTTTCATGGGATCTTTTTTTATGCTAAAATTTAACGGTTGATTTATATATTTTTTTAAAAGCTTTAACCTATCTTTTCATAATTAAACCAAACTATGTATTTGCTCTTTACAAAAATAAGACAGGTGTATATAATATCAAAATAAATTTTTTAGCAAGGAGTATTAAATGTAATGCATGAATTTAAAGATTCAAACAAAAAGGTATTTCTTATGAGCCTGCCAATATTTGTTGAGCTGCTTTTGCAGCTTCTTGTAGGCAACATCGATCAGGTTATGCTCAGCCATATTTCCCAGTCCGATGTAGCAGCCATAGGCAATGCCAACCAAATAACAAACATAATAGTAATAGCAATGGAGCTTTTAAGCTCTGCGGCACTTATACTTAACTCACAATACCTTGGTGCAAATGATACAAAACGTACCTATGCAGTATGCCATGTGGTTATAATAGTTGTAGGCATATTTGCTCTTTGTGCCGGTGCAATGTGCGTTCTGCTTCCAAGGACAATATTTTCTCTAATGAATGTGCCGTCTGATGTAATAGGAGGCTCTGTAAAGTACCTTTCCATAATAGGCGTATTCTTTATCGTTCAGGGAATATATGTATCTCTTGCGGCAATACTGAGAAGCTACGGCTGTGTTAAAGAGGTCATGTTTATCTCACTTATAATGAATGTTATAAATATATGCGGAAACACAATACTTATTAACGGTCTTTTCTTCTTCCCTAAGCTTGGCATAGCAGGTGCGGCAATATCTACCAATATAAGCAAATTTATAGGCATGGTTATAATGTACCGTATTTTCAGAAAATCCACAGGAATCAGGTTTTCCCTTAGATATATTAAGCCTTTTCCGTTTGACACTTTAAAAATATTGCTTAAAATAGGCATACCTACAGGTGCCGAGGCATTTTCTTACAATCTCAGTCAGATAGCTATTTTGAGCTTTATAAATATATTCGGAACAAATGTAATAGCCACTAAAGTATACAGCAGTATGTTTGCAAACATAGCCTATCTTTACTCAATGGCTATAGCACAGTCGGCACAGATAAATATAGGATATCTTGTGGGATCAAAAAACTTAGAAAGAATACCTCACAGAGTTTATCTCACATCTGTTATATGTATTGCCGTTTCGGTATCGGTTACTATATTTATTTTTATAAACAGCCGTTTTATATATTCAATATTTACATCGGAACAGGAAATATTACTGCTTGGTCATACAATAATGTTTATTGAAATTTTCCTTGAAATAGGAAGAAGTATAAATATAGTAATGACCAAATGCCTTGTTGCAATAAACGATGTATACTTCCCTGTTATAATAGGTATTTTGAGCCAGTGGACAGTAGGTGTAGGTTTTGGGTATCTGATAGGTGTTCATTTTGCTTTCGGCCTTGTAGGAATATGGATATGTATGGCTTGTGACGAGGCACTGAGAGGAATACTGTTCCTTATACGATTTAAGCTCGGCATATGGAGAAAAAAAGTTTACGGCTCTCTTTCACAACAGGCATAGTTTAATAATCTGTTCGGTAGATTAACATAAATTTATGGAACCGAAAGACCTTGGGGTTCACCCCCAAACCCTGAAAATTTTTTGAAAAAAATTTAGTAAAACTTTTGGTAAAATGCAATGAAATTGCATTTTCGAGAGAAAATTATAAGTTATGTTATCAAGATTTTGATTTTCTAAAACTTTATCGAATAAAATCTCTCCTGCATTATTTTTAAAACCGTAAATCCTGTATCTGTTTCCGTAAACATTGCAGAGCCTATTTCCGGAAGCACATGGAATGTGCGGTCTTAAAAAGATTTTTGAAGGTACATGGAACTTTTTTAAAAAAGTTCCTGCAAACCACACTTTTCCATTGGGAAAAAATTAAATTTAGTCCGTTTTATTAAAACTTTGATTAAAGAATTTGACCCTTATTCGCTTCGACTACGTCTCAGCACCTTCTCCACAAGGGAGAAGGCTTTAAAACCCTTCCGTCAAACCTTCGGTTTGCCACCTTCCCTTTCAGGGGCTTTCGATTTGGGAAGGCTCCTATGAAAGGGGAGCTGTCACGCAGTGACTGAGGGGTTATGATTTCAGCCTGATAAATTCATATTTTTATAAACTTTATATTAAATTTTCGTTTTACCTCTTGAATTAGTTTGAATTTGTGCTATAATACCTTAAACTGTAACACTTTAAAGTGTATTAGCGATATAACTCTACTTATGAAAAGAGGTAATTTTGTATGCAGATGGATTTTAAAAGAAAACTTCCTGTACCAAAAGAAATAAAAGAAATGTTCCCTGTTTCGGATAAGGTTGCCGAAATTAAAAAACAGCGTGATGACGAAATAGCAAAAGTTTTTAAAGGAGAAAGCGACAAGCTTATACTGGTTATAGGTCCATGCTCTGCCGACAGAGAAGAACCTGTGCTTGAGTATATTCACCGTCTTGCAGATATAAACGAAAAAGTAAAAGATAAATTAATACTTATACCGAGAATTTATACAAACAAACCTCGTACAACAGGAAAGGGATATAAAGGCATGGCACTTCAGCCTGATCCGGAAAAGAAACCTGATATGCTCGAAGGTCTTATTGCCATAAGAAAACTCCATATGCGTGCCGCCGAGGAAACAGGTCTTACAAGTGCAGACGAAATGCTTTATCCTGAAAATCACAGATATCTCTCCGACCTTCTTTCATATGTAGCAGTAGGTGCAAGATCTGCCGAAAACCAGCAACACAGACTTACAGCCAGCGGAATAGGTATTGCCTGCGGTATGAAAAACCCTACGGGCGGAGATATTTCCGTTATGCTTAACTCAATAGAGGCGGCACAGTGCGGACATACTTTCCTTTACAGAGGCTGGGAGGTTACAACACCGGGCAATCCTCTTACTCATGCCGTTTTAAGAGGAGCTGTTGACCAGCACGGACGAAACATTCCTAACTACCATTACGAAGATCTTTTGAATTTATACGAAATGTATTGTGCAAGAGGACTTGAAAACCCTGCCGTAATAGTGGACACAAACCATGCAAATTCATCTAAAAAATATATAGAACAGATAAGAATAGCCAAAGAGGTTCTTCACAGCTGTAAGTATTCACCTGATATAAAAAGCATGGTTAAAGGCTTTATGATAGAAAGCTACCTTGAAGACGGAAGCCAGAAGATAGGTGACGGTGTTTACGGAAAATCCATTACCGACCCATGTCTCGGCTGGGAAAAAACAGAAAAGCTTATTCTTGATATTGCCGATTTGGCATAAAAATCAAATAAAACTTTTAATAAAAAACCATTCAAAGAAAATAACTTTGAATGGTTTTTTAAGCTAAATTTATATTTTATTTATAACTTATATTTTTATGTTGTATATTTTCATTTTATTCCATAAAGTAGAGCGGCTCATTCCCAACTCCTTGGCAGCCTTTGTTCTGGAAAGGGAGTTATTCTTTAAGGCAGCTATAATTCGTTTTTTCTCCCAGTTTTTCATTGCCTCAGCAGTATCTGTATTTTCGCTGTCATCATACTTTATTGCCGATTGATTTTTCACTATATATTTATGGTATTCTTCCGTATCGTCTTTAGAAAGACCATTACTTATTTCGCTAAACAAAGCACTGGTTGTTATTCGGCTGTTTTTCATCATAACCGTAAGACGTTCCAGTATATTCTGTAATTCACGTATATTTCCCCTAAGGTCATATCTTGAAAGTTCATCTATTATTTCGTGCCACATAGCCTCATTTGACTTATAATTCTTATAATCCGATGCTTTTAAGAAAGAAACGGCTATTTCCGCAATATCCTCACGTCTGTTTCGCAACGGAGGAATTTTAAGCTCCAGTACATCAAGCCTGTAGTATAAATCCTCTCGGAAATTTCCTTTAAGCACCTCGCTGTGAAGGTCTCTGTTTGTTGCGGCTATTACTCGCACATCTACCGGTATTACCGTATCACTGCCTATTCGGCGGATTTCCTTTTCCTGTATTACTCGAAGCAGCTGAACCTGCATTTCAAGTGGCATTTCGCCTATTTCATCAAGAAATATGGTTCCCATGTGTGCCATTTCAAAAACACCGGCTTTTCCGCCCTTGCTTGCACCTGTAAATGACCCTTCCGTATAACCGAAAAATTCTGCCTCCAAAAGATTTTTAGGTATTGCCGCACAGTTTACGGCAACAAATGGGCCTCCGTTTCTGCTGCCTGCATTATGAATACTTTGTGCAAAAAGTTCTTTTCCTGTACCTGTTTCACCCAATATAAGTACCGTTGAGTCAGAAAATGCATAGCTTCCGGCAACATTCTTTGTTTCCGTAATAGCACTTGATGAACCCTTAATATCATTAAACCCATATTTTGCAAAAAATCCCTTTTTGCTTTTAGTCAGGCTCAGACGGGCATTCTTTTCATGTTCCTGCAATACGGCAAGGTCTTGGAAGGTTGAAACAACGCCTTTTTTCTGTCCGTTTATTTCTATAGGTATCCTGTGGGTCAAAACCGTACCATAAGGCAGTTCAAATATATCTCCTATATCTCCGCCGTCTTTTTCCATTGCCTTTATCATTTTTGTGCCTTTTACCACGTTATATATATGTTTTCCTTCCAAACGGTCGTTAAGGTTAAGTTTAAGAAATTTATAAACCATATCGTTGGCGGCTATTATTATTCCGTTTTCGTCTATGGCAAGTATGGCATCATTGGTAAAGTTAAACACAACCTTATACTGCTCTATTCTAAGTTCATTTTCTCTGTTTTGTTCTTCCTCACGCAGCTTTACCTCAACCAAATCCTCAGCACTTTTTAATGCATTGCTTATGGTTTCTTCACTTAGCTTTGCCTCTCTGTATTTGAGTCCGCTGCTTCTGAATGTATATGCAAATTCACTTGGCCCTATATAAATAGCTCCGCTGTCTGCAGATGATATAAACTTATTTCGGCTGCTTTCACTGCATGACATATTAAAACTTTCAACCTCTATTCCCCAGAGAGAAGATATAAAATCACAGTCAACATATTCGTTGTTATACAAAAGAAGAACAGCTTTTTTTACGTTATTTGAGCCTATGCCTGTTTTTATAAAATCCATAGTGGATTTCTTTACCATTACAGAGCATATTCCACGCCCATACTCAACAAGCCGACTGTCCATGCCGTAAAAAAGAAAAACCTTTTTGCCTTTTTCGCTCATTTCACGGCAAACGGAAGACACATATTCCTCATCAGTAACTTTTATTGTTACATCAACCCCTATACGGCTTGATATTTCCATTATCTGATTTGCATCACTGTCCAAAAAAGTTACAAAACTAATATAATTTAAATAATCCGATACAGTATTCATTATAATCACCTAAGTATATTATATCAGCCAATATACAGTAAGGTAAAGGCGAATTAATTTTCGCACAGTTAAAAGTTCTTACTATAGAATCCGCAGTTGAAATCCTGATTTTGACTTAGGTGTCGACTTTGTCGACACATTAAAAAGGGGCTTTTACAGCCCCTTTTTAATTTTTATATAATATTTAATTATAATCTTACGCTATAAGATTGCTCATACTCTTTAAGCTTATTGCAAGAGTTGAGGCATTATGCATAAGTGCCGATGTTGTAGGCATTACAAAGCCCATTACACCGAGACCTATGAGAGCCGCATTTATACCAACTATAAGTCTATAGTTTGTATGTATTCTTCTCATAAGACTGTCGCTCAAAAGTTTAAGCGTAACTATCTCATAAAGGTCATCGGCAGTTATTGTTATGTCTGCTATTTCCCTTGCTATTTCCGCACCGTCACTTATGGCAATGCCTACATCTGCGGCAGAAAGAGCCGGTGAATCGTTTATTCCGTCACCTATCATTATTACCTTGCGTCCGGCTGCTTTTTCCTGAAGAACAAATTTTGCCTTATCCTCCGGAAGAACTTCCGAGTAATATTCATCTACACCGACTTTCTTTGCTATAGCCGAGGCTGTATGCTCATTATCCCCGGTCATCATTACAACCTTCTTTATGCCTGCTTTTTTAAGAGATTCAATAACGCTTGCGGCTTCGTCCCTGAGTGGGTCCTCGATACAGATTACACCGGAAAGCTTACCCTCTATTGCCATATAAAGATGAGAATATTCATTAGGAAGGTTTTCAAATTCTTCTTTTCTGTCATCGGCTATAGTACATTTTTCATCTTCAAAAACAAAGTGATAGCTTCCTATTACGACTTTCTTTTCATCTATTGATGAAGCTATACCGTGGGCAACTATATATTCAACCTTGCTGTGCATTTCTTCATGCTCAAGGTTATCCTTCTTAGCGGCTGTTACAACTGCTTTTGCCATTGAATGAGGGAAATGTTCTTCAAGACAGGCAGCAATTCTGAGTATTTCTTCTTCGCTCTTATCGTCAAACGAATATACTTTCTTAACTGTAGGCTGTGCCTTTGTAAGAGTACCTGTTTTATCAAACACTATAGTGGAAGCATCTGCTACAGCCTCAAGATATTTTCCGCCCTTTACAGTTATCTTATAAATTCCGGCTTCTCTTATTGCAGAAAGAACAGCTATAGGCATAGCAAGTTTTAACGCACATGAGAAATCAACCATAAGTACGGAAAGAGCCTTTGTTACATTTCTTGTTACTGCATAAACAGCACCTGTACCCAAAAGTGTATACGGAACAAGTTTATCCGCAAGGTGTTCTGCCCTGCCCTCTACCTGTGATTTAAGCTTCTGTGAATCCTCTATCATGGAAACTATCTTTTCAAACTTTGTAGAGCCTGATGTCTGTTTAACCTTTACGGTTATTTCGCCTTCCTCCACAACAGTACCGGCATATACATAACCGTCTTTTTCTTTTCTTACGGGAGCAGACTCGCCTGTCATTGACGCCTGATTAATCATGGCTTCGCCTTTTACAACCTCACCGTCAAAAGGAACCACGTTGCCCATACGTACAACTACGTCATCGCCTGCTTTTATCTCCGATGAAGGAACAAGAATTTCCTGTCCGTCTTTGGAAAGCCATACCTTGCTTACGTTAAGGGACATACTTCTTGCCAAGTCTCCTACGGATTTCTTATGTGTCCATTCCTCAAGGGTTTCGCCTATACCGAGAAGATACATAACCGAACCTGCCGTATCAAAGTCTCCTCTGAATATTGAAACACCTATTGCCGTTGCATCAAGAACACTTACTTCTATCTTTCTCTGTGCAAGGCACTTAATTCCCTTTGCTATATATCCGGCTGACTTTATGGTTGTATATGCCGCTCTTAAAGGGAAAGGAAGAATAAGCTTTCTTCCGAAATGATAAATAGTCTGGAAGATAAGCTTTTCACGGTAAATTGCATTAAGCTCTCTGCCTGAGTTTTCAATAAGATTTTCATCTATTTCCGTTGTTTCATAGCCGAATGATTTAAGAGCATCTATAAGCTGCTGTTTTTCACCAACATAATTTATGGCTGCATCTGCCGTAAGCTCATAAACTTTTGCTGAATTTACAAATTCAAGGCTATGAAGATAATAGAACAAAATATCCGCCTGTCTGTATGTCATGCTTTTTTGTAATACATGAATACGCATACGGCCTTTTATGTCGTGCTCTATTCTGAATTTCATTTAACATTCCTCCAATAAAAACAGGGCTGTGTTCCAGCCCCGTTGTAAATTACTCTATAAGGCAGAAATTATTCTGCATCTTCTGTTTCGTCAGCATCCTGAATAACTGCTTCAAGTTCCTTTTCCGCACGCTCGTCATTAATAGCCTTTGCTTCTGCAAGAATATCTTCTGCGTTTTCCTGAACAGCTGATGTTGTTTTAAGAACACAAGCCTTCGCTCTTAAAACAGCTGCGATTGTGTTTGTATATAATTTCTTTGCATCTTTGCTTGTAAGAACTTTAAGACCTGCTGTTCCGAACAATACACCGCCTGCAAAAATGCCTGCCTTTTTTGCTTTTTCTACATCTAATTTAGCATTTATCATATATTTTTCCTCCTTAAACAATTATCTGTGTTTATATCCGGTATAGATTGTTGCCAAAAAACATACTGCTGTAGCCCAAGCCCAAAACTTATGATGTTTCATTTTTAATCACTCCCGGTTATATATGGATTTTACATTTTGCTTACTTTTGTTTAACAATTTACTATATAATAGCAACTTAGCCAAACTATAGTCAATGCTAACAGGTATAATTGATAATTTTTATCATTAAGAACAATAGAATTTTTCAATAACTCATTAAATTCCTATTTTTATATACATTTTATATAATGTTTGCAGTCATAAGGCAATAGTTTTTTAGTCAATTTTATTAGCCTATGCTTACTGTTTGACAGCATTTTTTTAGTACACAATTACCTATATGCAATTTTTTTCAGCCTATGCTTTCTTCTGCCGGCCTAACCTCAAGGGACTTCACTTTTTTATTATCTCCGTAACCGCATACATCAAGACCTGCACTTATTACATTTGCCCATTCTTTAAAAGAAAATTTCTTCGCTGTTCCGTCATCAAGTGTTATAACAAAAATGTCCCCGTCGTTTTTATATTCATTTCCGTAGGAAAGCTTATACATATTTCTTCTGTCAATGGCCCCTATTTCCTCAAGGGTATTTATCATTCTGTATACAGTGGCAACACCTATTTTGTTATCGGTTTTAACAGCTTTATAGAATATCTCCTTACAGCTTGAGCATTTGTTTTCAAGTATAATATCTATAAGCACAAGCCTTTGTTTTGTTATTCTTAACCCTTTGTCCTTTAATTTCTGTATAATTATATTTTTTTGTGTATCAGATTTTAAATAATCCATATTCGTATTTTTCCCTGTTTCAAATATATTCTTAATTGTCTCCATCAAATCCGTATACCTCATTTATATAAACTACTAATTATTAGCAAAAACTAACCATATGGCTTAAAATAAACCCTGTTTTACAACAGGGTTTAAAAATCAGGCTACAATTATTTTTCTTGCCATTTCTTTGCCTATTGCAACACGGCTTTCTTTTACATTTACGATTATGTTTCCGTCAATCTCGGAAACAACTGTTACCTCTGCATCAACAACAAATCCAAGATTAGAAAGAAACCTTATTGTTTCGTCCTTACCCGAAATTCTTATTATCTTATATGGTTTACCTGCACTTGCCATAGCTAAAGGCATATATCTCAATCCTTCTTTCAAACAATTATATTTATTTGTAACATATTAATGTTAGTATATTCTAATATATATTATATGTCAATAATAATTATCATCAAAACACAATTAAAATTATATAAGACCTTTGAATTGTAGGACAAACAGCTATAAATTTATCGTACTGAAAGACCTTGGGGTTTCACCCCAAACCCTGAAAATTTTTTGGAAAAAATTTAGTAAAACTTTTGATAAAATGCAATTTCATTGCATTTTCGAGAGAAAATTATAAGTTATGTTATTTAAAATCTCTCTTGCATTGATTTTAAACCGTAAATCCTGTATCTGTTGCCGTAAACATTGCAGAGCCTATTTCCACAGGCACATGGAATGTGCGGTCTTAAAGAGATTTTTGAATGTGCAGGGAACTTTTTCGATAAAAAAGTTCCTGCAAAACCCACTTTTCCATTTGGAAAAAATTAAATTTAATCTGTTTCGCTTCGCTTGCCACCTTTCCTTTCGGTGACGGCTTATTAACGTCAATTTTATACTTAATACAAAAATCCCATGACTTCGTCATGGGATTTTATTAAAAGTTTTACTCGATTTTTTTCAAAAAATCGCAGGTGTGGACAGAGTCCACGGTTTTGATTGTATTTGGGCAAAGCCCCGGTTCTTAAATTTTAATAATTTTCTGCTTTAATCTCAAAGTATGCCTTCGGGTGATTGCATACAGGACAAACCTCCGGTGCTTCTTTGCCTATAACAATATGACCGCAGTTTCTGCATTTCCATATTTTTTCGCCGTCTCTTGAAAATACAAGTCCGTCTTCCATATTTTCTATAAGCTTTCTGTACCTGTCCTCATGCTCTTTTTCTATTTCCGCAACGCTTTCAAACAAAAACGCTATGTGGTCAAAGCCTTCGGCTCTGGCATCTTCTGCCATTTTTCTGTACATATCTGTCCACTCGAAGTTTTCGCCTGCGGCAGCATCTTCAAGATTTTCTTTTGTGTTAGGAATTTTTCCGTCATGGAGCAGTTTAAACCATATTTTTGCGTGTTCCTTTTCGTTGTCTGCCGTTTCCTGAAAAAGTGCCGCTATTTGCTCATAACCGTCTTTTTTTGCCTGTGATGCATAATAAGTATACTTATTTCTTGCTTGTGATTCACCTGCAAAAGCCACCCAAAGATTAGCTTCTGTTTTTGAACCTTTAAATTCCATTTAAACCCACTCCTTCACTTTATTAAGTTTTACTGCTGCTCGTCCTTGCTTTTAATTCTGTGATTTACATAGAAAACCAAAAGACTGAGAACAATAACCGCAAACAGGACAACTACCAGTATTTTTGCATCTTTAAGTGCTATAAATATGGCAACAAGCCCGCATAACACACTTATTCCATACAAAATCATAACTGCCTGACGCTGTGAAAAACCGCGGTCTATAAGTTTATGGTGGAGATGTCCTCTGTCTGCCTGCATTATAGGCTGATGTTTTGCCGCACGTCTTGTAATGGCAAAAAGAGTATCGAATATAGGAAATCCTATTGCAAGAACACTAACCATAAGTGCAATCATAGCATACCCTTTAAACACTCCCAATATACTTGTAACTGCAAGCGTATAGCCTAAAAATGTAGCTCCGGTATCACCCATAAAAATTTCCGCCGGATTAAAGTTTCTCGGCAAGAATCCAAGACATGAGCCTGCAAGTGATGCCGTAAGCACAACAGCCGTTTCATCTCCCGTAAGGATACATAAAACCATAATACATATTGCGGCTATGGAAGAAACTCCTGCCGCAAGACCATCAAGACCGTCTATAAGGTTTACTGCATTTGTAAGACCAACTATCCATATAACGGTAATAGGTATGCTCAATTTAAGCAATGCATATGTCATAGGCCAGAAAACAACATGTATTCTTATGCCGAAAATAACCGGTATAAGTGCTGCTATTATCTGTACTATGAACTTAAACTTGGCAGGCAGGTTTTTTACATCATCAACCATGCCAAGAACAACTATTATCAATGCTCCTATAAAAAAGCCTATAAGTTTTTTAACATCGGAATAATCAACAAAATTATACAAAAGTATAACCGTTGCCATAAACCCTACAACAATGGCAATACCGCCCATTCTCGGCATAGGTTTATGGTGCATTCCTCTTTTCTTAGGCATATCTATTGCACCTAATTTTAAAGACAACTTTTTCGCCACAGGTGTCATTACGTTTGAAATGGCAAAAGCTGTGGAAAAAGCTGCTATATATAATACCCAATCGTGAACCAAAGTAACCTCTCCTAATTATTTTGTGCCGAATATTCTGTCTCCGGCATCGCCCAGTCCTGGCACTATATATCCCTTTTCGTTTAATTTAACATCATAAGCTGCCGTATATATATCAACATCATCAAATGCCTTCTGAACTGTCTTTACACCTTCGGGAGCAGCAATTACACAAAGCATTGTAACATCTTTTGCTCCTCTTTCTTTAAGGAACTCTATAGCTGCCTCTGCCGTTTTTCCCGTAGCCAGCATAGGGTCAAGAAGGAATACTTTCGATTCCTCAAGATTTTTAGGCACCTTGCAGTAATATTCAACAGGTGTAAGTGTATCAGGATCTCTGTAAAGACCTATATGGCCAATCTTTGAAGAAGGTATAAGGTCATGGAAACCGTCTACCATGCCAAGACCGGCTCTTAAAATAGGCACTACAACAATATCCTTTGTTACTTTCTTGCACTGTGCTTCGGCAACAGGTGTTTCTACTGTTGTATCTTCCACAGGAAGCTCTCTTGTAGCCTCATATGTAAGCAGTTTTGTAATTTCGTTTACAAGCTCTCTAAACTCCTTTGTGCTTGTGTTTTTATCTCTTAACATTGCCATTTTGTGCTGAATAAGCGGATGTTCGGATATAAAAAGTTTGCCCACGGAAATTCCTCCTTAATCTTCTATCTGTTTAATACGTCTGATATGTCTTTCTTCGTTTGAAAAATCAGTTGCAAGAAAATTCTTTACTATTTCTATTGCAAGTCCCGGGCCTACAACTCTTGCACCCATAGCAAGCATATTTGCATCATTATGAAGTCTTGTTGCTTTTGCAGAGAAACAGTCATGGCAAAGGGCACATCTTATACCTTTTATTTTGTTTGCCGTTATTGATATGCCTATGCCTGTTCCGCAGATAAGTATGCCCTTATCACATTCGCCGCTTACTACCGCATTAGCGGCAAGCTTTGCATAAACGGGATAATCGCAGCTTTCTTCTGAGTATGTTCCGAAATTTTTGTACTCAATTCCTGCCTCATCAAGGTATTTTATTACTTCTTTCATAAGCGGATAACCGCCGTGATCGCAACCTAAAGCTAACATTAAATTTCCTCCTCAAAATAACTCCGCCGTAAAAAGCCGAGCCGTAAATTAATCCAAATTAATGCTTAACATACGTTTTACATTTATAAATTCAATATACCATTTATTTGCATAAATATCAACCTAAACAGCCCAAAGACAGTTTTATGCCTCTATAAATTTATGGCCTGCCGCTTTTTTTAATCGGTTCATTACAGCCATTCCTTCTCCGGTCTCATCAAAGGTCTCGGAATAAGCTTTTTTCACACCAAGGGCGTCAAACTCACGAAGCAGATCAAAAAGTCTTGCACCTGCTGTCTCTATGTTTTCTCCGACACTTAAAACAACATCTGCATTATAGCTGTTTTTATTTTTCTCACGGCACATAACACCTGTTTTAAGTCCGTTTTTCTTATCTTCTTTAACAAGAGAGTTTATTTTTTCTATAACCCTTTCTTCATCTCCCGTTACAAGGCTTACATCGGCATCGGGAGAATAATGTTTATATTTCATTCCGGGTGCTTTTGGTTTTTCTCCCTTCGAAAGCTGTTTGTATACGGCAGGGTCAACGCTTATTTCACCTATAACAGCCTCTATCATTTCTTTTGTTATTGCCCCCGGACGAAGAAGTGATGCCGTTTCTGTGCTTACATCTAAAATAGTAGACTCAAGTCCCACATCACAGCTTCCGCCGTCTATTATCATATCTATTTTTCCGTTCATGTCGTTAAGAACGTGTTCCGCCTTTGTAGGGGAAGGTTTTCCGCTTGTATTGGCACTTGGTGCAGCAACAGGCAGACCGAATGTGTTTATAAGCTCTCTTGCCAGTTTATTTGACGGAAATCTTACAGCAACGGTTTTAAGTCCGCCTGATACGGAATCCGGAACAATATCCTTTTTTTCAAAAACAAGAGTTACAGGTCCCGGCCAGAATTTATCCATAATCATTTTTGCTTTTTCCGGTACGGATTTTACTATAATATCCAGCTGGCTTATATCTCCTATATGCAGTATAAGGGGATTGTCTGACGGACGGCCCTTTGCCTCGTATATTTTTTTGCAGGCAGCGGCATCAAGACCGTTTGCACCAAGACCATAAACTGTTTCTGTAGGAAAAGCCACAAGACCTCCCTTTTTAAGAATTCCTGCGGCTTTTTCCATAATTTCTTTATTTATATTTTCACTGTCTGCCTTTTCAAAGGACGTTATCATAAGTTAGCACCACAGCATTTTTTGTATTTCTTGCCGCTGCCGCAAGGACATGGATCGTTTCTGCCAATTTTTTTGCCCTTAACAACTGTACGGCTGTTTCTCTGTTCTGCATAAAGTGCCTTCTGTTTTGTTTCATCAAAAATATTATCCCACTGTTTAAGTGTGTAAAGGTGGTCTGCTCTGTATTCAACCATTTTTTTATAAAGCTTTTCAAAATCTATGTCAATATTAACCTCTGAATTTTCATCAAGCTTTCTGATGTCATATTTTTTAGGGAGAATATCGTTAAGACCATCAACGAAAGCAATAACATACTCAGCTGACATATTAAATCTTTCGCCAAGCTCTGTTACTGTGCCGTGAATGTTTGTAACCTTGTTTTCAAGTATATATTCATAAACCTTCTGTTCTGCAGGAAGATATAAATCCCAAACAGCGTCTACGCTTTTTCCTTCTTTAGTAAAGGCCTTGTTAAGCCATTCTTCATAAATACTCATCTTTATAGTCTCTCCTTTTGTGGTTTGGTTTTTCGTTTATATTTGAATGATAATATATATTTTTATTTTATGCAACAAAAAACTTAAAATCCGATGCCCATATTAAGGCAAACACGCATATTTTCGGTGTTTTCGTCTCTCGGTATTATTATTGCCTCAACGGGATTTTTTATTTGATTAAGTATTTTTGCCGCTGCTTTTTTTAGTTCTTTAATATCTTGAAAATCTTTAACAGGCGGCTGACCTATTATTATTTTAGTTATATATTTTTTCGACACAAACTTGCCTATACATTCCGGCACATCTTCGTGGCAGTAAAAGTGCATCGTACCGCCTTTTTGGCTGCCATACTGACAAAGGGAGTGAATCATTTTAGGTGTATCGGCATTATTGAATATGCTGTTTCCCTGCTGTACATGAAGTATATGCAGTTCCGCATTTTCGTTATCTGCTATTTCTGCCGCTTTGTCAATAAGCCTTTGGGAGCTTATCTGAGATGTAATACATACCAAAACTCTCTCTATTTTATCACCGTTTATTGCATCTACGGCTTCTCTTACCATTTTCCCGCCTCCTCAAACAAAAACATTTCATACAAAAAGTTTCAAAACCAACAAGTACCTTAATTATATAATACAATAAAAACAGTACCAATGTATGAAGTTTCAATTAACATTCATATGAGAATTATTAACGATTTGTAAATAATCATAAATTTACGGAAAAATGCCGAGGGACTCTGCTCCCTCGGCAGAAAAGTAAGAATTATTTTTATAGTCGTCCCAAAAATGGAAGGTAACAAATCAAAGGTTTGTCGAAAGGATTTTAAAGCCTTCCCTTTGGGGAAGGTGTCACGTAAGTGACAGATGAGGGATAAATAACCTAAAGCAAACGAAAAATTCCCTCATCCGTCACAGCTACGCTGTGCCACCTTCTCCACTAGGGAGAAGGCTTTAAAAAACCGCATTTTCCTGTTCCGACTTATTTATTATATTCAATAGCCGCTGCTATAAAATCTTTGAAAAGAGGGTGTGGTCTGTTTGGTCTTGATTTAAATTCCGGATGGAACTGAACACCTACAAACCATGGATGGTCTTTAACCTCAACTATTTCAACAAGCTTTTCGTTTGGAGAAATACCTG
Source organism: uncultured Eubacteriales bacterium (assembly GCA_934256695.1). Classification (GTDB taxonomy): domain Bacteria; phylum Bacillota; class Clostridia; order Lachnospirales; family Anaerotignaceae; genus Neoanaerotignum_A. Next base: position 60,382 of record CAKQPE010000002.1, read on the forward strand.
TAACACTTAAACCTGCCTCAACAAGCTCTTTTCTGTATACATTGTTATATTCATATCTGTGTCTGTGACGCTCATAAACAAGCTCCTGACCGTAAGCCTTGTAAGCAAATGAATCCGGAACAAGTTTGCAAGGGTATGCTCCCAGACGCATTGTACCGCCCATATCCTCAATATCCTTCTGCTCAGGCATAAGGTCTATAACAGGGTGTGTTGTGTCAGGGTGAACCTCGGCTGTAAATGCGTCTGCATAGCCAAGTACGTTTCTTGCATATTCTATAACGGCACACTGCATACCGAGACATATTCCGAAGAAAGGAATTTTGTTTACTCTTGCATATTTAATGGCTGTAATCTTTCCTTCAAGACCTCTGTCGCCGAAACCGCCCGGTACAAGTATACCTGCAGCATTTTTAAGTGTTTCCGCCGCATTTTCTTCTGTAAGATGTTCTGCGTTTACCCAGTTTATTTTTACGTTTACTCCATTATGGATACCTGCATGGTGAAGGGATTCAACAACCGAAAGGTATGCATCATGGAGTTCTACATATTTTCCTACAAGAGCAATTTCAACTTCGCCGCTCATGCTGCGTTCTTTATCAAGCATTTCAAGCCAGTCTGTAAGCACAGGCTTTGTATCCGCAAGTCCAAGCTTACGGCAGGCAACCTTTGCAAGGCCTTCTTTTTCAAGCATAACAGGAATTTCATAAAGGCTGTCTGCATCCATATTCTGAATAATACAGTCATTTTCCACGTTACAGAAAAGAGAAAGCTTCTGTTTCATTTCCGCACTTATCTCATGCTCTGTACGGCACACGATAACATCAGGCTGTATACCTATTGAGAGAAGTTCCTTAACGGAATGCTGTGTAGGCTTTGTTTTCATTTCGCCGCCCTTTGAAAGGTAAGGTATAAGTGTAACATGGATATAGAGACAATTTTCTTTTCCGATTTCTCTTGATACCTGTCTTATAGCCTCCATGAAAGGTGTGCTTTCAATATCGCCTACTGTACCGCCGATTTCCGTTATTACAACATCAGGGCTGTCAAGTTTGCTTGCTCTGAAAATTCTGTCTTTAATTTCGTTTGTAATATGAGGAATAACCTGAACTGTAGCACCAAGGTATTCGCCTTTTCTTTCTTTGTTAAGAACAGACCAGTAAACCTTGCCTGTTGTTGTATTGCTGTTTATGTTAAGGTTTTCATCAATAAATCTTTCGTAATGACCAAGGTCAAGGTCAGTTTCCGCACCATCTTCTGTAACAAAAACCTCACCGTGCTGATAAGGGCTCATTGTACCAGGGTCAACATTAATATATGGGTCAAATTTCTGTATTGTAACCTTGTATCCCCTTGCTTTTAAAAGTCTGCCCAATGATGCTGCCGTAATACCTTTTCCAAGACCGGAAACAACACCGCCTGTTACAAATATATACTTTGTTTTCTGCATCTTCATCCTCCCAATTCTGCTTTTATATTCCGCAAAAACATATCCTCGATATGCTTACTCCAAATTAACTATAAAATTTATCTTATCACATATTTTAACTATTAGCAAGAGACACAAAACACCCTCTTACACAGCAAAAGAACCGATTTAAAAAACATATAATCGGTTCTTTTTAAATATGTTAATATTTAACAATTTCCGCTTTTTCTATTATTATATCCTCGGCAGGTGTGCTGTTTTCGCCTGTGCCGTTAGGGTCTGTTGTTTCAACAGCAGCGATTTTGTCTACAACGTCCATTCCTTCAAAAACCTGACCGAATACTGTGTAGCCGAAATCAAGGTGAGGTGTACCGCCCATTTCTTCATAATCTTTTCTTGCTTCTTCGGAATAATTTGTTCTGAAAATTTTTCCGCTGCTCTGGTCTGTAAGAATCTGATCATCGCCGTACTGTTTTATAATATTGTCCACATTGTCAAAATATCCGTCTTGAATTTTAGGAGCCTGAACAATGTAGAACTGGCTGCCGTTTGTATTTGCTCCGCTGTTTGCATAAGCCAAAGCACCTCTGAAATGGTATAAGTCACCGGAAAACTCATCATCGAACTTTCCGCCCCATATACTTTCTCCGCCTGTACCGTTGCCGTTAGGGTCGCCGCCCTGAATCATAAAGTCATTTATAACCCTATGGAATTTAAGTCCGTCATAATAACCTTTATTAATAAGGCCTTTGAAATTTTCAACAGCCTTTGGTGCCTGTTCGGGACAAAGCTTAATTTTGATTGTACCCATATTAGTTGTAAGAACGGCTATTTCTTCGCCTTTTTCCGGTTCTGCAAGCTGAGGGAAGTTTGTTCCGTCTGTAAAAAGCTTTGATTTTAACTCATCAAACTTAGCCTGCTGTTCTGCCGTTGCCGAGCCTGACGCCGTTTCGGAAGATGCTGCACTTGAAGATGATGTTGTTTCGGAAGAAACCGCACCGGAAGATGCACTGCCTGTAGAAGCGGAAGAACCGCAGCCCGTAAGAACCATAGCAGCAAGTGCTGCCATACAAATAAATTTTTTCATTTATAATTCAGCTCCAATCGTATCTTTATTTATACCACTGATAAATTGTAATTACATAGTCCCCATTTGTCAATATTAAAGACCTTGGGGTTTCACCCCACACCCTGACCAACTTTTGAAAAAGTTGGATCAAAACTTTTATCAGATACCATGACTAATGTCATGGTATCTTGTTAAAGTTTAGGTCAAGCCTTTAGGGAACCGCAAAGATAAATGCGGCAGGCGGAGCCTGATTTGCGAAGCAAATTTCCTGACCAAGAAGGCTTGCAGGTGTGGACAGAGTCCACGGTTTTACAAAGTATCAGCTGTACTGCTCTATCACTTTCATTACGTTTTCAACACCGTTTGACGCAGTGCTTTTTTCCATAGCGGATATAAGCTCGGCTTTTTTTGAATACAGCTCGTCAAGTGCCTTTAGGAGACTGTCTTTGTTCATATCATCTTCATTAAGCACAAGCGAATATCCGTGTTTTTTGAAACTTTCGGCATTTAATATCTGGTCGCCTCTGCTTGCTCTTGCGGAAAGAGGAATTAAAAGAGCAGGCTTTTTAAGTGCAAGAAATTCCGATATGGAGTTTGAACCGGCACGTGATATAACCATGTCTGCCGCCGCCATAATATGCGGAAGCTCCTCCGATACATATTCAAACTGTTTATAGCCATTTAAATTAATTGAACTATCTACGTTCCCTTTTCCGCATATATGGACAAGCTGATATTTTTCCAATATTTCCTTTAAATCCGCTCTTAGAACCTTGTTTATTTTCTGTGCCCCAAGACTTCCGCCCATCATCATAACAACAGGCTTGCTTTCGTCAAAACCGCAAATCTCAAGGCCTTTGTTTTTGTCACCTTCAAAAAGCTGTTTTCTTATCGGTGTACCTGTATTTACGCCCTTTCCCTTCATATATTTAACTGTTTCGGGGAAAGTAGTACATATTTTTTTTGCAAAAGGCATTGCTATTTTGTTTGCAAGTCCCGGCGTCATATCGGATTCATGTGCAATTACCGTTACATTATTCATTTTTGCACCAAGTATAACAGGTACGGCAACAAAGCCGCCCTTTGAAAAAACTATATCGGGCTTTAATTCTTTAATAAGCTTTTTTGCCTCAAATATTCCCTTTACAACCTTAAAAGCATCGGTAAAATTATCTTTTGACATATATCTTCTGAGTTTGCCTGTGGAAACAAAGTGATATTCTATTCCGGTTTTCTCCACAAGACTGCGTTCAATACCGTTTTCGGTGCCGATATATATAATTTTGTAGTTTTTCTTTTTTAACTCCGGTATAAGTGCAAGATTAGGTGTAACATGGCCTGCCGTACCGCCGCCTGTAAGGATTATTGTTTTCAAAAATAACATCTCCCGTTTTTTAAAAATTATTATTTACAATAATACCAGATTATGCTCTTTTTTTAAAGACCTACGACCGTGGGGTTTCACCCCACACCCCACAATTTTTTGAAAAAAATTGAGTAAAACTTTTATCAAAACGCAATTACATTGCGTTTTTCGGAAAAACATATTGTTAATATTTAAAAATACTGCGATTTTTAAGCCGTCCCTGAAAGGGAAGGTGGCAAGCCGAAGGTTTGACGGAAGGGTTTAAACTAAAAATACCATGACAAAGGTCATGGTATTTTACTAAAAGTTTACTCAATTTTTTCATGGTCAGGAATTTTCGCTTTGCGAAAACGAGCTACGCTCGCCGCATTTATCTTTGCGGTTCCTTAATCGCAGGGTTTGGGACAAAGTCCCAAGGTCTTATCTTTTTTATTTTGCCGCTACTGTTTCGCCGTTTTCTACAAAGAAGTCTGCTTTGTCAAGAACGGACTGAGGAATTTCGATACCGATTTTTTCTGCAAATTCCTTGTTCACTGTTATGTTGCTTGTGTTAGGATATTCAACAGGCATTGTTGAAATATCTCCGCCTTCAAATACCTTTATTGCAAATTCACCTGTCTGGAGACCAAGCTGATAAAAATCAAGACCAACTGTAGCTATGCCGCCGTTTGCACACATTCCTGCTTCGCCTACAATTACAGGAACTTTTTTCTGTTCGGAAATCTGTCCCACTGTAGCCATTGTTGAAGCAAATGTGTTGTCTGTAGGAAGATAAATAACATCTGCTTTTTCCATCATTGTCTCAACAGCCTGAGCAACATCGTTGGAGCTTGTAACTGTGCTTACTTCTACTTTAAGTCCAAGCTTTTCGGCTTCTTCCTGTGCCTTTTCTGCCTGAACCTGTGAGTTTACTTCACTTGAGTTATACATAACACCTACTGTCTGTGCATCCGGAAGTATTTCTTTAAGAAGTGCCATCTGCTCTGCTATAGGTGTTTCGTCATTTACACCGGAAACATTTCCGCCGGGGTTTTCATTGCTTTCAACAAGACCGGCTGCTTCGAAAGAAGTAATCGCCGTACCTATTACAGGTATATCCTGTGTTTCTGTGGCAAGGGACTGAGTAGCAGGTGTTGAAATACCTACAAGATAGTCATAGCCGTTGTTTACAAACTGCTGGCTTATTGTTTTAAGGTTTGACTGGTCTCCCTGTGCATTCTGGTAATCTATTACTATGTTTTCTCCGTCTTTATATCCGTGTTCCGCAAGGTAATCTAAAAATCCCTGACGGCAGTTGTCAAGAGCTACGTGTTCGCTTATCTGGAGCATACCTACTTTAATCTGTTCGCCGTCAGCCTGTGCGGAAGCGGAAGCTGATGCAGAGCCGGAGGTTGAAGCCGCAGAAGAAGATGAGCCTGAAGCCGAAGAACCGCAGCCTGCCATTGAAAGTACCATCATTGCAGCAGCCGCTGCAGAAAGAATTGCTTTAATATTTCTTTTCATTTGAATATCCCCCTTAAATTTTCCCTTTGTAAAAAAATTTAAAATTCCAAAATCAAATTTGGTGTTTCTGATTATAGCACAGCAATTTTAAAAATTCAACACTTTAAAGCAAAAAAATTTCAACACTTTTATGTGCTAAAGTCAGTAAAATTTTACCTTCTTTTTAATATGGGTTTTCGGTAACTAAATAAATATAAATTTATTGAACTGAAATCATAACCCCTCAGTCACTGCGTGACAGCTCCCCTTTCATGGGTGCCTTCCCGAAAGCCGTCCCTGAAAGGGAAGGTGGCAAACGTAGCTTGACGGAAGGGTTAGCCTTCTCCTCGTGGAGAAGGTGCTGAGCAAAGCGAAGCGGATGAGGGGTAAATTCTTTAAACAAAGTTTTAATCAAACGGATTAAATTTAATTTTTTCCAAACGGAAAAGTGTGGTTTGCAGGAACTTTTTTAAAAAAGTTCCCTGCACCTTCAAAAATCTTTTTAAGACCGCACATTCCATGTGCCTCCGG
>CAKQPE010000003.1 GCA_934256695.1 uncultured Eubacteriales bacterium
CGTAAATCCTGTATCTGTTGCCGTAAACATTGCAGAGCCTATTTCCGGAGGCACATGGAATGTGCGGTCTTAAAGAGATTTTTGAAGGTGCAGGGAACTTTTTCGATAAAAAAGTTCCTGCAAAACCCACTTTTCCATTTGGAAAAAATTAAATTTAATCCGTTTCGCTTCGCAATGCCACCTTCCCTTTCAGGGACGGCTTTAAATCTGTCCACTGCCCACTGTTTGCTAAATTTATATTTACAACAAAAACCCTCAATGACAAAATAGTCATTGAGGGTTTTAAAGTTTTGGTTGAGTTTTAAAAGTTTTACACAATAAAGTTGATTACAATGCCAAGAATAATGAATAATGCACCGAAAATCTTTGTGTATCTTTCAAGAGCACCTTCCATGGAACTTCCTTTGTTTTTGCTCCAGTATGAATCTGCATTTGAAGCAGAGCCGCTGATTGCACCGAGACCTGCTGAACGTCCGCTCTGGAGAAGGACTATTATACAAAGGAGAATACCTATTACGGTCATTACTACTGATAAAATTAATGGTAAGTGTGACATATTAATTCCTCCGTATCATTTTGCTATACTAAAAAACATTTGATGTCAGTATACCACAGAACCCTTGTATAATCAACCGAAAAGAATGTGTTTTTAAAAAGATAAATAAAATTTTTGCTGTTCTTATTGACAAGTAAATTTTTATAAAATATAATAGGCGTTAGTTTTTAAAGGCAGAGAAAAGAAAAAGTAAGCACTTAAATAACATCCAGAGAGACGGCAGAAAGCTGAAATGCCGTTATGCGATTTTTTGTGCCGAAGCAGTCTTTGAGCCGCCGGAGCGAAATTTTACAGTAGCTTCGGACGTATCCCTTCGTTACAGGGCAAAAGTGATGCCTTTTGGCATAAATAGGGTGGTACCGCGAGTCTTCGTCCCTAAGGTGGGGAATGGAAGGCTTTTTTTGTACCCAAAATAAAAAATTATTTTAAAAATATCAAATTCGGAGGAAAAAACAATGAAACCATTGGGAGTTAACGAAATAAGAGAAAAATTCCTTTCTTTCTTTGAATCAAAGGACCATTTAAGATTACCTTCAGCTTCACTTGTACCACATAACGACAACAGCCTTCTTCTTATCAACTCAGGTATGGCACCGCTTAAACCTTTCTTTACAGGTCAGGAAATTCCGCCAAGACACAGAGTTACAACTTGCCAGAAATGTATAAGAACAGGTGATATTGAAAACGTAGGAAAAACAGCTCGTCACGGTACTTTCTTTGAAATGCTGGGCGATTTCTCATTTGGCGATTATTTCAAAAACGAAATTATTCCTTGGGCATGGGAATTTGTAACAGAAGTTCTTGAAATTCCTGAGGACAAGCTCTACGTTACAGTTTATAAAGATGACGAAGAAGCGGCTAAAATCTGGCATGAAAAAGTAGGTGTGCCTAAAGACAGAATTTTCTATCTCGGAAAAGAAGACAACTTCTGGGAGCATGGTGCAGGTCCTTGCGGCCCATGTTCTGAGATTTACTATGACCGTGGCGAAGAATACGGCTGTGGTCAGCCCGGCTGTACTGTAGGCTGTGACTGCGACAGATACATGGAATTCTGGAACCTTGTATTTACACAGTTTAATGCACAGGAAGACGGCACATACACAGAGCTTGAAAAGAAAAACATTGATACAGGTATGGGTCTTGAAAGAATGGCTACTATTATGCAGGGTGTAGACTCAATATTCGACGTTGATACACTTAAAGCATTAAGAGACGCTGTATGCAAGATTGCAAATGTTGAATACATGGTAGACAACAAGACAGACGAAAGCGTTCGTGTTATTGTTGACCATATCCGTTCCGTAACATTTATGACAGCAGACGGTGTTCTTCCTTCAAACGAAGGCAGAGGCTATGTTTTAAGACGTCTTTTAAGACGTGCCGCTCGTCACGGAAAGAGACTCGGTATCGAGAAGGAATTCCTTGCAGACCTTTGCGATGTTGTTATTGCAACATCAGGCGATGCTTACCCTGAGCTTAGAGAAAAACAGGACTATATCAAGAAAGTTCTTACAGTAGAAGAAAACAGCTTCTATAAGACACTTGATAAAGGTATGGAAATACTTAAAAACGATATAGAAGAAATGAAAGCCAAAAACGAAACTGTTATGGGTGCAGACAAGAGCTTCCGTCTTTATGACACATACGGTTTCCCTATTGAGCTTACAGAAGAAATACTTGAAGAATCAGGCATGACACTTGACAAAGACGCTTTTGCCGCAGAAATGAAGGAGCAGAAGGAAAGAGCAAGAGCTGCCAGAGCAGTATCCAACTATATGGGTGCGGAAGAAACGGTTTACAACCAGCTTGATCCTGCACTTACAACAGTATTTGACGGATATACAAAATCTGAAATCGAAGACGCAAAGGTTATTGAACTTGTAGCCGACAACAAGGTTGCAGCAAGTGCTTGTGTAGGCAGTGAAGTTGCGGTATTCCTTGACAAGACACCTTTCTATGCGGAAATGGGCGGTCAGGTAGGCGACACAGGTATAATAAAGACAGATATGGGTACTGTTGAAATTACAGATACAATCCATGTTGTAGGCGGAAAAACAGCTCATATCGGTACTGTTGTAGACGGTGTTATAACAGTAGGCGAAAGAGCAGAAGCTAAGATTGATACGGAAAACAGACTTGCAATATCAAGAAACCACTCTGCAACTCATCTTCTCCAGAAAGCATTAAGAGAGGTTCTCGGTACACACGTAGAGCAGGCAGGTTCTTATGTATCGGCAGACAGATTAAGATTTGACTTTACACATTTCCAGCCAATGACAGATGCCGAAATAAAGAAAGTTGAAGATATAGTAAACAATAAAGTTCTTGAAGGACTTGATATTGAAATTTCCGAAAAATCAATTGATGAAGCAAGAAAAATGGGTGCTATGGCACTTTTCGGCGAAAAATACGGCGATGTTGTTCGTGTCGTAAACATGGGCGGATACAGTGTAGAGCTTTGCGGTGGTGCTCATCTTAAAAATACAGCACAGGTTGGTTCGTTTAAGATTGTTTCGGAAAACGGTGTAGCTTCCGGTGTAAGACGTATTGAGGCACTTACAGGCGAAGGTGCTCTTAAATATTATCAGAACGAAAGCGAAACACTCAAGGAAGTATGCTCTGTTCTTAAAACAACACCTGCAAATATGCTTAAACGCCTTGCAGATGTAATCAAAGAGCAGAAAGACCTTGCAAAAGAGATTGAAAAGCTTAAAGCTGAAATGGCTTCCGGTGCGGCTGATGATATTCTTAAAAACGCAGAAGAAGTAAACGGCGTTAAGGTTGTATGTGCAGTAGTTGAAAACACATCTGCAAATGACCTTAAAACAATGGGTGATGAACTTAAAAACAGACTTGGCGAGGCAGTAGTTGTTCTTGCTTCTGCTGTAGACGGCAAAGTAAGCCTTGTGGCTATGGCTACAAAGGGTGCTGTTGATAAGGGTGCTCATGCCGGTAATGTTATAAAAGAAGCTGCGGCTGTTTGCGGCGGTGGCGGCGGCGGAAAGCCTGCTATGGCTCAGGCAGGCGGTAAAGATGCTTCCAAACTTAACGAGGCTGTTGCAAAAGCAAAAGAAGTTATCAAAAACCAGTTATAAAATAAAGAGTTTAAATTAAAAAAATATGGTTCTTCCTATATACAAAATATGGGAAGAACCGTTTTTATATCTAAAATCAAATGAAAATATGCATAAATTATGTATATTACTGATAAAAACGAAAGTTTATTGCATTTTTATTAGCAATATATTATTTAATTTTTTTGTTGCTACAAGGGGAATATGAGAATATAATGTCTTTAAAGTAAAAGCAAAGAAAAAAGACCTTGGGGCGTTGCCCCAAGACCCTACGATTTTTTGAAAAAAATCAAGTAAAACTTTTAGTAAAATACCGTGACTTTGTCACGATATTCTGAAACTAATTATAAATTGCCGTTAATAAGCCGTCCCTGAAAGGGAAGGTGTCAAACCGCAGGTTTGACAGAAGGGTTTTTAAGCCTTCTCATAGGAGAAGGTGCTGAGTGTAGCGAAGCAGATGAGGGGTAAATCCTTTAATCAAAGTTTTAATAAAACGGATTAAATTTAATTTTTCCAAATGGGAAAGTGGGATTTGCAGGAACTTTTTTATCGAAAAAGTTCCCTGCACCTTCAAAAATCTCTTTAAGACCGCACATTCCATGTGCCTACGGAAATAGGCTATGCAATGTTTACGGCAACAGATACAGGATTTACAGTTTAAAATCAATGCAAAGAAGATTTTATTCGACAAAGTTTTAGAAAATCAAAATATCAATAATATAACTTATAATTTTGTTCCGAAAAACGCAATGTAATTGCGTTTTGATAAAGTTTAGATCCACCCTTTTCAAAGGGTGGCAGGTGTGGACAGAGTCCGCGGTTTTTGGGGTTTAAGTTCGGAGGGGATAGGGTGGAATATTTTAATATTATACTTAATCAGGTATTCTTTTTTTCTACCTGTCTTGCAGTGGGATTTGCTGCACAGCGAATAGGCTTTATTACAGATGATATGGTTTTTGCCATTTCGAAATTTATGATGAAGGTAATAATTCCCATTATGGTGCTTACTCTTACGGCATCAAGCGGAACAAGAAGTGAGCTTATATCTGTATGGCCTTTCGGTTTATGTGTTATAGGAATGTATATTATACATTTTGCAGTAAGCTTTTTAAGCGGAAAAATTCTCGGACTGAAAAAGCCTGAGATTAACTCACATATATGTTCCTGTGCCTTTGTAAACAGTGCTTTAATAGGCTATCCTATTATAATGGCTATGTTTCCGGAAAAGTCGGGACTTTTTATAGCGGTTTTTCTTATAGTGGAAACTGTTGTAACATGGACTGTAGGCGTAATGATACTTTCTTCCGCAAAGGGCAAAGGCGAAATTAATCTGAAAAAAATGGTAACGCCTATGACAATAGGTCTTGTAATAGGTCTTATAATGGTGGTCATAGATATACACCCGAACAATATATTTTGGAATACTCTTACAAACATAGGAGCTATGCAGAAATATCTTGGACTTATATATCTTGGTGCTGATATCGGAAGGCGTGGTTTTAAAAAACTTTTTGCCAAGCCTAAGGTGCTTTTTACAGTACCGATTAAGCTGCTTGTAGTGCCGCTTTGTGTATTTTTTGTGCTGCATTTTATAGGCATGGCAGAGGACATAGTCCGTGCCGTAACGGTATTTTCAATGCTGCCTACAATGCTTATAATAACTATACTTACGGCGGAATACGATGCCGCACCGGACTATGGCTCAGGAGCAATATTGGCAACAACTGTATGCTGCCTTGCAACAATGCCGATGGTATTTTACATAATTTCGTTTTTTTAAAGACCTTGGGGCTTTGCCCCAATGCCCATGAACTTTTGAAAAAGTTCAATCAAAACTTTTGTTAAAATGCAATTTCATTGCATTTTATGGGGAATATTTAAAAATACAGCATTGTTTTTTTGACATAAAACACAATATTTATTGTGTTTTAATAAAGTTTAGGTCAAGCCTTTTTAAAGGCTTGCAGGTGTGGACAGAGTCCACGGTTTTATGGGTTTCATAGGGGAGTTTGGGAATATGAACAGTAATGTAGTCCTTCTTATAGGACAGATGGAAATAATAGCGTCACTTATAGTTATAGGTCTGGTTGTGCAGAAACTGAAGCTGTTTGACAGTAACCTTATAGACGCACTTTCGACAATGATGTCAAAGCTTATACTGCCGTTAATGCTTATGACGGTAATAGGGTCAATATCAAGAGAAGATATAATACATTCTTGGAGGTTTTTTGTTTGTTCTGTAGTGTGTTATATAATAACCGTCTCGATAAGCAAATTACTTGCACGGTTTTCCGGTATAAGCGAACCGAGAAGAAGTATGCATGCTCTTTTGATGAGCTTCGGCAATTCCGGCTTTATAGGCATACCGCTTATAGTAAGTATGTTTCCGGATACGGCAGGCATTGCGGCGGCTTCGTTTTCCTTTGTGGAGTCTACTCTTTATTGGGTAATAGGCCCTTTGCTTATCAATAATGGCGAAAAGAAGGGCATTGACTGGCGAAAAATGGCAACACCTCTTACCTTTTCCGTTTTTACGGGACTGGTGATAGTGCTGCTTAATATAAATCTTAACGGACTTGTTCTGTGGGATACAATGAAAGCCGTAGGCGGTACAAGCAAATATTTCGCAAGCATATATATAGGTCTTTGCCTTGGCAGAATGGGTCTTAAAAAGCTTTTCGGCCATGTAAAGGCGTTGCTTACACTGCCTGTCAAACTTATAATATCACCACTTATTGCGTATTTTGTTTTCGGCAAAACAGGCTTTATAACGGGTGATATGCTGACTATGTTTATAGTTCTTTTTGCAACTCCTGCGGGAATGACACTTCCTATCCTTTCCAAAATAGCGGGAATGGACGGGGAATATTCTTCGGCAGGGTGCATGGTTTCTACAGTATGCTGTCTTGTAAGTATGCCTTTTGTAATATGGCTTACAAGCATAATATAAAATATAAACTGAAACGGAGGAATAAGAAAATGAAACTTTATGATACAGGAGTGTATCTTTTAAACGGTAAAGAAATTGTTGCCGATAACGGAGAGGCTGAAAGCAGAATAAAAACCCTTACAGGCAAGGAAGTATCCAAAGAGTCAGCCGCAAAAGGCACTATGGCTTACGGAATACTTACAAACCACAATACTTCTGGCAATGATGACAAACTTAAAATAAAGTTCGATGCCATGGCAAGCCATGATATTACATATGTAGGTATCGTTCAGACTGCCCGTGCCAGTGGACTTGAAAAATTCCCTATACCGTATGTTCTTACAAACTGTCATAACTCACTTTGTGCCGTAGGCGGTACAATTAACGAGGACGACCATCTTTTCGGTTTAAGCTGTGCTAAAAAGTACGGCGGAATATATGTACCTGCACATCAGGCAGTTATTCACCAGTATATGCGTGAAATGATGAGTGGCGTAGGCAAAATGATACTCGGTTCCGACAGCCATACACGTTACGGTGCTTTGGGAACAATGGCTATGGGCGAAGGCGGCCCTGAGCTTGTTAAACAGCTCCTTAACAAAACTTATGATATTGATATGCCTAAGGTAGTAGCCGTATATCTTACGGGAAAGCCTGCTCCTTACGTAGGCCCTCAGGATATAGCCCTTGCAATTATAGGTGCTGTGTTCAAAAACGGCTATGTAAAGAATAAAGTAATGGAATTTGTAGGTGACGGCATAGCAAACCTCAGTGCAGACTACAGAAACGGCATTGACGTAATGACAACGGAAACAACCTGTCTTTCTTCCGTATGGATTACAGATGACAACGTAAAGGCATGGTATGATGTTCACGGCAGAAGTGAGGACTTCAAATATCAGTCTCCTGCCGATGTAGCTTATTATGACGGCTGTATATATATTGATTTGGCTGAAATTAAGCCTATGATAGCAATGCCTATGCACCCAAGCAATGTGTTTACCATTGATGATTTAAATGCAAATCTTGACGATATTCTTAACGAAATAGAAGTAAACTGCAACAAACAGCTTGACAACAATGCCGTAAAGGTATCTCTCAGAGATAAGGTTGTAAACGGCAGACTTACTGTTGAGCAGGGTGTTATAGCAGGCTGTGCCGGCGGTACATATGAAAATATCTGTGCCGCAAGGGATATTATAAAAGGTCATTCCATAGGTGCGGGAGAATTTGCTTTAAGCGTATATCCTTCAAGCCAGCCGGTATTCCTTAATCTTGTAAATAACGGTGCAATAGGAGACATTATGCTTTCCGGTGCAACGGTACGTTCCGCATTCTGCGGCCCTTGCTTCGGTGCAGGCGATGTTCCGGCAAACAACTGTCTCTCAATAAGACATTCAACACGTAATTTCCCTAACAGGGAAGGAAGCAAGATAACAAACGGCCAGATAGCAACAGTTGCCCTTATGGACGCAAGAAGCATTGCCGCAACGGCAGTAAACAAAGGTGTTCTTACGGCAGCAAGTGAGGCTGACTTTGAACTTTCAAAACCACAGTATTTCTTCGACAAGACTGTTTACGAAAACAGATGTTACTTCGGTTACGGAAAGGCAGACCCTTCGGCAGAGCTTCGTTTCGGCCCTAATATTACAGACTGGCCTAAGATGTCGGCACTTACAGACAATCTTCTTTTAAAGGTTGTTTCATACATTACAGACCCTGTAACAACAACAGACGAGCTTATACCTTCCGGCGAAACATCTTCATTCCGTTCAAATCCGCTTAAACTGGCTGAGTTTGCACTTTCAAGAAAAGACCCTGCTTACGTAGGCAAGGCAAAAGAAGTGCAGAAGGCAGAAAAAGCAAGGGAAGAAGGGAAAGACCCTGTTGAGGCTTTGGCAGAGCTTAAAGATGTTTACTCTGTACTTGGCACAATAGACGGTTTCAGTAAAGAAAACACAGGTATCGGCAGTACAATTTATGCCGTTAAGCCCGGTGACGGTTCCGCAAGGGAACAGGCTGCAAGCTGTCAGAAAGTTCTCGGCGGCTGGGCTAACATTGCAAACGAATATGCAACAAAGCGTTATCGTTCAAACCTTATTAACTGGGGTATGGTTCCGTTTATAATAGACGAGACAATTCCTTTTGAAAACGGAGATTATATTTATGTTCCTGATATAAGAAAAGCCGTTGCGGAAGGTGCATCACAGATGAAGGCTTACGTAATAAAGAACGGCAAGGCAAATGAGTTTGAAATAAAGCTTGGTGCTTTAACAGATGACGAAAAGAAGATTATACTTGACGGCTGTCTTATAAATTTCTACAGAAGCTGAAAACAGTAAGATTATAAAATACAGTTGGTTTGGCAGAAACCGAGCCAAAGCGTATAATAAAAATGGACTGTGTACCGGTTATTTGGTACAACAGCCCATTTTTTATTATAGGTTTTTTAAAATATGCGTTAAATTCGCAGGATTATTAAATTTCTGTGCTTGCCATTGTATTTGCTGCATATGGCATTATGTAAGTTGATAAATGTTCTTTGCCTGTAAGCTTTTTCGCAAGTTCTATTGCTTCTTCAACAGAGCCGGCAACATGTATGTCGGTCTTTTCAAATTCTTTTGCATTCATACTTGATACAAGTATAAAATGCAGCTGAGTAGCTACTTCAAACAGACGGAAACCGACAAAACGGCCTATACCATAGTTTTCTCTTAAATAAATCTCACGGTCAATCATATTATCAAACTCATAAGCGAATTTTTCTGTATCCGGATTTCCGAATCCTTCACGGCATTCAGAAACAAGAATGAGTACACCTTCTTTAGGTTTTACTGCACCTACTGCATTAAATATAGGCTTAACACCCTGATAGAAGCTTATGTCTTTAGGATAACCGCAGCCTGATGCTATAACAAGATCAGCCTGTTTGTCGATTTTAACGCCGTCGATTTTCTTTACCAAAGCACAGGCAGCTTCATGGGCTTTTATAATATCGCCTGCAAAGCACTGGGCTATTTTCTGGTTACTGTCTACGACAGAGTTTACTATAAATGAAATATTTGCAAATTTAGCGGCTTCTATCATATCTACGTTAACAGGATTTCTGTCATCAAACACACCGTTTGCACATGTTTCTACAGCACCGCTGCCGGCAGGGCCCGGTTTGAAGTACATTTTGTGATTATATTCTATTGTAGAACGGCTTGAGATTCCCGGAAGAACTGTCTTTCTTCCTCCGCCGAAGCCGGCAAGGAAATGGAAAACAACTCCGCCGACAAGTATTCTGTGATCGCAAGCCATTGCATGGGCATTAACCTGCATAACGTTTCCTTGGGAAGAAACGCCTGTCTGAACAACCTCTCCGTCACAGAAATGGTTTTCTATTTTAATTCGCTTATAAAGATCTTCACCTATAAGGTTTTTAAAATCGGCTTCTTCCTGAAGTCTGTGTGTTCCTACAGCGGCTATAAAGAGAATATCATCATCTTTAACACCTATTTTGTTAAGTTTTTCAACAAGGATTTTACATATAACAGCCGGTCTTGCCCAAAGACGGGTTACATCGGGAACAACTATACATACTGTCTGTCCTGCTTTAACTATTTCTTCCAGTTTAGGTGAACCTATAGGATTTTCTATAGCATTTTTAATTATTTCTTCTTCTGTTAAATCCGGAAAATCAACTTTGTTAGGTTCAAGAACCTTTATAACATCTTCCTGTGGGTATTCAAAATCAATGTTACTGTCGCCGTACTTAAAGCTATACTTAGCCATGTTGTTACCTCCTTTTTGGTAAACATTACAATAATACACTTTTATCATAGCATTACTTTATGTATATGTCAAACCAATAAAATAAATTTTAATCATATTTTTTGTATATGTTTAATATATAAGCTGTTTGGTTAAATAATAAAATTAATCCTTTCAATAATTTTATTATTTTACATATTTTTATGATATACTTATAAAATATATTTTTAAGAGGGAGGTTATGTATGGAATTTAAATTTTTATATTTTCTTCAGTCTTTGCACGGTCCTGTTATGGATAATATAATGATTTTCTTTACACATCTTGGTTCAGGCGGTGTTATTTGGATAATAATTGCCGCAATTCTGATTTTCAATAGAAGAACAAGAAAATGCGGTCTTTGTGTCATACTGTCCCTTGTGCTTTGCCTTGTGATTGGAAATATGCTGCTCAAAAATATAGTTTGCAGACCGAGACCGTGTTGGATAGACGAAAGCATAAAGATGCTTATACCTGTTCCGAAGGACTATTCGTTTCCTTCAGGACATACTTTTTCTTCGTTTGCCTCGGCAACGGCAATATTAAAAAATAATCGAAAATACGGAATAGCGGCATTTGTTTTGGCTGCGATTATTTCGTTTTCAAGAATGTATCTTTTCGTGCATTTTCCTACGGATATAATTGCAGGAATTATTATGGGTGTTCTCTGTGGAAGCATATCGTACAAAATTATAATAAAAAAATAGTTTGGAAAGTTTTGTAGTTTTATTTCTTTGCAGGGATTTACAAATCAAAGGAAAGCTATGGTCGTTAAGGCTTGTGGGTTATTTGAACAATAAAAAATAAAGATAAGTTTTTTTAATGCTTTATTATTAATTATACTAATATCCATATACGATTGACTTTTTGTTGTAAAAACTATATAGTTTACTCACTATATTTTAGGAGGCAGTATATGAAAAATTTAACCTACAAAGAAAAATTTATTCAGATGAATAAAGAAGCCAAGGCGTCTTGGATTGTTGCGGCAGTAATAATTGTTTTCTGGTGGATAGGAGGTTTTGGAGTTTACAATCTGTTTGGAGAGGACTTTTTCATTTTTTCTATGCCTGCATGGTTTGTTATAAGCTGCTTTGGAAGTTGGATTTTATCGATAGCTCTTGTTTTCTTCCTTGTTAAAAAATTTTATAAGGATTTTGACTTAGAGGATAAAGAAGAAATTCAAAGCGAAAGTACATCGGGCAAAGGAGAAAACATCAAATGATAAATTCTTTTAAAATACTTATACCTACAGCAATATTTTTTGCACTTCTTATGGCGATGGGATTTTATATTCAAAACAAAACTTCTTATGACAGAAGCAGCGATTATTCAAAATCCTACTATATAGGGAAAAGAGATTTGGGAGGTTTTGTTCTTGCAATGACACTTGTTGCAACTTACAGTTCTGTAAGTTCGTTTCTTGCAGGGCCGGGTGTTGCATGGCAGAAAGGTTTCGGCTGGGTATATTATGCATCAACCCAAGTAGTTGCGGCATTTCTTGTTTTGGGTGTTCTTGGAAAGAAGATGGCTGTTGTGGGAAGAAAAACAGATTCCGTAACAGCTGTTGATATTATAAGAAACCGTTATAAATCAGATATGCTTGCAAACATATCTGCGGTGGTAATAATTGTATTTTTCACAACCCAGATGATAGGTCAGTTTATAGGCGGAGCACAGATATTTTCTGCCGTAACGGGATTAAGCTATAAACAGGGGCTTATAATTTTTGCTGTGGTTGTTGTGCTTTATACAACTGTAGGCGGATTTAAGGCTGTTGCCGTTACAGATACGGTATGTGCCATAATGATGCTTGTGGGAATGTTTTGCCTTACATATACAATACTTAAAAACGGCGGAGGATTGGCAAATATAATGAACAACATATCTGAGGTGTCCCGTACAGCAAGGGAGACAAAAGAAGGCTTTGATATGATTTCGCCCACTGCATCAGGTTCAATTCCCGTTCAGCTTTTTATGAGCCAGTGGCTTTTATGCGGTGTATGCACGATAGGACTTCCGCAGACGAATGTACGCTGTCTTGCATACAAGGACACTAAAGCCGTTCACAGAGCTATGTTTTATGGCACTATAGTAGTAGGTGCAATGATGATAGGTATGCATCTTATAGGTGTTCTTTCAAGAGGTATTCTTACAGATATTGATGGCTCAACAGACAGAGTTATGCCGGTTTTAATAGCAACATATATGAACCCTGTTCTTGCGGGAATTACAATAACAGGGCCTCTTGCGGCAACTATGTCAACCATATCATCGCTCCTTATTTCAGGCTCGTCTGCAATAGTAAAGGATATATATTTGCACCACGTCAGCAGGGAAAACAAAATAATTAACCAGAAAACAGTAGGCAGAATATCCGTTGCCGTTACGGCTGTAATGGGTTCTGCTGCCGTATTGCTTTCAATCAATCCGCCAAGCCTTATTGTATGGATTAATCTTTTTGCTTTCGGAGGACTTCAGGCTGCATTCTTTTGGGTATTCCTTTTGGGGCTTTTCTGGCATAAAGCAAACAAGACAGGTGCTTTGTTTTGTGTAGTAGGCGGTCTTTTGTCCTACTGCGTTACAACAGCTATGGGAATAAAAATAGGAGCCTTTCACAATATAGTAATAGGCATAGGTGTAGGCTTTATATGCTTTGCAATAGGCAATCTTTTTGGAAAGCCTTTGGATAATGATACAATGGAAATTTTCTTTCCGGAAAAAATGTAAGACCTTGTAATCTGTCCTTATCTGTGGACAATTAACCTATTGATTTATGAGGTTAGTTGTTCACAGGCGTAGGATTAGTACAAGGTCTTTTTATGTTTTTAATCAAAATTCGATTTTTCCGCCATAAAGTTTTTGAACTGCTTTTACAGGCTTGGTTTCTTCTGACCATAAATTGGTTGTGTTTGGGTGGATATTAAAAGCAGGATAGTCTGAGCTTGTAATATCAAGCCTGAATTTTTCGCCTTTTCTTACCGAAACAGCAATTTTGTTAAATGTAATTGTAATTTCTTTTCTGCTGTTTGGTGTATATTTGCCCAATGCGGATTTTAAAGTTGTTATTCCGCTTCTTAAATAAAGTGCGGTATTATCGTTTTCATTAACGGTTGAAAGCTTTGCGTAAAAACAAGTATCTTCTGCCGAAGAAGATATATCAAGAGTCACAATTATGTTTCCGTTAACAAGCAGGTCTTTTTCAAATTTATCTGAAACAAAGCTTATTACGTCTTTTCTGTACTCGGCATCAGGCTGGATACGTCTGCCCTCAGTGGTTTTCTTATGCTTATGATACATATAATCGGTCATTATAACCTCACTTCCACAGGTGGAAACAGGATTTTCGGGGTCATATATGTATTCGGAACAAGTTTGGTTTTGGATTTCGTATTTACTTAGTTTTCGATTTTTTGTATCAATATAAAGTGTGTTTTCTGTATGGTCTTTTATACAGCCTTTAAAAATCTTATATTTATTTTCTCCGTAAACATAAGCTGTTACAGAGCCTTCGTTTACAGGCTGAAAATAATCTTTTCCCTTTAAATGATGACCGAACCAGTTTAATTTTGAGCGTATAAAGCGTATTCCCACAGGATCAAAGGCATTTGGTGTATCAATGTCAGAACAAAGAGCCTGTTTGTGGTTTGTAGGTGTAATAATCATGGCACTTTTTTCTCTTGTTTCGTTTTTCATGTGTTCCCAAGCTCTTATCATGCCGCCGAAGTGTGGGTCATACCACCCTGCATGAACAAGGACAGGCACATTAATCGCCTTTGGCATATCATAAAGAGAGCCGTAAGCACCTGTTTTATATAAATCATCATCAGGCTCGGAGCCTTTAAGCCATTGCCTGTACCAGTCAAGCTTTCTGCCTAAAACATTTTCGTCGGCATACATCTGTGGATTAAAATATATCATTTTTTCATAAAGCTCATCGGGTGTTTTTTCGGTCTTAATGCCGCAATTATATGCAGTCCAGCCGGAATATGCTTCAAGATGATACATTCCGTTTGTATACAGCAGGTCATGTCTGTATGGACTGTAAACCTCAAGATTAAGGGTCTTTACCTCAGCCGGAAGGCAGTCGCAGATTAGATACTGGTTCATAGAAAGATAAGAAGTGCCTGTCATGGCTATATTTTTATTGCAGAATGGCTGATTTTTAATATAGTTTAGGGTATCGATTCCGTCACTTCTTTCGTGCTTTGCGGGAACCCATTCACCCTCACTGCCGAAACAGCCGCGGCAGTTTTGGGCTATACATATATAGCCGTAAAAAGACATTTCAAAAAAGAATCTGAGGCTTTGTCTGCCGTAAGGTGTTCTTGTCAGTATAACAGGCAGGCTTTCTGCACCTACAGGGAAAGCACCGTGGCATAAAAGTTTTGTTCCGTCACTCATTGGGATATAAAAATCACGTATATCTATTTCGTCAAACTCCGGTTTTATGGGAATATCGTCTGTTATTGCCTTACCGTATTTTGTACTTTGTACTTCTTCAAACTTCATATAATCCACCTCTTTTTAAAACCTTGGGGTTTCACCCCAAACCCTGACAAGCTTTTGAAAAAGCTTGAGCAAAACTTTTATCAGATACCATGATGAAATCATGGTATCTTGTTAAAGTTTAGGTCCACCATTTTTAAAGGGTGGTAGGGTGCGGGACAACGTCCCACGGTCTTTTGGTCTTTTTACTCATTTATGTTTATAAGATACTTGTGCAGCATCTCCAAAGCTTTGTAAAATCCGTCCTCGTTTAATATAAAATGCGGATTGTGCAAAGCCTGTCCGTTATGTACCGCAGAACGGAACACCATAAATATTCCGGGTACTTTTTTAAAGTACAGGCAGGCGTTGTCTCCGGCAAGGTAAAGTTTGTTCATAATATAAAATTCATCGCCGAAAACATCTTTCCCGACCTCTGCCGCTTTTTGCACCATAAATTTATCGTTTACTATAGGTGTTATAGGGTCTTTGGATATTTCGACAGATATTTCCACACCTGTTTTTTCTGATATTTTCTTTCCGGCAGTTTCAACTAAATCCGAAAGCTTATAAAAATCCTCCATGGTACAGCTGCGTATATTGCCGTGCATTTCCGCATAGTCCGGCACAATATTGGTAGAAGAACCGCCGTTTAAAGTGCCTATTCCCACACAAAACGGATAGGGACTTTCAAATGTTTTGTTTATTTTATCAATCTCAACCATAAATTCCGAAGCGGCAAGAAGGGCGTTTTTCGCCTTTGTCTGGTTTGCCCAGTGGGAAGAAACGCCTACAAGAGTTATATCAAGCTTTCCTATAGCGGCTGTGGCTATACTTTCGTTTACCTCCAGACCACCGCTTTCTTTATTGGCAAAATGGAACATAATAAAAGCGTCGGGTTTTGGGGTTTTCAGTACACCGTGCTTAATCATTATTTCTGCACCGCCGCCTATTTCCTCAGCCGGTTCAAATATAAAATGGACATTACAGCTTAGCATATCCTTTGTATTGGCACAAAGCTTTGCAAGAACAAGGGCAACCGCCATGTTTGCGTCATGTCCGCAGGCATGCATTGCACCTTTCTCTTTTGATGCAAAAGAAAGATTTGTTTTTTCGTCTATTGGTACAGCATCCATTTCCGCACGAACGACGATATAGGGAAGGCTTTTGTCCTTTTCCAAAAGAGCCGTACAGCCTGTAGGTTCAACGCTTTTTACATCATATCCGATGTTTTCGAGATAATCTTTAATAAAGGCTGTTGTTTTAAACTCATTAAAAGCCGTTTCCGGATGCATATGAAGTTTTCTTCGTATTTTAACTATTTCTTCCTGATAAAGGCTGTAGTTTATTTTCATATAATTATTCTCCTTTTCATACTATTTAATTATGCAGTAAAAAATCAATAAAGTAAAGCAGGTATGAATATAAGGAGTGATATTTTTGGAGGTAAAGGAGATTTTTAAAAATTCCGATGAGACGGCTCTTTTGCTTGAGCTGGAGAAAATATTGGAAAAAATAAAAGACAAAGACCTTGGGGTTTCACCCCAAACCCCGACAAGCCTTTGAAAAGGCTTGAGCGAAACTTTTAATAAAATACCGTGACTTGTCACGGTATTTGGGAATTAAGCATAAAATTGCCGTTAATAGCCGTCCCTGAAAGGGAAGGTGGCAAACCGCAGGTTTGACGGAAGGGTTTTAAGCCTTCTCCACGGTGGAGAAGGTGGCACAGCGTAGCTGTGACGGATGAGGGGAATAAACAACGTAAAAATAATCAAAAAATTGCAGACTTTGGGACAACGTCCCACGGTTTTAGACCTTATAAATTTTGTAAAAACGGTTCGGTAACGGCCTTAAAATATTCTGTCAGTTCTTCGGGAGTTTCTGCCATGCCGTTATTTATCCACCACTGGATCATGTTTATGAAACTTCCCGATATATGGTTTTCGATAAAGCTGTATGGTACGGTAAAGTTTTTTTCTTTTATGTCGGAAAACACCTTAGCCGTATAAAAATCGTTGAAATATTTCTTGAAAATTTTAAGGAATAATTCACCGCTTTCACAGTTTATTATATCCGGTATATCCTTGTTGTCACGTATATGATAAAGAATATGTGTCATAAGGGCATATATGTTTGTATGATTTTCGGAAAAATCATGGGTATGTTCCGTATCAAGGCTTTTGGCAAAAACATGACTGAAAATATCATGGCATAAAGCAGTCAAAAGGTCATCTTTTGTTTCAAAGTGTGCATAAAATGTGCTTCTGCCTATGTTTGCTCTGTCAGATATGTTCTGAACACTTATGTGGTTGTAGTTTTTTTCTTTTAAAAGACTGCTTAAAGCGTTGAATATGGCAGCCCTTGTTTTTTGTTGTCGTCGATCCATAGTTTTCTCCTTAACATATACAATATGTATAGTATCTTATTAACTGTATGTTATCATATAAATTTATATTTTTCAAATATCATATAAGGGGAGGCAGCTGTACAAATATGTTTAAAAAAAAGTTTATGTTTATTTTTTTAACTGCTGTTTTTATATTAGTCACTGTTGCCGCAAAACAAATAGTTTCTCATAACACAGCCTTGGTTTTTATGCCGTTAAGCAGTTTTGCGGTAGTTATAGATGCAGGTCACGGCGGCTGGGACCCTGGTAAAACAGCTGCAAACGGACTGAATGAAAAAGATATTAACCTTGATATAGCACAAAAAACAGCGGATTTTCTTGAAGAAGCCGGAGCAGATGTCTATATTACCCGAACATCGGATTCGGCATTGGGTGAAAGCAAAAGAAGCGATATGAAAAAACGAATAGATATAATAGAAGACAGCCGAGCAGATATAATGATAAGCATACATCAAAATTCTTATCCGTCCGAAAAAGCCAAAGGAGCACAGGTTTTTTATTTCAAAAAATCCGAAAACGGGCATATGCTTGCGGATTGTATACAAAAAAGTCTTATACAATGCCTTGACGAAAAAAACACACGTACCGCAAAGGAAAACAACAACTACTATGTTCTTAAAAATACGGAGATACCTTCTGTTATAATAGAGTGTGGTTTCTTATCTAATCCGGAGGAAGAAAAGCTTTTAAATACGGAAAAGTATCGCCTAAAAACAGCATGGGCAATTTTTGACGGTATATTAACGTATTTTGAAAAATACAGTACAGAAGACAGGGCATAAAAACCCGAAATAAAAAAGGATCGAAGTTCAAAATTGAACATAGGATCCTTTTTTGAGTGTAATGATTTATTTTGGGGTTAGGATTCAATATTTAAATATTGTCTGAAGGAGTGGAAAAACAATATTTTTTCAAAGAGATTTTCGGAGAAATTATTGATAATGTTTTCAGTCTCCAAGAGCCTGTTTTAAATCTGCTATTATATCATCTGCATCTTCAAGACCTACAGACATTCTTATCATACCGTCTGTAATACCGGCAGCTTCTCTTATTTCTTTAGGAATCATTGTATGTGTCATTGCGGCAGCCTGCTCAACAAGTGTCTCTGTATCGCCAAGTGAAACCGCAAGTGTACATAATTTAAGGTTATTGATAAATTTCTTTCCTGCCTCAAGTCCGCCGGCTACGTCAAAGCTGATCATACCGCCGCCGCCTTTCATCTGACGTTTGGCTATTTCGTACTGTGGATTTGATTTAAGAAGCGGATAACGAACTATTTCAATCTTAGGGTTTGCGTCAAGCCATTCAGCTATTTTAAGAGCATTTTCGTTGTACTGTTTCATTCTTACGCCGAGAGTCTTTAAACCTCTTGTTGCAAGGAAGGCTGTAAACGGAGCTATAACGGAACCGAAGTGCATTAATGTGCCGAGACGACATTCACGAAGGAATTCCTTATCGTTTGATATAACGGCACCGCCGAGAATATCACCGTGACCGCCGATATATTTTGTAAGGCTGTGGATAACAACATCAACACCGAGGTCAAGCGGATTTGTGTTGTAAGGTGTGGCAAATGTGTTGTCTACAAATACCTTTATGCCGTGTTTGTGAGCTATTTCAACAACAGCCTGAATATCAACAAGTACCATTGTAGGGTTGGCAGGTGATTCAAGATAAATAAGCTTTGTATTAGGCTTGATTAATTTTTCAAGCTCGTCAATGTTTGCGGAATCAAATGTATCATGCTCAATGCCGAATCTTGGAAGATAATCGCTTGTAATATCCTCTGTGCCGGAATATTTAGCTTTTGTAAAAATAGCATGGTCGCCTACTTTTAAAAGAGCAAATAATGCACCGGAAACGGCACCCATACCGGAAGCATACGCAACAGCACCTACACCGTGTTCAAGAGCAGCCAGTTTCTGTTCAAGAGCGTCCTGAGTAGGGTTTGTTATTCTGCTGTATGCAAAGCTTTCCGCATAGTCATCGCAAGCCTTAACTGCATCGTCTGTTGAATCAAAGTAGAAAGTTGATGTCTGATATATAGGAGCAACCAGAGCACCGTACTGGTCTCTCGGTTCACCTGCGTGTACTTCCACTGTGTTAAATTTATAATCTCCCGCATTAAAATCAGGATGTTTAAGTTTTAAGTTACTCATAAAAACAGCACCTCCAAAAGTCCTAAAAATTATTTTTGCCTGTGTTTTACGTATTTCTCTTTACGGGCTTTAGGATAACACACCGGGTTTTAAATTTGAAATAACCTAAAACTATTGCATTTTATAACTAAATCATTTAGCGGCAGAGTTGTTAAGCTGTTTTTTTAAATACCTTATAAACTTTTTTTCTATAGGCTCAAGCTGTTTTTTCTTTATACCTACCCAACCAAGTTCAACTATATCATATGTATCTATAGGTATGCTTGTTATCTCCTGTCCGAGACGCTTTGATACAATGCCCGTTCCTATATCATAGGCTTTGCAGTCACGCATAAGACCGAGACTTATATATAAATCGCTTATATAAATTACTTTTTTAGGATAGAAATTAGGCAGTATCATTTCTTCCGAGAAAAAACCGGGAGAGTCGTAATTCTGGTCATATATTATACATGGAAATTCCTCTAAATCATCAACGGTTACAAGGCTCTTTTTTGCAAGCGGATGAGAGTGTGAAACAAATATATGCGGCTTTGTTTTGGCTATAAGATGAAATTCAAGGTTATTGTCGCTTAATGTTTTTTCCATGTTTTTGCGGTTTATGTCGCTTAAAAACAATATTCCCATATTGCTGTTTTGCTTTCTTACGTCTTCTATTATGGTTGCGGTCTGGGTCTGGTTTATGCCGAAAATATACTGGTTTTCTTTCGTGTCTTTTACAAAATCATTAAAAGCCTGTGCAACAAAGTCATAGTGCTGGCTTGATAAATAAAATGTCGGTTTGCTTTCTGCTTCTGCTGAAGAAAAATATTCGTTTATATAGTCTGCATCTCTCAAAAGTTTACTGCCGAGACGGAGGAGCTCACGACCTTCGTCTGTTATGCTTATGCCTGTGGAAGAACGGATGAAAATGGTTATTCCTAATTCTGCTTCAAGAGAGTGGACAAGGTTGCTTATACTGGGCTGTGATACATAAAGCTTTTGAGCTGCCTTGCTGAATGAGCCGCAGCTTTCTACCGTAGCAACGTATTTTAGCTGTTGAAGTGTCATATAAAAACCTCCGTTTATGATGATTAATTTTTTGAAATTTAAAGTTTTCTTATTTTAGTCATGGTATACCAAAAATACCTATAAATCAAATAGGAAAGGTAAACAATGCTGTTTTTCAGTAAAATTATAGCACATTTTGTTTGCGATTTGTAATTTTAAACGTAAACATTAGGTATGGTGCTATATGTTTACGTTATAATGCTGAATAACATTTTTTTATTTCTTATGGTTTATGTCAATATGATACAATAACAACGTATTAAGGAACAAGGAATTATACAAAAAAATTTTAAAGGGGCGAATTTATATGAAAGAAAAAAAGAACAGATTTGAACTGCTTTTTATAGGTCTTGCATTCTTTGCCACATATTTCGGAGCAGGAAACCTTATTTTTCCGCCTATGCTTGGCTTAGAGGACGGAAACCAATGGCTTCCGGGTGCGTTGGGACTTATCATCTCCGGTGTTGCACTTCCGCTTATCTGTATAGTAATATTCGGATATATGGAAGACATGGAGCAGTGGATGTACGACCATCTGGGAATTAAGTATTACAAAGCATATCTTGCTTTAATGCTTGTTGTCGGCTGTCAGCTTTGTGCCGTACCGAGAACAGGTGCCGTAGGCATTGAGCTTGGTGTTCAGTCAATATCAAGTTCCGTACCTTATGTTATAGCAGTTATCATTTATTTTATAGTAGTAATATTTTTTACAAAGACAGAAGAAAGTGCTCTTGACCACATAGGCAAAATACTTACACCTTTAATGGTTATCATTCTTTTTATACTTGTTGTTAAGAATTTTATATCTCCTGTTGACACACCTGTTGATACAGGTATCGGCGGCGGTGCATTTCTCCACTCACTTCTTACAGGCTACGGTACAGGCGACTTAATAGTATCATTCCTTATGGCTTCTGTTTTCCTTGGCAGCGTTCAGGCAAAAGGCTACAAAAAAGGAAAAGAATGTGGCAATGCCACACTTAAAGCCGCAATAATTGCCCTTATATGTCTTGCTTTTATATACGGCGGACTTCTTTATCTCGGTGCATGCGGCGGAAGTCACTTTGACCCATCTATCGGCAATGCAAAACTTCTTACAGGCTTAATCGAAATGAGCGGTGGTTCCCTTGCACGTCAGGCTCTCGGTGTTGCCGTAACACTTGCTTGCCTTACAACAGCTATAGGTGAAACAACAGCCACATCGCAGTTTTTCTATAAAGAATTTAAAGGTAAAATCAAATATCGTTACATATCAATATTCTGGGCAATAGTAAGTATGTGTGTATCCCTTGTAGGTCTTAACAAACTTCTTGCCATAATATCTCCTATGTTTACAGCTTTCTACGCAGTAGGTCTTTCCCTTCTTCTTATCATTCTGCTCAGAAAGGTTACACCTAACGACACAGCCAACAGAGGTGCATTATATGTTGTTACAGTATTTGCAGTAGCAGAGCTTTTAATCGCATATGTGCCAAATATGCCGGTTGTATCAACGGTTGTTCATGCAATACCGCTTCAGACAAACGGCTTTGGCTGGATTGTTCCTTTCATAGTCGGTTATGTTGTAGGTGCTGTAATAGGAATGAGCAAAAAGAAAGTCGAAGCATAATCATTGACCACCCAAAAATAAAAACAATATAAAAACTAAAAAAACAACCGTATCGTAAAAAGGTATGGTTGTTTTTTTAGACCTGACCAAGGAAAAGGCTTGACCTGAACTTTAACAAAAAGCAATTTGTACAAAATCACAAATTTGATTTTTTATAACTACCTTTATCGACACACAAAAACTCCCATGACTGATGTCATGGGAGTTTATTAAAAGTTTTACTCAATTTTTTTCAAAAAATTGCAGGGTGTGGGACAGAGTCCCACGGTCTTATTTGTTTTTAAATATTTTTCCGAAGATAAATCTTACAATAGGTCCGGCATAAAAAATCTGCCAGAAAAATGCCATGGGAAAGTTCATAACTGTTGTCTGTGCCCATACGGCAATGAAATCCTTGCCCGCATGCTTAAACAACAGTGTTGCAAAAAAACTCATGGCCGGACACATAAGACAAACTATCATTGACGAAATGGCAATAGTTATAAAAATAGGTCTGTCTGTTGGCTTAACAATCCTAAATGCAAGCATTGCCGCAAGCTTTTCGACAACAAACATTTCCAGTACAAAGGCTATGGGCCACATTATTTTAAGCTCACTAAAAGCCATAATAAAAACGGAATTGCTCATACCGCCTACGTTAAGGCTGATGTTGTAGCATATCATAACATAAACCATGGCAAAAGCCATTCCAAGGGTAAATATAACACTTTGTAACTTAGTTTTTGGCATAAAAAAATTCTCCTTTCAAATAACGCACGCATAATTAAATGTGTGTTGTTCGTTAGTCATGGGAGAAAAGCCATGTATCGTTTCCAATTAAAAACCAAAATAATTATATATTAAATTACAGTCTGAAAAATTACAGAACGGTTGATAGTATAGCACAAAAAACAGAGTTTAGTAAGAATTTTTTTATATATACAAAAGAAACGTAAATATATACATTCTAAATACAAAATATAGATATTTGTTTATATATTTTTAACATAATCTGTATTGATTTTTAAAAAAGAGACACTATAATGAATTAAAAGAATTAAAGAGAAAGGAGCTGTTTGATATAAAAATAATATATATTATTTTAGGTGTGTTTTTTGCCGCTTTCGGCTTAATGGGTCTTGCACTGCCGGTAGTGCCGCAGATACCGTTTTTTCTTTTGGCAGTGTTATTCTTTTCAGAGGCTTCGCCTAAGTTTGAAAAAAAGATTAAAAGCACAAAGATATATTTAAAATATATAGAACCTGTTTCTGATAAATTGAAGCTAAAAAAATGGATAAAAGCTTTGAGTATATTTTTATTTGTTGTATTGTGTGTTTCTGCTGTTGCAGGCGGTGTTGTGTGGGTGGTAAAAAGATAAAATCTTGGAGATTGTGTATCAATACAAAATCATTTTTCGTAAATCCGTTTGCAATGTTTTTAAGCCTTCTCCCTGGTGGAGAAGACTGACCCTTCCGTCAAACCTACGGTTTGCCACCTTCCCTTTCAGGGACGGCTTTCGGCAAATTTATATTTAATCTCAAAATACCGTGATTTATTCACGGTATTTTATTAAAAGTTTTGATCCAACTTTTTCAAAAGTTGGTCAGGGTGTGGGACGGAGTCCCACGGTTTGTTACGGTTTCAGCATATTTCGGGCATATTCTATAAATTTAAGTGCGGCAGGTGAGGCAGACTCCAGTGAATAAAGACCTATGCCGAGAACGCGTTTAAACGGCGGTTTAATGGGTATTATATGTATGTCCTGAAAATGCCGTTTCGTTATCAGCTCCGGCAATATACTTATTCCAAGACCGCTTTCGACCATGCTCATTATGGCAATATCGTCTTTTGATGAGAATTTTACGTTTACGTCTATACCGCTTTTTTTAATTACATTTGCAACGTCACAGTCGTTATCGGTTTCCATTGCAGCCATTATAAACGGGTATTTTTCAAACTCATGTACATCAAAGCCGTCCTTGCTCTGTACCGGATAATGTGCCGGAACAACAGCTACCATAGGGTCGTTGTAAAGAGGTATACATTCAAATTCATCGTTTTCCTGCAAACTTGTAAGTCCAAGGTCAACGGTGTGGTCAAGTATCCAGTCATGTATCTCCTGTATACTGCCTTCTTTAAGGTCAATCTTTATCTGTGGGTAGTTCTGCTGGAAACTTTTTAAAACAGGTGAAAGCATATTTATTGATATGCTCTGGAACGTGCCTACGGTTATGCGGCCTTTTGTAATGCCGTGTATGGAGGAGATTGTTTCCGAAAGTTTTTCCATTCCGCGGGCAAGCTCCTTGGCAACGGGAAGAAGGAGCTGTCCTTCCGGTGTAATAGTTACACCGCTTTTAGAACGGAAAAAGAGCTTAAACCCAAGTTCGTCCTCTGTTCGGTTTAAAGTATGGCTCAGACCACTCTGGGTATAGCCTAAGTTTTCGGCGGCTTTTGTTATATTTCCGCAAGATGCTATTTCTATAAATATCTTTGTAAAGTTTGAATCCATAGTATCATACCTTTCGTAATTATAATATGCCAAATTGACATGATAAACATTAAAAATTGACGCTTTACTTATGGATAAAATTAATTATAATGGTTATTGTAAACAAGTTCAAGAGAACTTGTACAAACACAAAGAGAAGATAATATATTTTTAAGGTTGAATTTTTAATTTATAAGGAGTGTATTTAAAATGGCAAGATTAGTACCTAAGGCAATCACATTCGACGTATACGGAACACTTATTGACTGGGAAGGCGAAATCCAGGATTACTTCAAAGGCTTCCTTGAGAAAAAAGGCATTACATCAGCTACACCTTATCAGGTACAGCAGAGATGGGAAATCCTTCAGTTCGATTATATCAAGGAATACAGACCATACCGTCAGGTATTAAAAGATACTCTTGGCATCACATGCAGAGATTTCGGTTTCGACTTCACAGAGCAGGATGCTGTTGATTTCTCAGAAACAATGGCTCACTGGAGAGCATTCCCTGATACAGTAGAAGCTATCAAGGAACTTAGAAAATACACAAAATGCGTTATGCTTACAAACACAGATAACGACATAATCAGAGCTACACTTGGCAACGCTGGTATCGAAGTTGATGACATCATCACAGCTGAAGATGCAGGCTGCTACAAACCACATCACGGCGGTTTCCTTCTTTCCCAGAAGAAACTTGGTCTTACAGTAGACGAAATGATGCATGCAGGTTTCGGTTTCAAATATGACGTAATCCCTGGCAACGAACTTGGCTACAGAACAATCTGGGTAAACAGACAGGGTATCTGCAGACCAATCGATGACGTAACAGGTGATCTTCGTCAGTACTGCAAAGAAGACATCATGTGTGGCGACCTTAAGACACTTGCTTACATCATCAAAGGTATGCACGCAACAGATGTAGAAAACGGCGAAGCTTAATTTTCTATATTAAAAATACATAGGGAAAATCCTATTTAAGAGTTGGAAATTTCAAAGGGAATCTTACCGTACTGTCTTTTGGCAGTACGGTTTTTTTAGCAATAAATTATTATAAAAAAATTTCAATTTATGGAACTAATAAAAACCGTGGACGCTGTCCACACCTGCAAGCCTTCTTGGTCAGGAAATTTGCTTCGCAAATCGGCTTACGCCGCCGCAGTTATCTTTGCGGTTCCCTAAAGGCTTGAGCGAAACTTTTATCAAAACGCAATTACATTGCGTTTTTCGGAACAAAATTATAAGTTATGTTATTGAGATTTTGATTTTCTAAAGTTTTATCGAATAAAATCTCTATTACATTGATTTTAAAACGTAAATCCTGTATCTGTTGCCCTAAACATTGTAGAGCCTGTTTCCGGAGGCACATGGAATGTGCGGTCTTAAAGAGATTTTTGAAGGTGCAGGGAACTTTTTCGATAAAAAAGTTCCTGCAAACCCCACTTTTCCATTGGGAAAAAATTAAATTTAATCCGTTATATTAAAGCTTTGCTTAGAGGATTTACCCCTCATCCGCTTCGCTTTGCTCAGCACCTTCTCCCCAAGGAGAAGGCTTAATATCCGCCGATTTTATACTTAATCTAAAAATACCGTGACTTGTCACGGTATTTTACTAAAAGTTTAGATCAAACTTTTTCAAAGGCTCACAGGTGTGGACGGAGTCCACGGTTTTAAATTTATATTTTACAGAAAGGAAAATATATGGAGATAGAAATTCTTAAACAAAAATTTGCCGTGTGCAAAATAAAGGACAGCAGTGAAATCAATTTTGAAGATGATTTTTTGTTTGTGGGAAAAACGGACGAGGAGCTTTCGGTGGTGTGTGTTGAAGAAAAGGTGTATAAGAGTGCCTATGCAGTGGATAAAGGCTGGAAGGCATTAAGGATAAAAGAAGTTCTTGACTTTTCTCTGGTGGGAATACTTTATAAAATTTCAAAAATACTTGCCGAAAACAATATAGGCATATTTGCCGTTTCTACCTATAATACGGATTACATACTGGTAAAGGAAGAAAATATAAATAAGGCTTCGGAAAAGCTTGACGAAAACGGATATAAAATATCAAAATTATAAACCCTGAAATTTATATTAAAATCAATAAAGCCTAATGACCGACGTCATTAGGCTTTATGTTAAAAGTTTCAATCAAAATTTTTACTGCTGTTTAGGCTGATTTTTTTTGATCCATAAAGAAACTTTCTGACCGAAAGATTTTTTCTTTTTGTCCTCAATGTTCATACCTACTATTTTGGAAATATAAATTCCAGCAAGCTCTACCTTTACTGTTTTCTTAACGGCAAGTACATCGTAAATGTTTTTGTCGCACATAAGAGTTAAAATCTGTGGCCCTACTTTTGCCTTAACTATAGGCATTTTACGTATATGGGCTGTTTTAGGAAGTTTCTCATAAATATTTTTAGGTAGATTATGTGGTGTAGGTTTTTCAAATCTCTTATCTATAACGAGTATAGGCGTAACGGTTTTATACTGATTGATAAAAGACTGTGCTTCAAGATTTTTGGCATAATTCTTTTTGCCGAAGTGATACATTACTGCAATAACTATTACTACAACTACAGCTAAAATGATTACAATATCCCCAAAGGTCATTTTGCTTCCTCCTTAAAAATAACTTAATTATAATTTTATCATATATTTAGAATTAATGAAATAGTAATTTTGAAATAGGAGCAAAAATATGTTGTTTTATTGCGAAAAATGGATAAAACAACAGTTAAAAAAACAATATTGATAAGAGAAAAAATTATGATATACTAAAAAATAAAACAAAAATCTGAAAGGAGTTTTTTATTGCCTATGTTAAGTACAGTTTTGTCGGTGATCAGTGTTGTTTTTACACTTAATGTTGTGCTGGCAGCTATAGTGGTATTTTTTGAAAGAAGAAGTCCGTCCAGTACATGGGCGTGGTTATTTGTGCTGTTTTTTATACCGATTATAGGGTTTATAATATACCTTATTTTCGGAAGATATACGGGAAAAAAGAAGGCTTTCGGGCCTAAAATAATCAGGGATATGGAAACCCTTGACGGATTTGTAAGAAATCGAGATGAGATAAGAGAAGAAGTTGAAGAACAGTATTTCAGCAATGACGGCATACGTCTTGGACGAACATACAGACATCTTTTGGATTTTGCCGCACTTAATTTAAAAAGCGGCGGCTGGCTTACTTACCGCAACAAAATGGAGTATTTTACAGACGGAACAAAGAAGTTTGAATCGCTTATAAACGATATAAGAAATGCGGAAAAGTTTATTCACATGGAGTATTATATTTTAAGAGGTGACGACCTTGGCAGAAAAATAGTTTATGAGCTTGCCCAAAAAGCAAAAGAGGGCGTTGAGGTACGCCTTATGTATGACTTTATGGGGAATTTTAATTTGCCGAAAAACTTCTTCGATGACTTAAAAGATGCAGGCGGAATGGTCTGTGCCTTTACACCGTCGTTTTTTATAAGGCTTAATTATCGTAACCACAGAAAAATAGCCGTTATAGACGGTCATATAGGATATGTGGGCGGCTTTAATATAGGCAACGAATACCTTGGCAAGGTAAAAAGATTCGGCTACTGGAGAGATACTCATGCCAGATTTGAAGGAGATATAGTTGACCAGTTACAGCTGAGATTTATGATGGACTGGAATTTCTGTTTTGAAAGTAAATTTTATGTAGATGATTATTATTATCCGAAAAAAAGGGTAGTAAACTATTTTCCGGCACAGATTGTTTCTTCCGGACCCGATACAAAGTGGCATAACATAAGAAACAGCTATTTTAAGATGATTAACGAGGCAGAGAAAAATATTTATATAGAAACGCCGTATTTTTCACCTGATGACGGCATACAGGAGGCCTTGAAGGTAGCCGCCCTTTCCGGTATAGATGTGAGGATAATAATACCGGCACACCCTGACCATTTGTTTGTTTACTGGGCAAGTATGTATTATCTCGGTGAGCTTCTTGAAGCTGGAGTAAGGTGCTATCAGTACGAAACAGGATTTATACACAGCAAAACAATATTTGTTGACGGCCTTGTGGGTACAATAGGTACGGCAAATATGGATATACGAAGCTATGCACTTAATTTTGAGGTAAATGCTTTTATATTTGATGAAAAAACAGTTAATAGTCTTGAGGGAGAGTTTATTAACGATTTGAAGGAATGTACCGAAATAACATATGAAGAATATATGAAACGTGGAAAGATGTTTAAATTAAGAGAGTCCGTTTCCCGTCTTATTTCTCCTATGCTTTGATTTTTAAAGGAGGTTTTAAAGGTGGAATTTAAATTTGAAAAACCTGTGGAAATAAATTATTATGCCTCGGACAACAGAATGAATATGTCTTTTTCGGCTTTAATGGCATTTTTTCAGGATATAGCCATAGACCATTCCGACAGTGCCGGATATACAGTTGAAAGGCTTTTGGACGAAGGCTTGGGCTGGATAATAACCAACTACCATATAATTATAGAACGAATGCCGAAATACGGCGAGAAGGTCGTTTTTAAAACATGGTCAAGCGGCATAAAACACTTTCAGGCGGAAAGAAGCTACAGTGTAACAGACAGCAATGGAAATGAAATAGTAAAGGCTGCATCAATGTGGGTACTTATAGATCTTGAAAAACGTACACCTGTGTCAATTCCCGATGAAATGAATAAGGCCTATAAAACAGGAACAGCACCGGCTATAGAAAACGAAAGATTCCGTATAACAAAAAAACGTGGTGAACCTGTTTCTGTTTTTGAAACAAAAATAACAAGAAGCCAGACCGATACAAACGGACATACAAACAATACACAGTATGTTTCTTGGGCAATGGATATGATTTGCGATGAAATATACAACAATTATAATTGTGTCGATTTTAAAGTGACGTTCCGAAAAGAAAGCAGAAAAGACGAAGAAATAATAATAAAAACATATAAAACAAAAACAGATGAAGGACTTGAGTTTGAAACCGATATTACAGATAAAGAGGAGAATATTCTCTGTTCGGCTGTTTCGGTGTGGAAAGAATAAAGATTTAAAGTTTTTTATAAAGAATATATGTATTACAAAATAAAGAGATATACAAAAAGCACTCTCAATTTTTAGAGTGCTTTTTGATATAGTTCTTATTTTGGTATAAATTCAATTTTTATTTCCATATTCATTCCATCGGCTAACCGTTCCAACAATTTTACGGAAGGATTTGCCTTTGCACGTTCTATTTTACTAATGTCTGACTGATATATTCCTGTAGTTTCGGCAAGTTCTTTTTGTGTTATTC
Organism: uncultured Eubacteriales bacterium; assembly: GCA_934256695.1. Classification (GTDB taxonomy): domain Bacteria; phylum Bacillota; class Clostridia; order Lachnospirales; family Anaerotignaceae; genus Neoanaerotignum_A. The sequence goes on from CAKQPE010000003.1 coordinate 29,831, forward strand.
CGCTTATTTCACGTGCTTTTGATAAATTTTCAGCAAGCAAAGTAAGTGTATCTAATTTATTTTGTTTGCCTGTTTCCGTTCCGTTTTCCCATATTTCTTCGGCATCTAAATCTAAATCATCATTCCATGATATACCATAACCGCCGACATCAACCTTAACACTGTTAAACAGTTGTTTGTCGGTTTCAAAAATTTTAAACTGAGGGAATACATTGTATAGCATTTTTAAGTCGTATATTTTTTCAATTCCGTTTTGAAAACATACAAGAAGAACTGTATTTTCTGCCGGTTTTACGGTTTTTATTTTGTGGAACATTATAATCACCTCTTTCGTAGTTTATACTATATATAATATAGTATATATCCTATATTATCAACGGAAATATTTGCTTTATACATATTTATGAAAATAAATTTTGTTATGTTTTTCCGAATTTTATCTGAAATTATTATAGTACGAAACCACAAGATATTTTTTTCAAAATTACCTGTTGACATTTGTCTTTGAGGGTGATAGAATGAAAATCGTTAAAACCAGTGACGAAGAAGAGTAGGCTTATTAAAGAATCTCAAAGCGAGCTGCCGTTGGTGGAAGGGCAGTATTTTCCATAAGTGCGAATGGACTTCTGAGGGCAGGACGAAAGGAAAATTCCAAGTAGTGTCTGACGGGTGTTTCCGTACCCGTTACCAAAGGGAAATGTATGAAAACGTACATTAAAGAGGCCGAAAGGCAAGTTGAGTGGTACCGCGATTATAATTATTGAATTATAGCCGTCTCAAACGATTAGTTTGAGGCGGTTTTTTTGTTATTCAAAAATAAATTTAAGTTAAAGTATATGAAAAAAGAGAAGGAGAGATTTATTATGAAAAAGAGACTTGTATCAATAGCGTTTGCGGCAGTAATGGCTTTATCAATGGTTGGCTGCGGTTCTTCCGCTTCTACAGGCAGTACAGCTTCCGGTTCTACTTCCGGCTCAGGATCAGCTTCGGCAGAAGTAACAGACGGAAAGACTTATACAATAGGTATTTCTCAGTTTGCGGAGCACGGTTCTCTTGACAACTGCCGTGAAGGTTTTATTAAGGGTCTTGCAGACGAAGGCTTTGTTGAAGGCGAAAACCTTAAAATAGTATACGAAAACGCTCAGGCTGACACAGGTACGGCAGGACAGATTGCAAGCAACTTTGTTTCAAGCAATGTTGATATGATTTGTGCCATAGCAACACCTTCCGCAGCGGCAGCTTACAACGCAGCAATGAAAACAGACATTCCTGTTATTTATACAGCTATTACAGACCCTGTAATGGCAGGTCTTGCAAACGAGGATGGAACACCGGTAGGCAACATAACAGGTACAAGTGACAAACTCCCTGTAGAGGCTCAGCTTGAAATGATAAGAAAAGTTCTTCCTGATGCAAAGAAAATCGGTATCCTTTATACAACAAGCGAAGTAAACTCAGAATCAGCAATCAAGGATTATGAAGCACTTGTAGGTAATTACGGTTTCGAGCTTGAAACAGTAGGCATAAGCACAACAGCTGATATTCCTCTTGCTATGGATAACCTTGTAACAAAGGTTGACTGTATAACAAACCTTACAGACAACACAGTTGTTCAGGGTCTTGCAACAGAGGTTTCTAAGGCAACAGACGCAGGTATTCCTGTTTTCGGCTCTGAAATAGAGCAGGTTAAAAACGGTTGTCTTGCAGCAGAAGGTCTTGAGTTTGTAAGCCTTGGTGAACAGACAGGCAAAATGGCAGCAAAGGTTCTTAAAGGCGAAGCAAAAGCAAGCGATATGAACTTCGAAACAATAACAGAGTGTGGTTTATACTTAAACACAGCAGTTGCAGAAAAACTCGGAATCAGTGTTGACGAAGATTATGCATCAACAGCAGTTGAAACATTTGATACAATAGCAGAACAGTGATAATATAATATCAAAAGAAAATTTATAAATTTGAATTAATAGTTTTAAAATTCAAAAGTTTTACTCAATTTTTTTTCAAATGGTCAGGAAATTTCCTTCGGAAATCAGGCTACGCCTGCCGCATTTATCTTTGCGGTTCCTTATCGTCAGGGTTTGGGGTGAAACCCCAAGGTCTTTATCAGTAAAAGAGTATTTTGAGTAGGTTTGGGAGTGGTTTTACGATAGAAAAGCACTCCCAATATTCTTGAGTTATTCGATAAATATATGTTTTAAAGATTAACATTAAGTGGATTTTTGGAAGGAGCAGCAAAGACATGGGTATACTCATAGGAGTACTGGAGCAGGGCTTTATATACGGTATAATGGCTCTGGGAGTTTATATAACGTATAAAATACTGGATTTTCCGGACCTTACGACAGACGGAAGTTTTCCGGCAGGAGCAGCCGTAACGGCAGTTCTTCTTACAGGAGGAATGAACCCATATATTTCAATACTCATATCTTTTGCAGTCGGTATGATTATAGGTGCTTTGACGGGTATCATACACGTTAAGTTTAAGGTTCGTGACCTGTTAAGCGGTATTATTATGATGACGGCACTTTATTCAATAAACCTGAGAATTGCGGGAAAGGCAAACGTACCGCTTTTCAATCAGGAAACGGTTTTTGAAAATGCATTTGTAAACGGACTTTTTCCGGCATCAATGGCAAAATACCAGACAGTTATAATAGCTTTTGTTCTTGCTGTTATTTCAAAACTTCTTCTTGATGCTTATCTTAAGACAAAGAGCGGTTTTCTTTTAAGAGCGGTAGGAAACAACGAAAACCTTGTAACAAGCCTTGCAAAGGACATCGGCTTGGTTAAGATAGTAGGTCTTGCCATAGCCAACGGCCTTATAGCAATGAGCGGTTCAATCATGTGCCAGCAGCAGAGATTTTTCGATGTATCAATGGGTACGGGTACTGTTGTTATCGGTCTTGCAAATGTAATAATAGGTACAAACGTATTTAAGAATATTTCATTTGTAAAGGCAACAACGGCTGTTATAATAGGTTCTGTGTTATATAAGGGCTGTGTTGCTCTTGCCATATCCCACGGACTCAGTGCAACGGACATGAAGTTTATAACGGCTTTCCTTTTCCTTATAATACTTATAATAACAATGGACAGAAAGAAGAAGGTGAAAAAGAATGCTTGAGCTTAAACATATAGATAAATACTACAACATAGGCACTATAAACGAAATGTGTCTTTTTGATGATTTTAACTTAACTGTAGAAGACGGTCAGTTTGTATCGGTAATCGGCTCAAATGGCTCAGGCAAGACTTCTATGCTGAACATTATCTGCGGCAGCAGTTATGTTGACAGCGGCAGCGTTATTATGAACGGCGAGGACATAACAAACAAAAAGGAATTTCTTCGTTACAAAGATATAGGAAGGGTTTATCAGGATCCGTCAATGGGAACCTGCCCCGATATGACTATACTTGAAAACATGGCAATAGCCGATAACAAAGCCAAAAGCTACGGTTTATCCCTCGGTATAAACAGAAGCCGTGTGGAGTATTACAAAGAACAGTTAAGAAGCCTTAACTTAGGCTTGGAGGATAAACTCCACGTAAAGGTAGGAGCATTGTCCGGCGGACAGAGACAGGCAATGTCACTTTTGATGGCTACCATGACAAAGCTTAAATTCCTTATACTTGACGAGCATACGGCAGCCCTTGACCCAAAGACAGCCGACCTTATAATGGAGCTTACGGACAGTATAGTAAAGGAAAAGAAGCTTACAACACTTATGGTAACACACAACCTGAGATATGCGGCAGAGTACGGCGACAGGCTTATAATGATGAACAAGGGACACATAGTTCTGGATAAAGCCGGTCAGGACAAAGCCAATGTGAAAGTAAATGACATACTGGACATATTCAACCAGATAAGCATAGAGTGCGGAAACTAAGACCTTGGGGCTTTGCCCCAATACCCCACAATTTTTTGAAAAAAATTGAGTAAAACTTTTAATAAAATACCGTGACAAAAGTCACGGTATTTTTAGGTTAAATATAAAATTATCGCAAATAAGTTGTTTCTTAAAAATAAAATATTAAACTGCAAGTTTGGTAGAAGGTGTCACTTTAGTTACAGAGGATAACCCTTCCGTCAAACCTACGGTTTGCCACCTTCCCTTTCAGGGACGACAAAAAGCTTTGCAAAGGAGATTTTTATTCGGCAAAGTTTTTGAAATCTTAATAACCCTAAACAACAGAGAAACCGAAAGCATATGCTTTCGGTTTTCTGTGTGTGTGCATTTTATGGTTAATGTTTTTGGGGTAACACATTTAATATGCCGAATTTCTTCGACGGTGCGAAAATTATTCTTCGCAGAATTTAAGAAGCTGTTCCCATCTGTCGTCTACTTCTTTCTGGAACTGCTCTATAAGATGTTCGTTGCCTTTCTTGAAAAGATGTTTAAATCTTCCCTGTGGCTTAAGGAAATCTTCGATAGGTTTTTTATCCTTTGGTTTATAGTTAAGTATCCATTTACCGTCGATAACCTCGAATAATGGCCAGTAGCAAGTTTCAACACCGAGCTTGCACATTTCCATAATATTTTCTGTTGGGTATCTCCAGCCACGAGGACAAGGAGCCATTATGTTAAGGAATGCAGCACCCTTTGTGTAGATAGCTTTTTCAGCCTTTGCATGAAGGTCGCTGAAGTTACCGATAAATGTTGTCTGACCAACATATGGTATATGGTGGCTTGCTATGATTTCAGCAAGGTCTTTTCTGTTCTGCATTTTACCGTTTGAAACCTTACCTGCAGGTGTTGTTGTTGTATCAGCATACATAGGTGTAGCTGAAGAACGCTGGATACCTGTGTTCATGTAAGCACCGTTATCGTAGCAAACGTAAACAAGGTCGTGGTTTCTTTCCATAGCACCTGAAAGTGACTGGAAACCGATATCGTATGTACCGCCGTCACCGCCGAAAGCTATGAATTTATGTGTATCGTCAAGTTTGCCTTTTCTTTTCATTACATTGTAAGCAGCTTCAACACCGCTTAATGTAGCACCGGCATTCTCGAATGCATTGTGAATATAAGAATCTGTCCATGCAGTATATGGGTACATGAATGTAGAAACTTCAAGACAACCTGTAGCATTTGCTATAACAGCCTTATCTTCAGGTTTTAAAGCTTTAAGTACGTTTCTTGCAGCTATTGTACCGCCGCAGCCGGCACACATTCTATGGCCGCCTGTAAGTCTTTCAGGTCTTTCCATTATTTCTTTAAAATTTGCCAATTTGAACGCCTCCTCTTAGTCTCTGAGTGATAAGTAACGGTATGTCTCGCCTACATTGCCTGTAGTAAGTATTTCTTCGAGAGCAGCGTATACTTCCTCAATGTTTTCAACTCTTACGTCTCTACCGCCGATGCCGTAAACATAGTCTACAACCTTAGCTGTTGAGCCTGCTGTGAAAAGTGCGCTCTTAACTTCAGCACCGAGAGGACCACCCTGGCTTGAGAAACCTTCGCATCTGTCCATAACGGCAATAACTTTTACGTTTTTAAGTGCTTCTGCTATTTCTTCTGCAGGGAATGGTCTGAATACTCTTATTTTAAGGAGACCTACTTTTTTGCCTTCTGCTCTTAATCTGTCTACAGCATCTTTAGCTGTACCTGCTGCTGAGTTGATTATAACAAGAGCCATTTCGGCATCATCAAGTTTGTATGTCTCGAAAAGGCCGTATTTTCTGCCTGAAAGTTTTTCAAATTCTGCAGCTACGTCAAGAATAACCTGTTTAGCGTTTTCCATAGCTACAGCCTGCTGTTTCTTGTGTTCCATATAGAAAGCAGGTGTATCGTAAGGACCTACAGCCATTGAATGGTCTTCGTTAAGAAGGTATTCTTCAGGATTATATTCGCCTACGAAATCTTTAACTTCTTTGTCTTCAAGAAGGCTGATGTTTTCTACGGCGTGGCTTGTAATGAAACCGTCCTGACATATCATAATAGGAAGTCTTACATCTTTGTGTTCTGCTATTCTGTAAGCCTGAACAAAGTTATCGTATGCTTCCTGATTGTTTTCTGAATAAATCTGAATCCAGCCTGAATCTCTTGCACCCATAGAATCGGAATGGTCGCAGTTGATGTTGATAGGGCCGGAAAGGGCACGGTTTACACAAGCAAGAGCAATAGGAAGTCTGTCTGAAGCAGCTACGTAAAGCTCTTCCCACATAAGTGCAAGACCGCATGAAGATGTAGCTGTAAGTGTTCTTGCACCGGCAGCTTCTGAACCGATACAAGCACTCATTGCTGAATGTTCGCTTTCTACAGGTACAAATTCTGTATCAACAAGACCGTTTGCAACGAATGTTGAAAAATACTGTGGAATTTCTGTTGAAGGAGTAATAGGGAAAGCAGCCATAACATCAGGATTAATCTGGCGCATCGCTATTGCCACTGCCTCGTTACCGGATAATCTTTCTCTTATAGCCATTTATTTTTCCTCCTTTTTCATTATAATAGCGTCAAACGGACATACTTTTGCACATATGCCGCAGCCTTTACAATGCTCAAAATCAAAGTCAAGTCTTTTTCCGTCTTTTACCGGTATAGAAGCATCAGGACAAACAGGTGTGCAAAGAAGACACTGTTTGCATTTTTCTGCTATAAATTCAGGAACTGTAACTCTCCAGTCGCCTGTTCTGAAATCAGCAGCTGTACCGCCTTCATAAACTTCGCCGCCAGGAGTTATATCTCTCCAGTTAATATTCTCGTTAATAAAATCTACTGATGACATTATTTTACCTCCTGTAATGACATTCTGAGGGCATTCATGTTACCCTCGATAACCTCAGGTTTAGAAGCAAATTTGTGTTTGTATGAACCTTCCATTTCGTTAAGGAATTCTTCATCAGGCATAATGCCTGTAACTTTTACTATAGCTGCAAGCATAGGTGAGTTAGGGAAATATTTTCCGAGAGCCGCTACAGAAATTTTTCTTGCGTCTATTGTGTATACTCTGCCTTCATATCCTTTAAGCAAAGGTCTTATCTCATCAGGTGTTTTTGCTGAGTTTATAACAATAGCACCTTCCTTTTTAAGTCCTTTTGTTACATCTACGGATTCAAGAAGTGTTTCATCAACAACTACAACATATTCAGGGTCATAGATGTTTGAATGAACTCTGATAGGTTCAGGGCTGATTCTGTTATAAGCTGTAATAGGAGCACCCATTCTTTCTGGGCCGTATTCAGGGAAGCCCTGAACATATTTGCCTGTGTTAAATGCAACATCGGCAAGAAGAAGTGATGCGGTTTTAGCACCCTGACCGCCACGGCCGTGCCATCTTATTTCCAATACGTTTGACAAGATAAATTACCTCCTCATATACTTTTATATTTTAGTTGCATATATATTAAGCAATATCTGTGCCAAAAGTTTGAAAACGGTAAAAAATATTTATTAAATCAGAAAAAATGTTAAAATTTTACATTTAAAAGATGTTTTTTATCAAAAACATAAGAATTAAACACTAAAATTTTATATCAAATAAATTTAAATTTGTTCAGTGAAATTTTTAAATTTTTTTATTATAAAAAATTTTTTGCAAGTTGGGATTTATTATTGTTATAAAATGTGTTATTATTGTTATAACAGTTTGTTGTAAATGTTAGATTGTAACAAAAGAGGTATAAATATGATTGACAGTATTCTTGAAAATATAGACATATACAAAAAAATACTTGATTATGTTGATGAGGGTGTAAATATAGTAGATAGAAATCATATTTTAAGGTATGTAAACCGTACTTCTGCCGAATACTGTAATTCTAAACCTGAGGAAATGATAGGAAGGCAGATAGAGGATTTTTATCCCAACGCAGTGCTTTTAAATGTTCTTAGAACAAAAAAGGCCGTTCTTGGAGAAAAAATACATTTTGTCGGCAAAAAGAAATATGTTTGTTCAAGTATTCCTATAGAAAAAAACGGTCATTTTATAGGTGCATATTCCATATTCAGAGATGTACATGAGATAGAGGATTTAAACCGCAGGGTTAGGTATCTGGAGATGCATATTTCGTTAAATAAACCTGAGGACGATATGAACTCGGTTATAAACTACGGCGGAACACTGAACTCTGTTTTTAAAAGAGCCAAAAGGGCTGTAGGCAGTATAGGCGGGCCGAGACATTCCATAATTACAGGAGAAAGCGGAACAGGCAAAACAATGCTTGCAAACCTTATGTATAATTACGCAAAAAAAATAGGCGTAATTGCACAGAATGCACCTTTTATAGAGATTAACTGTGCCCAGTTTACCAATCCCGATATTGCGGCAATGGAAATTTTCGGAAGTGAGGAAGGAGCTTATACAGGTTCCAAAAAGAAACAGGGGCTTTTTGAACAGGCACATAACGGAATACTTTTTCTTGATGAGGCACATACACTCGAAAACTATCAAAATCTTCTTTTAAAGGCCATAGAAAGCGGAAAAATAAGGCGTATAGGCGGAACAAAAGACATAAGCATAAATGTTATAGTTATTGCCGCCTCCACAAGAAATTTGAAAGATGTTCTTCTGCCTGAGCTTTATCAGAGACTGGCACAGTATGAAATGTATCTGCCGTCACTTAGGGAAAGAAGCCGGGAGGAAAAAGAACTTTTATTTGATTATTTCGTAAAAAAATATGAGCAGGCTGTTATGGATGCACATAACATAGTTTATGATGTAAAATTTACGGCTCAGGCAAGGGAAATGCTTTTAAATGCTGTTTATCCGAGAAATGTGCGTCAGTTCAGAGATGTTATAAACTACAGCATAGACTCATCATCACCTCTTTTGGAGGATATAGTAGGTCAAAACAAAATAGTAAATACCGTAACGGTAAATGATATACCGTTTGATATTGCCGAAATAGAAAAGCCTGCTGAGATTAAAGAAAGTGAAACAAAAATTTCTCACGGCGATACAAAGATAACACCTGAGACGGAGGAGCTTATCAAAAAAATGCTTGCCGAGGGCAAAGGGCCGAGAAAAATATCAAATGAGCTTATGGCAAAGGGCTACCATATAGAGTATTATAAGGTTGCCTACTACATAAAGCTGCATAAGAAATAAAAATTGCGGCTTTAGAACTGTTGGGATAAGGAAAACCCCTCAGTCACTGCGTGACAGCTCCCCTTTCATGGGAGCCTTCTCAATTTTGAAAGCCGTCCCTGAAAGAGAAGGTGGCAAGCGTAGCTTGACGGAAGGGTTTAAACCAATGGTAAATTTTTATTTAGACTATAAAAATCATGGCTTTAAAGTTTTTACCTTGGTTGGGAAGATGTTACATAAGTGACAGATAATGGGAAACAAATGTAAAAACAGGCAGAAAATAATCCCTCATCCGTTTCGCTTCGCTCAACACCTTCTCCCGAGGAGAAGGCTCAAAACTGGCAATTTGAAAGCTGTCTCTGAAAGGCATAAGAAAATGATTATCAACTTTAAGTATACGAATATACCTTTTGGGGACGGCAAAAAACGGTGCAAATGGATTTACGAAAAACGCAGTAAAATTGCGTTTTGATAAAAGTTTTACTCAATTTTTTTCAAAAAATTGTCAGTGTGTGGGGTGAAACCACGCAGTTTTTGGTATAATATAAAATTAAGTTGTAAATTCTTGAAAGGAGTTTTAATCAATGTGGATTGCAGATAAATGGAAAAGCTACGAGGTTTTGGACTGTTCTATGGGAGAAAAGCTTGAAAACTGGGGTGAATATACTCTTGTCCGTCCAGACCCACAGGTAATATGGAGTACAAAAAAATCAGATAAAGGCTGGAAAAAACATCACGGACATTATCACCGTTCTTCTAAGGGCGGCGGCGAGTGGGAATCATTCGGTCTGCCGGAGCAGTGGAGTATAGATTATGACAGTTTAGGACTTACTTTTAATTTAAAGCCGTTTAAATTTAAACACACAGGTGTTTTTCCGGAGCAGGCTGTAAACTGGGAATGGTTCAGTGAAAAGATAAGAAAAGCCACTGCCGAGGGCAGAGAGGTTAAAGTGCTTAATCTTTTCGCATACACAGGCGGAGCAACACTTGCGGCGGCAAAAGCAGGAGCAAAGGTAACTCATGTTGATGCTTCAAAGGGAATGGTAAACTGGGCAAAGGAAAATGCAAAATCATCGGGACTTGAAAATGCACCTATCCGCTGGATAATAGACGACTGTGTTAAGTTTGTTGAGCGTGAAATAAGAAGGGAAAACTTTTATGATGCGGTTATAATGGATCCGCCAAGCTACGGCAGAGGCCCTAAAGGTGAGATATGGAAAATAGAGGACGCCGTATATCCGCTTATAGAGCTTTGTTCAAAAGTCCTTACAAAAGACCCGCTTTTCTATCTTATAAGCTCTTATACAACGGGACTTCAGCCGGCAGTGCTTACATATATGCTTTCGTCTGTACTTATGCCTAAGTTCGGAGGAAAAGCGTTTGCCGAGGAAATAGGACTGCCTGTTAAAGACAGCGGTCTTGTTCTGCCATGCGGTGCAAGCGGAAGATGGGAAAGGTAAAAGACAAAAGACAAAAGACAAAAGACCTTGGGACTTTGCCCCAACACCCCACAAGCTTTTGAAAAAGTTTGAGCAAAACTTTTAATACAAACCCCAATGATATTAATCATTGGGGTTTGTCAGTTTAATATAAATTTGCCGTTAATAAGCCGTCCCTGAAAGGAAAGGTGGCAGACCGCAGGTTTGCCGGAAGGGTTTAAGCCTTCTCCCTTGTGGAGAAGGTGCTGAGCCGTAGGCGAAGCGGATGAGGGGTAAATAAGAAAATAAATTATATGAAAAACATAGTTTGTACTTAAAACAGTCCCTCATCCGTCACTGCTTCAAAAACCTTCCGTCACCGTAGCTGTGCCACCTCCACTTTTAGGGACGACTTATTAGTAACAGTTTTATATTTAACCTAAAATACCGTGACTTTGTCACGGTATTTTATTAAAAGTTTTACTCAATTTTTTTCAAAAAATTGTCAGGGTTTGGGGTGAAACCCCCAAGGTTTTATCTTTTCTCGTACCAGCCAAGCTCACCCGGGTTGAGGTTTATGGTTATCTGCTTTGTCTCGGTGTATTCGTCTAAGCCTTCTTTGCTTAGCTCTCTGCCTGTGCCGCTTTTTTTGTATCCGCCCCAAGGAGCCTCCACAAAAGCGGGATTGTAGCAGTTTATCCACATTATTCCGGCACGTATCTCTTTTACTACTCGTAATGCTCTTGCACCGTCTTTTGTAAATACCGCTCCGGCAAGACCGAACTCCGTATCGTTTGCCATTTCAACGGCTTCTTCTTCTGTTTTAAATGTCTGTATTGTAACAACCGGCCCGAAAATCTCGTTTAAAACGGCTGTGTTGTCGTTTTTAACATTGTCTATTATTGTAGGTCTTACAAAATATCCGTTTGCACATTCACCTTCGGTATATCTGTATCCGCCACAGACTATTTTTCCGCCTTCTTCTTTGGCTTTTTCAATATAGCCAAGAACTTTGTTCATGTGTCCTTCTGAAATAAGCGGCCCCATATCGGGATTGTTAAGTCCGTTTCCTAAGGTCATTTTGTCGGCTCTTTTGGCAAGACGCTTTACAAACTCATCTTTAATGCTTTCCTCTATTATTATTCTTGAACCGGCAGAGCATACTTCACCCTGATTGAAAAATACACCCATCATTGTCCATTCAACGGCACCGTCAAGGTCTGCATCGGCAAATATAATGTTAGGTGATTTTCCGCCAAGCTCAAGACCGATTTTTTTGATGTTTTCGGCTGATTTGCGGTATATTGTCTGACCTACAGATGTGCTTCCCGTAAATGAAACCATGTCAACATCTGTGTTTTCGGAAAATTCGTTGCCTACTGTTGAGCCGCTTCCCATTACAAGGTTTACGGTTCCCTTCGGTATATCCTCACGGTCAAGAAGTTTGAAAAACTTAGCAGTCGAAAGAGGTGTTTCGGAGCTTGATTTGAAAACAACGGTGTTTCCTGCGGCAAGGGCAGGGGCTATTTTCTGTACTCCCATAAGCAGAGGATAGTTCCAAGGTGTAATTAAGGCACATACACCAACAGGCTCTTTTATTGTGTAGGAATGCATCTGACCGAAACCGTCGTTTACATCATATGTAACACCGGAAGGCATACGTACTGCACCGGCATAGTATTTTATATAGCTTATTGCATCTTCAACATCACCTATGGCTTCTCTGTAAGGCTTGCCGTTGTCAATGGTTTCTGCTTTGGCAAAATCTTCTTTTTGTTTTTCAAGTTCATTTGCTATTGAAAGAAGAATTTCGCTTCTTTTAACGGCAGAAAATCTTCTCCAACCGTTTTTGTTTTCGTAAAATTCTCTTTTTGCGGCTTTGATGGCAAGCTTTGCATCATCACGGTTGCCTTTTGCCGCTTTTGCAATAACTTTGCCATCGGCAGGATTGTATACATCGAAAAATTCACCGTTTAAAGCCTCTATCCATTTTCCGTCAATAAAATTAAGAATATTTTCCATTAAAAATCCTCTTTTCTTTTAAAACATTTTAGAAACTGAAAACAACGCCTATTATTCCGCTTATGAGTATGGATACAACAGGGTGAAAGTTTGTTTTTCTTGTAAAAACAAATGCGGCAACAAAAAGTATAACTGCTTTTATGCTTAATCCCGATACAGCAAACTCTGATATTTTTGTACCGAAAAGAGCAAGTATTATTACCGAAAGCCCTGCTGCCGCAATAAGTCCCGTTGCCATAGGACGGAGTATATAAAATACGTTTTTAACGGCTCGGCTTTCTTTAAATTTGTTTAATACATTTGAAACAATGATAATAACTATTATAGACGGTGTTATAAGGCCCAGTGTTGATATAAAACAACCGATAATACCGCTGTTTTGGAAACCGACATATGTTGCCATGTTTACACCCATAGGGCCGGGGGTGGATTCGGATATGGCTATCATGTCACCTATCATTGAGTTTGTAAGCCAAGCATATTTGTCTGCCAAGTCATACAAAAACGGAAGGGTTGCAAGTCCGCCGCCTACGGCAAAAAGACCTACTTTAAAAAATTCCAGATAAAGCAAAAGAAGCATAGGCATTATTTTTCACCTTTCTTTTTTTCTTTTTTTTCGATAGTTTCTATTTTTCCGCCGAATAAAAATCCCAAAACACCGGCGGCAATAACCATTGCGATTGTTGATATGTTTGTAAAAGCGGAAACGGCACAGGCAAGTATTATAATTGCACCTGTAATTTTTCCTTTTGCCGCACCTTTCCAAAGCTTGATTACGGCGTTAAGTATAAGTACGCCTACACATACACGTATGCCGGAAAAAGCGTGCTGAACAACTGCCAGATGTGCAAAATTTTTGAGAAATGCCGCTATAATGCTTATTATTACTACAGACGGGAAAACAACGCCTAAGGTTGCCGCTATTCCGCCGGATATGCCTTTTTGTTTGTATCCTATGAATGTTGCCGTATTTACGGCTATAACACCGGGGGTACACTGACCTATGGCATAATAATCGAGGAGTTCTTCTTCGGTTGACCAATGTCTTTTTTCAACTACGGTTCTTTGCAGTATAGGCAGCATTGCGTATCCGCCGCCGAATGTTATTGCCCCCATTTTGGCAAAAGTAAAAAATAAGTCAAAAAGGATTTTCATTTTTTCGCCTCCATAATTGATTTTTGAATTATATTATTGTACTACTAAAGCAAAGTTTTTTAAAGACTTAATTAAAATGCAGGTTATGGAGTTATTCAGGCTTAAAAAAGAAAAATTGAAGCATATAACACAAAGATTTTTTGGCAAAGCAAAAAGACCGTCAAAAACGGTCTTTATATTTTTTCACACGTATCCTTTTATTTATTGGGGAGTGTGGGTGGGGCTGTTTAATTATAATATCTTATTTAAAAATAAGACATCTGTTTTTTAAAATTAATAGTATGTCTATATTATACATTTTTATGAAAATATGTCAACTGAAACAGAGCAAAAATTTTAACCAAAAAACCGGATTAAAAAAGTTGATTTTTAGGCATTAGACTTAATCAGTCACAATTTTTGCCTTCAAGAATCATTATTCCTCGCAATATATGAAATCTCATTATGGTTCTTGCTCCGTCTGCATCACGCTTTTTTATACGGTCTATTATTGCTTTGTGGTCTTCCGCACCTTTACGGCAAAATTCATCATCTTTAACAAGCATAGGCATTGTCTGACCTATGGCAGTAAACAAAACGGGCATAAGTTTATCCATAAATTCATTATGAACAGAATTTGCTATTGAAAGATGAAATTTCTGTTCGGCTCTCTGTCTTTCTGCTGTTGTGCCGTTTTTCATTACCTGATCGAGGTTTTCACAGAAAGTACACATTATTTTTATTACACTTTCTGTGGCACGAATTGCCGGAAGGTATGCAGCTTCCGGTTCTATAAAAAGACGTATTTCGTTAAGTTCTCTTTCCGCAATTCCTTTTTTAACGCATTTTGTTATTCCAAAATCATCGCTAAAGTTATAATCATCACTTACAAAAGTTCCGTTGCCACGTTTTATAACCAAAACACCTCTGTCAACCAACATTCTTACAGCTTCTCTGAAAGTGGTGCGGCTTACATTAAGCTCAGATGAAAAATCAGTCTCATTCGGAAGTCTTGAGCCGGGAACAAATCGCTTTTCGACATTAATCATCGAAAGTATTTCGTCTGCTACATTTTCCGAAAGGACACGGTTCTTTTTAACCATATAAACCCCTCCATAACAAAATATAAAATAAATATTATCTTTATGCGACATCATATCTTTAATATATATTTTACGATAAAATAAACATTTTTACAACATTTTTTTAACTTTGGATTTTCATCGGCAAGGAATGTTTATTTTTATTGTCATGGATTGAAAATTTTACAAAAGGTGAAATATTCGGCTGATATATTAAAAAAATAAACATACAGGTTTTAGTATGCGTATTTTTAAAATAATTTTTCAATAAAGCTGTAAACAATTTCGTAAACGGAAAGTTTAGGATAATCAAGTTGGGCAATATGCATTGCTGTTTTTTGTTTTTCCGTCACACAAACGTAAGGGTAAATTCCGAACATAAATGGCAGAAAAGAATATATAAATTTCTCTTTTTCTTCATCGGTCATATATTTACAGAATTTATCCAATAT
This sequence comes from uncultured Eubacteriales bacterium, assembly GCA_934256695.1. Lineage (GTDB taxonomy): Bacteria > Bacillota > Clostridia > Lachnospirales > Anaerotignaceae > Neoanaerotignum_A. Next base: position 44,972 of record CAKQPE010000003.1, read on the forward strand.
ATTTTTTAATGCTGAAATTGCTGCCTTATAAGTTTTTTTGAAATCTACAAGTCTTTCTATGCGGCTGTTTTCTTCTATGTCATAAAGATTCATTGATAAAAGCTTTAAAAGATTATGTCTTTTCTCAAGGGAATGAGCAATAAGCGATGCAAGGCTGTGTTTATCAAGACAGCTGTTTTTATCGCATATTTCATTAAGGGAGTTAATCCATTTGTTATACTCTCTTTTCATAAGTGCAAGAAAAATTTCCTCTTTCGTCTGAAAGTAATTATAAACAGATGTTCTTGAAAAAGAAGTCTCCGCACCTATCTCCTTTATGGTTATGTCTCTAAATTTCATTGTTTCGTAAAGTGTTTCACAGGCATTTATAATTTCTTCACTTCTTTTTACTGCCAATTCATCAGATTTATTTTCCATAAATATACCTCCAAGTTAATTGACATAATGTCAGCAAAATTATTATATTGTGTTTCTGACACAGCGTCAATATTTTTGTGAAATACTTTGTCTACAAGGCTGTTTTAGAATATAATAACGGGGATTTGGGTGTGTTTATATGGGGTGACTTTATGGTTTAAAAGAAAAAATTTTGAAAATTGCTATTGACACATTATTTTTTGTGTGATAATATCGGGTACATCAAATGAATTAAATTACTTTTACAACACTGTGATGAGGAATAGTAGATTTAGGAAGCTTTTCAGAGAGATGTCGTTTGGTGTGAGACATCAGGCAAAATAAATTGAACTCGCCTTGGAGTGTTCCGCTGAAAGTAGGATTTATAAATCCGAGGATAGGACGGAACGGAAGCCGACCGTTAAAGCGGCAGGATATCGGTTGAATTTTCAATCTGTATCTGTATGAGCGTATCCCTGTTGGGGTAAATAAGAGTGGTACCACGGAGCTTTAAGCCTTCGTCTCTAAGATTAGAGACGGAGGCTTTTTTGATATAAAAATACAAATCAGTGGTCTCAATGCTTTGTTGTAAGAGTATGAAAAATAATGGCAGATATTTTGCACAAAGCGAAGGAGATTTTTGACTATGGAAAACTACACTAAATACAGACCGTACCCAACAATGAATATGAAGGACAGAACATGGCCGGACGCAGTAATAACAAAAGCACCTATCTGGTGCAGTGTTGACCTTAGAGACGGCAATCAGGCTCTTGAAATTCCTATGAGTCTTGAAGAAAAAATAGAGTTCTTTAAATACCTTGTAAAAATCGGGTTTAAGCAGATTGAAATAGGTTTTCCTGCCGCAAGCGACACTGAATTTGAGTTTACAAGATACCTTATTGAAAACAACATGATACCTGATGACGTAACAGTACAGGTGCTTACACAGTCAAGACCGCATATTATCAAAAAAACTTTTCAGGCATTAAAGGGAGTAAAAAGAGCAATCGTTCATCTTTACAACTCAACTTCAACATTACAGAGAGATGTAGTTTTCAATGCTTCAATGGAGCAGACAACGGCACTTGCCGTTTCCGGTGCAAAGCTTCTTGTGGAGGAAGCCCAAAAACAGCCTGAAACAGAATACATATTCCAGTATTCACCGGAAAGTTTTACAGGCACGGAAACACCTTATGCCGTTGAAATATGCAATGCCGTAATTGATATATGGCAGCCTACACCTGACAAAAAGATAATAATTAACCTTCCTTCAACAGTGGAAATGGCTACTGCAAATGTATATGCAGACCAGATTGAATACTGCTGCCGTAACCTTAAACGCAGAGACAGTGTTATCGTAAGCCTTCACGGACACAACGACAGAGGCCTTTCGATAGCAGAGACAGAATTCGGTATTATGGCAGGTGCAGACAGAGTAGAGGGTACACTTTTCGGCAACGGCGAAAGAACAGGCAATGCAGACATAGTTACTCTTGCAATGAACCTTTTCACACAGGGTGTTGACCCTAAGCTTGACTTCTCACATATTGACGAAGCAGTTGAAATATATGAAAGACTTACAAGAATGACAGTTCACCCAAGACACCCATATGCAGGTTCTTTGGTATACACAGCGTTCTCCGGTTCACATCAGGACGCTATAAGAAAAGGCATGGAAAGAATGAAAGAGCATCCTGACAGATGGGAGGTTCCATATCTTCACATTGACCCTAAGGACGTTGGCAGAACATATGACCCAATCGTTCGTATCAACAGCCAGTCAGGTAAGGGCGGAGTTGCATTTATACTTGAACAGAACTTCGGTTTATACCTTCCAAAGGCTTTCCAGCAGCATTTAAGTGTTGTTATAACAAAGCTTTCTGACGTAAATCACAAGGATATAGAGCCACAGATTATATTCGATGAATTTATAAAAGAATACGTAAACATAACAGAACCTATCGAGCTTGTAAGCTACAAAGAAGCCGCTACAGGCAACGAGGACGAGGTAGCCGTAGAGGCAGTTATAAAAGACAACGGAACAGAAAAGACAATAGCCGCTACAGGAAACGGTATTGTTGACGCATTCAGCCATGCTTTAGGCAAATACACAGGCACAGCCTTTGAAATAGTAAACTACAGTGAACATTCTATGGAATACGGTACAAAATCAAGAGCTATATCATATATCCAGATTTCAACGGAAAAAGGCGGAGTTTCATACGGTGCGGGCATAAGCAGCAACATTACGGAATCTTCGTTAAGAGCCGTTGTAAGTGCCGCAAACAAAATGATAGACTGATAAAAAAATTACGTTAATAAATAAGAGATAACAGGGGGAAAAGCAAATGGGAATGACAATGACACAGAAAATACTTGCAGCCCATGCGGGATTAGACAAGGTTTCTGCCGGACAGCTTATAGAAGCCAATCTTGATGTTGTAATGGCAAACGATATAACAGGGCCTATGGCACTGCCTGTATTTTACAAAATGGCAGACAAGGTTTTTGATAAAGACAAAGTGGTTCTTGTGCCGGATCACTTTACACCTAACAAGGATATTAAATCAGCCCAGAACTCAAAGGACATAAGAGAGTTTTCAAGAGCACAGGGACTTAAATACCATATGGAACAGGGTAAATGCGGTGTTGAACACGCAATACTTCCCGAATGGGGCATTGTTGTTGCAGGTGAATGTATAATAGGTGCAGACAGCCATACCTGTACTTACGGTGCTTTGGGAGCTTTTTCCACAGGCGTAGGCACAACGGATATTGCAGCAGGAATGGCAACAGGCAAGGCTTGGTTTAAGGTTCCGAGTGCAATTAAATTTAACCTTATCAACAAGCCAAGCGAGTATGTAAGCGGTAAAGACGTTATACTTCATATAATAGGAAAAATCGGTGTTGATGGTGCTTTATACAAGTCAATGGAGTTTGTGGGAGACGGTGTTAAGTATCTTACAATGGACGACCGTTTTACAATCTGCAACATGGCTATCGAAGCCGGCGGAAAGAACGGTATTTTCCCTGTAGACGAGCAGACAAAAGAATATATGAATGAACATTCCCAGAAGGAATATACAGTATATGAAGCCGACGCAGATGCCGAATACGAAGCTGAATATACAATAGATTTATCAGAGGTAAGACCTACAGTTGCTTTCCCTCATCTTCCCGGAAATGCACATACAATAGACGAGGTTGAAGCCGGAGAAAAGATTTATATTGATCAGGTAGTTATCGGTTCATGTACAAACGGCAGAATGAGCGATTTAAGAAAAGCCGCAAAGATATTAAAAGGTCATAAAGTAAACGAAAATGTACGTGTTATGGTTATACCTGCAACACAGCAGATTTTCCTTGACTGTATTAAGGAAGGACTTGCGGAAATATTTGTTGAATCGGGCTGTGCATTCAATACTGCAAGCTGCGGCCCTTGCATGGGCGGTCATATGGGTGTTATGGCAAATGGCGAAAAATGCGTTTCCACAACAAACCGTAACTTTGTAGGAAGAATGGGAGATACAAAATCACTTATCTACCTTGCATCTCCGGAAGTAGCCGCTGCAAGTGCAATAGCAGGCTATATAGCAAACCCTGAAAAGATAGGAGGCAACAACTGATGAAAGCTAAAGGTTCAGTTTTAAAATACGGTGACAATGTTGATACAGACGTTATTATACCGGCAAGATATTTAAATTCTTATGACGCAAAAGAACTTGCAAGCCATGCAATGGTTGATATTGACCCTACATTTGTAGAAAGATTAAATCCTGGGGACATAGTTGTGGGCGGAAAAAACTTCGGCTGCGGTTCTTCAAGAGAACACGCTCCTCTTGCTTTAAAAACAGCGGGAGTAAGCTGTGTAATAGCAAAATCATTTGCAAGAATTTTCTACAGAAACTCAATTAACATCGGTTTTGCAATACTCGAGTGTGAAGAAGCGGCAGAAGATATAGATGAAGGAAATCAGGTTGAAATAGATTTTGACAAGGGTATAATTTATAACCTTACAAAAAATCATCAGTACAAGGCAGAGCCATTTCCTGAGTTTATGCAGAAAATAATAGCAAGCGGCGGATTGGTTGAGTATGTAAACGATAATAAGAAAAATTAAAAGACAGTCTTTATATAACTATCCTTTGAAGTGTAGGTGGGGGCTTACTTTCAGAAGATTTGTAAAGACAGATAAAAAATATTCGTTTTGGAGGCGGAAAAATGGCTGAATTTAAAATAGCTGTAATAAAAGGTGACGGAATAGGCCCTGACATTGTAAGCCAGGCAATGAGAGTTATTAATAAGGTAGGAGAAAAATTCGGACATAAGTTTGAAATGACAGAGGTTCTTGCAGGCGGTGCGGCAATAGACGTTTACGGTATTCCGCTTCCGAAGGAAACAATAGACGTATGCAAGGGCAGTGACGCTGTATTCCTTGGTGCTGTAGGCGGCCCTAAGTGGGACGCTATGCCAAGCGACAAAAGACCGGAGAAGGCAATTCTCGGTTTAAGAAAAGAACTTGGACTTTTTGCCAATTTAAGACCTGCCATTATGCACAAGGCACTTAGCAATGCAAGCCCTATTAAACAGGAAATCATAGGCGACAGCCTTGACATACTTGTTGTACGTGAGCTTACAGGCGGTATCTATTTTGGCGAAAGAGGACACCGTCAGGGAAAATACGGTGAAGAAGCATATGATGTTGAAAACTACAGCCGGTTCGAGATTGAAAGAATAGCACGTACGGCTTTTGAAGCGGCTATGAAGAGAAACAAAAAGGTAACAAGTGTTGATAAATCCAACGTACTTGAAAGCTCAAAGCTTTGGAGAAAAACGGTTATTGAGGTATCAAAGGATTATCCTGAGGTAGAACTTGACCATATGTATGTTGACAATGCGGCTATGCAGCTTGTAAGAAATCCAAAGCAGTTTGACGTTATACTTACATCAAACATATTCGGCGATATTCTTTCGGACGAGGCAAGCCAGATAACAGGCTCTATCGGTATGCTTCCTTCTGCAAGCCTTGGTGAAGGAACATTCGGTCTTTATGAGCCAATCCACGGTTCTGCTCCTGACATAACTGGAATGAATATAGCTAATCCGCTTGCAACAATACTTTCCGTTCCTATGATGTTCAGATACTCACTTGGTCTTGAAAAAGAGGCAAGAGCAGTTGAAGAAGCCGTAACAAAGGTTCTTGATAAAGGCATAAGAACAATAGATATAGCAGAAGGCAAGCCACACGTAGGCACAGATGAAATGGGTACTGCCGTTTGCGATGAAATATAATAAAGACCTTGGGGTTTTGCCCCAATACCCCACAATTTTTTGAAAAAAATTGAGTAAAACTTCTAATAAAAGCCCATGACTTGAGTCATGGGCTTTTGAGTTTAATATAAATTTATGGAAGTGAAAGACCTTGGGGTTTCACCCCAAACCCTGAAAATTTTTTGAAAAAAATTTAGTAAAACTTTTGGTAAAATGCAATTTCATTGCATTTTTTGTAAATCCATTTGTGATATTTTTAAAGTCTTCCCCTTGGTGGGGAAAAATAAAATAAAAATAGTCAAGATTTACCCCTCATCCGCTTCGACTACGTCTCAGCACCTTCTCCCCAAGGAGAAGGCTTATTATCGACAATTTTATACTTAGTCCCAAAATACCGTGACTTGTCACGGTATTTTACTAAAAGTTTAGGTCAAGCCTTTTCAAAGGCTTGCAGGTGTGGACGGAGTCCACGGTTTTAATCAGTTGCATAAATTTACATTCTTGAAAGCAGTTTCAGTATATGCGGCTGTTTTATATCAACCGCCTTGTGAGGGCAAAGCTCCTGACAACAGTAGCACCGTATGCACTTTTTTAAATCGACATGGGCGTGTTTATTCTTTATGGTTATTATCTTTGCCGGACAGTTTTCGGCACATATACCACAGCCTACACAACGGTTTGTAAACACAGGTCTTGGGTATACGTGGAGTTTGAAAAAGTTTACCAGAAATTCAGGCGGGTTTCCGCCTAAGAAGTGGAGACTGTGGTTTTCCGGTACGGCAAAATCATCTATTACATAATGGTTTATATTTTCACCGATAAATTCTATATCTTCGGCAGAAGAAGAACATAATCCACGACCTATGGCACATTTTAAAAGTGGTATTTCCATAGGAGGTGTATTTATTATTTTTGCACCGGCAAGGTCAAGTTCAAAAGGATTTTCAGATGCCATAATAAGACCGATGTACCTTGGGTTTCCGGCAGTAGGGCCGTTTCCTTCCATTCCCGTTACTGCATCAAGAAAAGATAAAACGGGATTTACAAATGTGCAGATATCGGCAAGACATTGTGCAAAGCTGTCTGTATCCTGACAGTTAAAATGATACTCGGCCTTTGTTGTGCCGGGTATTGCACCGAAAAGATTTTTTGCGGCACCTGTCATTCGTGTCATGGAATGGGTTTTAAGTTTGCCTACGGATATTACTTTATCGGCTTTTAAAACCATGTTTGTCAAAGTAAGTTTTTTTAGTCTTACGCCGTTGGGATTATCAACGGTCTGAGATGTTGTATCAAGGCTCAGTTTTGCACCGGATTTTTCTGCGGCTTCTTCCATACCGGTGTGTTTGTAAATGCTTTTTAAGAGTATTTCGTTAAAAGGCCCTCCGGGGCTGTCACCTATTTCTACATTGGCACCGTATTTAATAAGTGTTTCTGCTAATGCCTGTATTACGGCAGGGTGTGTGGTAGCTGCTTCCTCAGGCAGTTTACGCATTACAAGGTTAGATTTAAGCAGAACATTTTCACCTTTTTTAATAAATTTTTCTATACCGCCTAAGTTTTTAAATGACTTTTCAACGGCGGATTTTACTTTTGAATATTCATAGCTTTCGCATTTTTCAAGAGAAACTAAAATTTCAACCAACTCCCGATATAATTTTATCAATAGAATACCACAAATGTTAATTATTTACTACAGAAATAAAAACCTTAAAATATTTAAAACCTTGAGACGCTGTCTCAAACTCTGCCACCCTTTGAAAAGGGTGGACGGAAACTTTATCAAAACGCAATTACATTGCGTTTTTCGGGAAAATATATTTGCAATATTTAAAGTTTTCTCTTTGGGCTTATTAACGGCAAGTCATACTTAACTTAAAAATACCGTGACTTGTCACGGTATTTTATTAAAAGTTTTACTCAATTTTTTTCAAAAAATTGTTGGTGTGGGCAACGCCCACAGTTTTACAGGGTTTGGGACAGAGTACCAAGGTTTTAATTTTTTTACCTTTGTGGTAAAATAAGGTTGATTTTTAACCATGACAAGCGAGGTGTATATATAATGAAAGAATTTTTTGAAAAGAACAGAAAAAAGCTTTTAGATAAACTTAATGACGGTGATTTGGTTATTCTTTATGCAGGAGCGGCTCCTGTAAAAAGAGGTGACGAAAACTATCCTTTTACACCTGACAGAAACTTTTATTATGTAACGGGAATTGACAGACAGAACCTTATTTTTGCCATAGGCAAATTAGGCGGAAAAGATTTTGAACGTCTTTATATAGAGCCGGACAATGGGCAGATGGCAAGATGGATAGGTGCAAACTTGACAGCCGAAGAAGCGGAAGAAATAAGCGGCGTAAAAGATATTAAACTTACAGATAATTTTGAGGACGATTTGCAACTGCTTTCGAATGATACGAAGAAGCTGTATCTTGACCTTGACCGTAAAGACCTTGATATTGAAAGCATTAAAGAAGGTATGTCGGAAGTTTTTAAAGCTGTGAAAATCGAAAACATATTCAATACCTTTGCCCAAATGCGTGTTATAAAAGAACCTTGGGAAATTGAACTTGTAAGAAAAGCAGGTGACATAACAAGGCTTGGCATTGAAGAAATGATGAAAAATGCAAAACCAGGTATGTGGGAATACGAAATAGAGGCATATTATGATTTTGTTCTCAGAAAAAACGGTGTAAAGGACAAAGCTTTTTCAACCATAGCTGCTTCGGGAATGAACGGAACAACTTTGCACTATGTCGAAAATAATTCAAAGACACATGAAAACGACCTTATACTTATAGATGCAGGGGCACAGTGGGGATATTATGCAGGCGATATTTCAAGAACATTCCCTGTAAGCGGAAAATTTACCGAAAGACAAAAACTTGTTTATAATATTGTTCTCGGAGGACAGCAGCTTGTAATAGACAATATCAAACCGGGTGTTGAATATCCGTCGCTTAACGAAATGCTCAAGGAGTATTATTTTGAGGAGCTTAAAAAAATCGGCTTTGTCAAAACAAAGGAGGAAGTATTTAACTATTATTTCCATGGTGTAAGCCATTTTATAGGGGCTGAAACCCATGACGTAGGCGACAGAAGCCAGACTCTTAAACCGGGAATGATAATAAGTGTTGAACCGGGACTTTATATAGCAGAATGGTCAATAGGCATAAGAATAGAAGATGACGCACTTGTTACCGAAAACGGCTGTGAAATACTTACAAAAGACATGATAAAGACTGTAGATGATATAGAACGCTTTATGGCGGAAGGAAAGAAGAATGTCTGATTTTAAAGAAACGGATTTGTATGAGCCTGTAAAAAAGCTGTTTGAAGGAATGGGGTTTTCAGTCTACAGCGAAGTTAAGGACTGTGACCTTATGGCGGTAAAAGAAGAAAAAACCATAATTGCCGAGCTTAAAAAGAGTTTTAACATAACCCTTGTTTATCAGCTTTTAGACAGGCAAAGTTTTTGCAAAAACGTATATGCCGTAATACCGAGACCGAAAAAGGGTGCAAGAGACAGAAATTTTAAGTCAATGGTTAAACTATGCAAAAGGCTTGATTTTGGGCTTATAACCGTTGCTGTGGAAAGTCCTATGAAGATAACGGAAATTATATGCTCTCCCGAAGAAGTAAACAAAATAACAAACTATGCCAAGAAAAAGAAGGTGCAGAAAGAAGTTCTGCTTCGAAGCGGTGATTACAACAAAGGCGGAAGCACAGGGAAAAAACTGATGACCGCATACCGTGAAAAATCAATAGAACTGATGTGTGTTATTGAAAAAATTGGAAAAGTTACAATGAAAAGCCTTTCTCAAATGGGGTATGACAAAAACACCTGTTCCATTATTTACAGAAACTACTATCACTGGTTTGAAAGAGAAAGCAAGGGAGTGTATATTCTCTCGGCAGAAGGCAAAAGGGCATTGGAAAGTGACGAGTATGCCGAGGTGGTGGAATTTTACAGAAATTTATCGAACTGAAAGACCTTGGGGTTTCACCCCAAAACCCTGAAAATTTTTTGAAAAAAATTTAGTAAAACTTTTGATAAAATGCAATTTCATTGCATTTTTCGGAAATCCATTTGCGATATTTTTAAAGTCTTCCCCTCGGTGGGGAAGATGTCACGAAGTGACAGATGAGGGGAAAAATAACGTAAAAATAATCAAGATTTACCCCTCATCCGCTTCGCCTACGGCTCAGCACCTTCTCCCGAGAGAAGGCTTTAAAACCCTTCCGTCAAACCTTCGGTTTGCCACCTTCCCTTTCAGGGACGGCTTTCGAGTTGAGAAGGCTCCCATGAAAGGGGAGCTGTCACGCAGTGACTGAGTGGTTATTATTTCACTCCGATAAATTTATATTTATCCAATACTTTGAGGCGAAACCCCAAGGTATTATTTTTTAAATACACCTGTTATTGTGCTTATTATTTTTCTGAATACGCTTACTATTCGTGTAAATACATTTCCTGTTATATCGTCTTCGGTAAGGTCAGGTGCGGAATCAGCATCGTCTTTTACTATTTCGTCTGTACGAAGTATAACCTGAACTGTTTCGGGAGCGGGATTTTCTGCCGAGGTAAATGAAACGGCAGGCAGTGATGAATCTATATTAAGAAGATTGTTGTCATCGCCTGTATATTCGTCCCATTTATCATCTATAAGGTTTTTAACTGTATCTTTTGCGTTTTTTATTACACTCGTCTGGGCAAGACCTGTTATTGATTTTGCAAGAGTGTCTATAAGCCCGTTTAATGTGGCCTCTGTACCGGAATCAAGGTCATTTCCGGCTGTTTTAATTGTGCTTTCAAATTTAGAAAGAAAGCTGTGGAATGATTTAAGACTGTTTTGTGCCTCTGTTACCGTTGACTGACTGTCCGTTATAAGCACCTGCAAATCCTTTTTGTATCTGTTGGCAGTGTTTACAGATGAATTTATGGCATTAAGAGTTTCATCTGTTTTGTCTGCTGCATCAGATATTATATCAAGCATTTCCTGTGAGTTTTCTATAATACTGTGGTAATCGTCACTATGGGAATATGCATTGTCTATTGCTTTTTTGGCAAGCTCTGCAAGGTCAGCGGTGTCGTTTGCCATTTTTTCTATATCGAAAGTATCTTTTCCCGTATCATCATCTGCAATAAGACCGCAAATATTTCCGACATTTCGGCTTAAAGCACTTAAATCCGATGCAAGATACTGTATGGAGTAAAGTACAGCCCATATACCGCCGGAATTTACGTCTCCGCCTTTCATAAATGATTCCATAAGCGAATCGGATATATAACCTACGTTTCCGTCACTTGAGAGAGTTTCAAGACTTTGACCGAGGTTGTTTCCTGCGTCTTTTATACCTTTGAGATAAGCGTTAAGGTTGTCACTGTTATCGGAAAGCTTTCTGAGGTTTTCCGACAGGCTTGTAAGTGTTGACTCCCATTTATCTTTATCCTCATCAGCAGTTGTGATAAGTTCATCAAGTGCAGAGAGATTTTCTTTAACTGCCTGTGTGTTTTCTTTTGTGTTGTTCAGTGTATCGGTAAATGACTGCAATGATGAGTTAAGATTGTTAAGGTCTGTATTTATATCTTCAACTGCGTCTTGTGCTGTGTCAAAATGTTGGCTGTAAGGTGAAAGGCTGTCGCTTAATTTTTCCATTTCGTCAAGAGCGGCATCTGCATCTTCGTAAACCGCACCTTTTGAGTTTGAAACAGTTTCTCTTGCCTTTTGAAGTCCCTTTAAGCCTTCGGAAGTATTTTTTAGACTGCTCTGCATTGAATCAAGAGTATCCAGAACAACATCAAGGCTGTCGCTTATGGCATCTGCCGAGTCTTCGATATCTTCTTTTGCATCACGAAGGTCTTTTATATCGTCTACCTGACTCATTGTGGCAGGCTGCATCATAAACAACATTCCCGAAAATTCAAAATCATCTGAGCCTATAGAAACCGTATAGTGCTGTTCTTCTCCCGGAAGGGCAAAGAAAACAACGTTTTTTAAGCTTCCTATAGTAATCATCTGGCTTCCGGGTGCTTCTATTGAGAGTATGTCATCTGTATCTGCAACACAGGCAGCCTCAAGGATAAAGTTGTTTTTGTAGTAGTCTGCTGCATTGTCGTTAGGAAGAATGTCAATGTCTATTTCGATAAGTCCATTTGCACCGGCAAGGTCTTCCGCTTTTGCGGGAACACCGTTTAATTTGTAGCTTACGTCTATGTTCCAAGGAAGCTCGGAGGAAAGCTTTGGATTTTTACCCTCAAAATAAAATCTTTTTGGAATTTGAGCGGCTTTTGAAAAATCAAAAGTAACGGAGCCGTCTTTTTTGTCAGGCTCTGTATAGTCTGTCATGTTTATAACATCGCTGTATTCACCATGGTCGGTAACAGATGTATTGCTGTTTAAGCTGTAGTTTTTTACTATACTTGTTTTGGTAGGGCTGCCATAGCTGTCCATATTTACATAAAGGGTTTCATCATATGTAACGGCAGGCGGAGCGGCAAACACCTCTGCTGTCATTGCCATGGAAAGAAGTATTGCCGTACAGGATAAAAGTCTTTTTTTATAATTCATTTTTGTTTTCATCTCCTTTTATTTACTGCTCTGATGCTGCCGCAGAGTCGTTATTGCGGTGGGACTGTTTTTGTTTTTCAAGTAATTTTTTATGTTTCTTTTCTTCTTTTTTATTTATTCTGCTTATTATTTTTTTATCGAAAAGTGAAAGCAGTGCCGGAAGAAGTGTAAGTACAAGTACTGTGCTTAAAAGAGCACCTCGGCCTACAAAATGACCTATCTGTGATATAGAACGGATGGTGCTTGTAAAATGTATAGTATATCCTGCCATAATAAGTATTGAGCCGGAGGTAAGTATTGAAAGAAGGCTCTTTGATATAGCTTTTACGGCAGCTTCTTTCTTGTCGGAATACTGTTTTCGCATCAAAAGGTAGTTGTTTGTCATAAGTATTGAATAATCTACCGTTGCACCAAGCTGTATACAGCCTACAATTATGTAGCCCATGTAAATTACGTTTTCGCCTACAAAATACGGCATGGACATATTTATAAATGAGGCAAGCTCTATAGGTATCATAAGCAGTATCGGCACGAGTATTGTTCTGAAGGTAATCATAACAACAAGTGCAACGCCTATAAGAGAGATAATTGATACTCGGTTATAATCCCCTGTAAGAATATCCTTTATATCCATGGCAGTAGGCGTAAGACCTATTACATAGGAATTGTCCGGATAATATCTTTTAACGGTTTCGTCTATTGTTTTGCTGCACTGGAACGAATAATTGCTTTCCTCGGCATTTTTCATGGATATTATAATTCGGGTATACTTATCTGTTCTGAACTCGTCTGTAAGTTTTTTAGGCAGAAAGTCCTGCGGAGTTCCCTTTGGCAGTGAGCCGGAAAGGGAAACGGCATAGTTTACAAAGTCTAAGTCATCAATGGTATCGGTTAAGTTTCGTTCTTGAACAATAGAGCCGTTAGGGACGATTGCAAGTATTACGTTGGATTTTCCGAATACGCTTTCAATCTCTCTTGCATCATCGTAAACCTTTGTTCCGGGACCTGCACCTTCGGCTTCTTCGCCGTATTTAAAGTGGTTCATTGTTTGTGCCGTATAGCAAGGCACTACAATGAGAACACATATTATAAGTATTATATGACGAAGTCTGTAAAGTACTTTTGCCGGTTTATCCATTGATGGAAGAAACGGTTTATGGCTGTATTTTTCAATAAGCGGTGTAAATCTGAATATCAAAGTAGGCATAAGCAGTATAACCGTAACAAGGGAGAAAATAACGCCTTTTGAGAGAACAAAGCCCATATCACGTCCGATTGTAAACTGCATTAAAGCCATAACTATAAAGCCTACTACTGTAGTTGCACCGCTTGAAAAAATAGATGTACAGGATTCTTTGAGTGCCTTTTCCATTGCAGGTTCAACATCAAGTCCGCTTGCTTTATATGCCTTAAAGGTATGAAGAAGAAATATTGAATAGTCCATTGATACGGCAAGCTGCAATATTGATGATACGGAAAATGTGAAGAATGATATTTTACCGAATATTATATTTGTGCCAAGGTTAAGTACAATGGCTATTACCATTACCATAATAAAAAGTACAGGCTCAAACCAGCTTTCTGTAGTTAAGGCAAGTATTGCGATTATAATAAGCCCTGCAAGGACTATGGCTGTATTTGTTTCTCTGGATACACTTTCCTGATGTTCCTTGCTTGAAATGGCACTGCCCGAATAGCAGGCATTGTCTCCGGCTATTTTATAAATTTCATCTATTGCTTGGTGGGTTTCTTTGTCATAACTGCCGTTTTCAAAAACAACCTCCATTACGGCGTTTCCGTCTTTGTAAAAAGAGTTGTCCTTGCCTACAATATTGCTGAAATCGTTAAGAGATGACTGAACAAAGCCGTCAGACATATAGGCCTGAGTAACACTGTCTGCACCTATAACCATTGATACGCCTTCTACATCGGCAATCTGCTCACGTATGTCTTTTGCCTCCTGTACGGTTACGTCTTTAAGCATTATTCGTGCAAGACCGGGATAACCGAATTCTTCTTCCATAACATCAAGGGCTTGTTTGGTAGGAGCAAATTCCGGAAGGTATGTGCTTAGGTCATATTCTATGCCTACAAAAGGGTAGCATATAATGCTGAGAAGAACGGCTGCGGCAAATATTTTTTCTATCAAATGTCCTTTTGAGACTATGAAGTGAATCATTTTATCAAAAAAAGAATTTTTCATCGTTTCCTCCATTATTCAACACGTAATTGATTTTTCAACTCAATGGTATTATAATTCAAGGTGATTACAGATACAATAAGCAATTTATTTAAAATAGGTTTATTAGTGTACAAATATCGGTTTACAGTATATTAATAAACATATAAGTATTTTGAGTTGAATAAAAAGCAAATATTTAATCTGCATTTAATAATTTGAGGAGGTTTTGGTATGGAAGGCCATAAAGAGGACAGGCGTATAAGACGAACAAAAAAACTTTTGAAACAGGCTCTTGCCCAGCTTATGGACGAAAAAGAGTTTAAAGACATAACTGTAAAAGACATAACCGAAAGAGCGGATTTAAACAGAGGCACATTCTATCTTCATTATACGGACACATACGATATATTAAACAAAATTGAAAATGAAATACTTTTTAACCTACAAAGTATGGTAGATGAAAAAACAAATTCGGCAGACCTGCCGGAGGATTTGGCAAGATGTACACTTATGCCGATAGCAGAATATATTAAAGAAAATGCAGATATATTCCGTTGTCTTATAAATAATAAAGTGTCAGCGGATTTTATAGAAAAACTCAGGGATTTTATATTTAATAACTGTTCGGAAATAATAAAAAGGCGGTATTCGATAAAAGAAAACAGGATAAATGACTACTATTTCAGTTTTATAACATACGGAATAATAGGTGTAATAAAGGAATGGTTGGAGAAAAAGCCGCTTTTAGATGTCTGTGAGATAGTTGGGTTTGCCGACAAAGTTATAAATTCTTCAATAGAAGCCATAAAGGATTGAAAATAAGACCTTGGGGTTTTATCTCAAAATTCCACGATTTTATATGATAAATATAAATTTATCGGACTGATTAAAACCGTGGGACTCTGTCCCACAACCCTGCGATTTTTTGAAAAAAATCGAG
>CAKQPE010000004.1 GCA_934256695.1 uncultured Eubacteriales bacterium
GTTTTGCCTGAGTCACGTCTGGTTACAAGCATTGCGTTATTGAGTATTTCTGCCGCTTCGGATCTTGTTACAATGCTCTTTGGTTTAAGCTCGCCGTTTGACGGTTTTGTTATAATGCTTTTAAGTGTGCAGTACATTACAGCCTCAGCTTTATCCGATGAAAGCTGATCCATATCCGTATAAGTAAGGTTTATAGCCCATGAACCTTTAGGTGCCGCACCTGTATATTTTGCATAGTTATAAATCATCTGACAGAGTTCTTCTTTTGTAACCGTACCTGTTGGGTCAAACGTCTTTACGCTTTCAGGTGATATAATATTCATGTGATAGCTCCATGCAATAGGGTCACGGTAAGTACTGCTTTCGCTTACATCGCTGTACGGATTTGAAAATCCGGATTTTACTATTCTTTCTATGCGATAGAACGCTCTTGCCGCTTCCTGTCTTGTAAGACTTGCCGAAGGTGAAAATTCGTTTGCCGCCGTTCCGAGAAGAACATCGTTTTTGTAAACATTAAGTATGCTTGAATAGTTTGTGCTTGAGCTTGTAATGTCTCTGTAAGGATTTTCTACATCAGACACACTGTATTTTACATTAATATCCTGTATTTTGTTCTGAGCCGATGAACTTACCTGATTTTTAAGTTCGGCATTTGACGCTGTTTCAAACTCTGCTCTTATTGTATGGTCTTTTGATACATTCGAAAATGTATAAGACGTTCTCTTTCCTCCATATACATCGTCTATATATATTCCCTTAACAACATATCCGCTGTTAGGTATTATATCAAAAGATATATTTTCTCCGCCGTTTACCTTTACTTTGTTGTTAGGCGAAATTTTTCCGCCTGTGCCGTAAGATGTTGTTATATAAAATATCTTATCCTTGTTTTCTTCTTCGGCTTTTGTTGCCGCATCACTCTTTTTGTTCCATGCGGAAGTGTCTTCTTCCTTAGGCTGAACCTTTTCGCCAACTATTTTTGTGTATCCGTCAGAATCGTTTCCGACATTTGCACTGTTTTTGGAAGCACTTGAGCTTGTGCTTGAACTCGAACTTGAATTTGTTTTTGAAGATTTTGTTATAGTTTTAAATGTAACATTTATGATATGATCTTCCGAAAGATTATAAAATGTGTATTTTTCCACATCATCAACTGTTTTTCCGTCTACTGTAACTTCATCAATTTTATATCCGTCATCAGGTGTAATTGTAAATGTAAGATCTTCCCCCTGAGGTGCTGTTACGTTGTATTTAGGGGAAATACTGCCGCCCTTTCCGGCTGATGCGTTTACCGTAAAGTCTGCCGCAAAAGCAGGCACTGCCGCAGAAAGACACATGGTAACTGCCGCTGCAGAACATATGATTTTATTTCTGAATGCTTTCATTCTTAAAACCTCCTCAAATATAATCTTAATTAAACTATATTCATTATACAGGTTTTGCCGTAACTTAACAACTTAAAAGACCTTAAAAGAATATTACTTTTTTATTACACAAATAATACATATGCATTTTATCAACTTAATTTCAAAAAACAGCCGTATTTGTCCACCCTTTTATACAACTTCTGCACACAAAACCGGTGCATAAACCCTAAAGCAAATACTGTTTGTGATATTTTGCATAATATATTGACTCTTATGATTTTATTCAACAAAAGCAACTTGTTTTAAAAAATCAACTTTGATTTTTTGTGCATTGAATTTGTATATGCTTCCGAGAACAATAATTTTTATATTGCCAAATTCCGTATTATATAAAATTTCTCTCGATATGCTGTTTACATCAATGCAAAGGCACTTAATAAATTTTTTACCAGAATAAATCATAACAGGAACTTTTATATAGTTTTTATCCGACGGTTTTTTACAGTCAAATTTCAGTTGTAAGACTTTTTTATTGTTGTCAAAAGTTTTTTCTATTTCCAAGGATATATTTGGTTTGCATAAATTTATTGTTTCAAAGTTTTTGTTATCCAAAATAATGTCTTGTATGTTTATATCAAATTTTTGACTTTCGGATATAAAAAGTTCGGCAGTTTCAAAATTATGATAATCCAAATCTCTTACGGTAATAAATATTTTCATATAAAAAAACGGAGTTTTTTCATCAAGTATTTCTTTATACGTATCAATAAAATATTTTGCCGGTTCAGAAACTTGGTTTGTTTCCGGAATATATGTACCATATAGAAATTTGCTTTTTACATTTATACCGTCAAGTTTAACTTTGCTGACAGGCAATTTATTGAATACAAATACATTTTCAAAAAAATCGTATATGTCCTCTTGAGTGCAGTTTTCGGAATTTTGAAAACTGTCCAAAAAACCGTAGTTATTATAAAAATACAGGTTGTTTTCGGGGTTTATAAAGGCAACAGTATCCAATACAAGTTCTTTATCAAGACTGTATAAATTCAATATGTTGAAAGGTATATCGTTAATTTTAAATTTTATGTTGTTTAATTTTCTCATAGCTTCTCCTTTAACCATTATAAACAGCCTATATATAAGATTCTGCTTACATAATTTAAAGTTTTATTATATATAATCACACACTATTTTCTATATAATTGTCAATATATATTTTGCTGTAATTAAAATTTATCGTTAAAACCCTTCCGTCAAGCTACGCTTGACACCTTCCCTTTCAGGGACGGCTTCCGAGTTTGGAAGGCTCCCATGAAAGGGGAGCTGTCACGCAGTGACTGAGGGGTTTGCCTTCTCCCAAGGGAAGGCTTTTAAACATTTTTCCCTAAAAATGCAATGAAATTGCATTTTGATAAAAGTTTCATTTGAGCCTTTAGGGAACCGCAAAGTATGCACCCCGAAGAAAACGGGGCGGTCGCAGACCGTTTTCAGAGCAAACCGCCAGAATGTACGGCGGCAGCGAAGCTGTTCACGAAGTGAATTTGTGAACTTGCTACAAAGCGAAAATGCTTTGACCATGATGCGGCGGGTAGAGAACCCGAAGAAACAGGGCGACGAAGTCGTTTTTGCGTAGCAAAAATTCTGACCGTGCCTGATTTGCGAAGCAAATTTCCTGACCAAGAAGGCTCACAGAGTTTGAGACAGAGTCTCAAGGTTTTCAATGTATGCAGTTAAAACCGTCACCTTATGTATTTTTTGTTTGTTTAAAACACAAACTAACAAAAAATTATGAGGTGATATTATGAAGGAAATCCATACTTTCCAGCTAAAAGAAGGAATTAACCTTCACTGTATAAAAGAAACCAAATTTACTGCCGAAAATATTTCGTTTTTTATTCAAATGAAGCTTAGCAAAAAAAATGCCGCCAATGCCGCTGTTCTTTCTTATATATTGAAATACGGCTGTAAAAATTATTCTTCGGCACTTGATATAAACCGCAAACTCCAATCTCTTTACGGCTGTAAAATTGATATTTTTACTTTCAAAAATAACTGCCGTCTTATACTCTGCTTTAATATCGAATTTGTAAACAAAGGCAATTCAATTTCAAAAATAATAGACCTTGCAGCAAATATTCTCCTATGTCCTTTGGTATATGACGGAAGTTTTGACGAAAACAATTTTTCAAGAGCAGTGTTTTCTGCCGAAAAAAATATACGTTCTCTTTTTGACAACAATACTTCCTATGCCAAATTCCGTCTTTTTGAAGAAATGGCAAAAAATGCCTTTGAAAACGAAACCTCTCTTTCCATAGGCATTTCCGCTGACGGAAGTCTTAAAGAAATTTCAAAAATAACTCCTTCTTCTCTTTACGAATTTTATCGTGAAACAATAACAAAATCACCTATAGATATATATTTTGCGGGGAATGAAAATACCGACACAATAAAAAATTATTTTAACCGAGTTGAGTTTGCCGACTATGCAAGAAAAGCTCTGCCGCCTGTTGAAAAATTAAAAGGCTTAAACACCGTAGGACGGCGAAAAGACGAAATAAAAGGTCTTAAACAGTCAATCCTCAATATAGGCTATACCTTCTCGGAAGGAAATATATATACAGCAGAAATATTAAACGAGCTTCTCTCAGGCAGCGGAAACGGCATATTGTTTAATACAGTCCGACAGCAGAACGGTCTTTGCTACAGTATTTCTTCCGATATTTTGCCTTCTCTCGGCATACTCTGCATAAGTGCCGGAGTTGACCGAAAAAATATCGAACAATCAATTTCTTTAATAAACAAAGCCTTTGAAAACATAAACAAATTATCTGCTGACGATATAAAATCCGCCGCAGACAAACTGATTAAAAATTATAATTTAATACCGGACAGCCTTTCAAAAATTATATCCTTCTGTTTTTCCTGCCGATTAAACAATATACCACCCGATATAAAAAAATATACCGAAAACTTAGCCAAAGTAACAAAAGAGGATATAACCAATCTTGTTTCGTCAATTAAAGAACAGGTTATATATTCACTAAACTGAAAGGAGAAAACAAAAATGGACTCAGAAAAAAGAACCTGTGCTATAAGCAAATCCGAAATTTATATATATACTCTTTCAAACGGAATAAAATGCTTTGTTATACCCAAAAAGGATTTTAAAACTTCAATGGCAATGGCCGTAATAAATTTCGGTTCTGCCTGCGAAGGCTTTTATGAAAACAATTCTTTTTTTGAAATTCCTTACGGTACGGCACATTTTATGGAACACAAGCTTTTCGACAAAAAAGACAAAAGTATATTTTCGCTTCTTTCCCAAAATGGTGCAGACGTAAACGCTTTTACAGACCACAGCAAAACAGCCTATTATTTTTCCTGTCAGAACGATTTTTATAAAAATTTAAAGCTTCTTGTCGAAATGATAAGTACACCTTATTTTGATGAAATCGGCATTGAAAACGAAAAAAGCATAATAAAAAGCGAAATTAATATGTATAAAGACATACCCGATAGGCAGATATTCACAAATCTTACCAAAATAATGTATCCTGACAGTGCTTTAGGGTGTGAAATAGCCGGAACTGAAAAAACAATAGAAAAAATAACACCGGAAATACTTTATAAGTGTTATAATACATTTTATGAACCAAAAAATATATCAATTATCTGCTGCGGAGATATTGAACCGGAAAAAACATCACTTATAATACAAAACACAAATTTTAAAACCAACAATATCCAAAAGTATTTACCGACAAAAGAAATTAAATCAAAAAGTGATTTTTATTCGGAAGAAAAAGGTCTAAACGAGCCTATTTTTAATATTGGCTTCAAATGCCATTTATTTAAAAACACACCGCTTAATACACTTTTGCTTAAAATTGTCTTTGACATCTTAATGTCCGAAGGTTCAATGCTTTACCAATCCCTTTGTGACCGAAAGATTTTGCACTCTCCTGCAGGCTTTAGTATTGTTTCTTCGCCGGAGGGCAGTTTCTGTACTGTAAGTCTCAAAGGCACAAGCCCGCAATATACGGCTCAGGCATTTATCAAAACCGCACAATATCTGGCACATAAAGGAATTTCTCAAAATTCAATTAAAAGAATAAAATCAATGTATACCGGTCAGATGATACGTGGTTTTAACAGCATAGAAGAAATCTGTATGGCACAGGCAGAGCTGGCTCCTTTCGGGTTCTGTCTTGCCGACAGGGAAGATGCTCTTGCAAAGATAAACTCGGACATGATATGTTCCGTTTCGGAAAATATATTCAAAAGGCAAAATGCCTTTCTTTCGGTAATTAAATAACAATATGGAGGAGTTTTTATATGCCTGAAATATGGTTTCCCAACTTAGGAATAAAAATAGACCATTTAAGCCGTACAGCAATCAAAATAGGAAATTTCAATATTTACTGGTACGGTCTTATAATAGGTGCTGCCATTATACTTGCCACACTTCTTGTTATACATGAAGCCAAACGCTCCGGTCAAAAACCGGAGGATTACATAGATTTTGCGTCCTTTGCCATTGTACTTTCCGTAATAGGTGCAAGGCTTTATTATGTAATCTTCTCTTGGGATATGTATAAAGACAACTTAATAAAAATATTTGCCTTCAGAGAAGGCGGTCTTGCCATATACGGCGGTGTTCTGGCCGGTATATTGTGCGGCATAATATTTGCCAAAAAGCGTGGAATTAATTTTTTTCTTCTTGCGGATACTGTTTTGCCGAGTGTTCTTCTCGGTCAGGTTATGGGCCGCTGGGGAAACTTTTTTAACAGAGAAGCCTTCGGCGGATATACAAACGGTCTTTTTGCCATGCGTATATTAAAAGAACAGGCAAGCTACCTTCCGCAGAGTGCATTAAACAATCTGATAACCGTAAACGGTACGGAATATATACAGGTTCATCCTACATTTCTTTATGAATCGTCACTTAATCTGTGCCTTTTGGTTTTTCTGCTTATTTTAAGAAAACACAAAAAGTTTAACGGTCAGATTGCTTCGCTTTATATGTTTGGTTACGGTATAATACGTTTTTTTGTGGAATCTTTAAGAACAGACCAGTTACAGATAGGCTCAACGGGAATAGCGGTTTCCCAAGCAGTTTCGGCTGTACTTATTATAATCGGAATTATTTTTTATATAAAATTAAAGAAAGAATCTCTTAATAGCATGAAAGGTGATAGTAAAATTGATAGTTGATAAGGAATTTCTTTTAAAAAACTCTTGGCATGATGAAAACGGAAATATGCTTGCCTTTGACAGCTGCGGTGTACCAAGACTCGGCATAGAAATAAAAAAAGAAGGCAACCTTCTTATGTGTGTAGATTCAAGAGAGTGCTGTGAGGGAATGTTTGAGGAAACAGACTGTACTCTTGAGGATATAGTATACACTCTTAACTCATACGGCTACACACTTCTTGCACAGCAGTTTGAAAAAGACTTATTTTCCTCCCAAAAGAAAGGTTAAACAAAATGGCTGAAAAAAAGACTGTATCAAAAACAACAAAACCGAAAACACCTGCCTCAAAAAAGGTTTCCATAGCCTTTGACAAGGAGTTTTATTCAGATCTTGAACAGTATGTTTTTAATCGTGGGCTTACAGTTGAAGGCTTTATTAAGTCTGCCGTAAAAGAAAAGCTGGACAGCGACAGGATAAGTTCTATGATAGACGTAATGTCTTTTAAAAGATAAAGACCATAAAGACCTTGGGGTTTCACCACAAACCCTGACCACCCTTTGAAATGGTCAGGAAATTTGCTTCGCAAATCGGCTTACGCCGCCGCATTTATCTTTGCGGTTCCTTAGTGGACGTAAACTTTTATCAAAACGCAATTATATTGCGTTTTGGAGAAAAATAAAATATCTTTATTACAAAAATCCCATGACAACAGTCATGGGATTTTATTTAAAGTTTTACTCAATTTTTTTCAAAAAATTGCAGGGTTGTGGGACAGAGTCCCATGGTCTTAAATGTTATTATTTACTCATTTCGTCTACACAGTCTTTTATAATATCAACTGTCTTGTCTATACACTCTCCTTTGCTAATTGATTGTATAGCAACTTTATGGTATACTTATTTTAAATAAAATTAATTTCATTTAATTGTTATTGTATATCTAATTAAATATTATCATAAAATTGTGGGAGGGTGTCAATTATGTTCGAAAATTCATCAAAATTACTAAAGATATTCTCTCTGTACGCCATTTTAATTGGATATATTAAACTAACAGAGATATTTAAAAATAACATTTCCACAATAAACAATTATTCATTCAATTTGGCTGCATATAACTTATTAAATATAATATTTTATTTATTAATTATTATATTAATTTATTTAATATCACTTGAAAAAAGCAATAAATCTATTGAAACATTATTTTTATTTATACCTGCAATAATTTTTATCCTGTCTCCTTTTCTTAGTTTGTTTAATATTTACGTAGAAGAAAATATTATTGGAAATGTATTACAAACTTTAATGCTAAACAGCAGTGTATATTTATTTGTTGGAACAAGTATAATTTGTATTTTAATTTTCAGACATATTAAAACTAAGTAAACTTATTACAAAAATCCCATGACAACAGTCATGGGATTTTATTTAAAGTTTTACTCAATTTTTTTCAAAAAATTGCAGGGTTGTGGGACAGAGTCCCATGGTCTTAAATGTTATTATTTACTCATTTCGTCTACACAGTCTTTTATAATATCAACTGTCTTGTCTATACCGAACTTACCGCTGTCTACACAGATATTGTAGCTTTCTGCGGCACCCCATTTTTTGCCTGAATAGAAGTTGTAGTAATTAGCTCTCTTTTTATCTATTTTATTTACTGCGTCTTCCATATTTTTAGCTGTAAGGCCATATTCTTTTGATGCTCTTTCGGCTCTTATTTTCTTATCTGCATATATAAATACATTAAGCACATTGTCTCTTTCTTCAAGGGCATAGTCTGCACAACGTCCTATAATGACACAGCTTCCTTTAGAAGCTATTTCTTTTATTGTATCAAACTGAGCAAGGAAAAGCTTGTTGTTAAGCGGAAGTGCATCTGTACCGTTTGCTCCCATTACAAGTGAATAAAGGAAACTTCCTGCCGTCTTCTCATCATTTTCATGGAATATTTCCTCACAGAAACCGCTGCTTTTGGCTGCCTCTGTAAGAAGCTCCTTGTCATAAAAAGGCACTCCCATTCTTTGTGCAAGTAATTTTCCAACCTGTCTGCCGCCGCTTCCGTACTGACGTCCTATGGTTACAATTATATCTTTCATTGCAATTCCCTCCTTAAAAGGAATATTAAAATACTCCTGTTTTATTAAATTATCAGCCGAATATATGTAAGTATTATTCAAATTTTTCGGCTGCAATAATTCTTAACATACTTTTAAGCTTATCAATTTCATCTTGAGTAAAAGTTTTAAGAACCTCTTTATTCATGTCATCTATAATGACTGTAACCGGCTTTTCAAGGTCACGTCCTTTCTGGGTAGCTATAACCTGAACCTCTCGTCTGTCCTCACTGTTTACAATTCTGTCTATAAGTCCGTTTTTCTGTAATCTGTCCAATAATCCGGATACAGTTGATGTTTCTATTCCAAGTATCTCTGCAAGCTGTTTTGGTGTTGCGTGGCTTCGTCCCCAAAGGCAGCTTAAAACACTGTACTGGGAAGGCGTAATGCCCAGTGACGAAAGCTTAACGCTTAAATACTGAAAAACGTTATGCTGGGCAGTTGAAAGCAGAAAATTTATACATTCTTTTAATTCCATACGTAACCTCTATTTCTATATACTCATAACAAATCGTAATAATTATTATATAGAAATTTAATTCATATGTCAAACCGCTTTAGTACAATAAAACATTAAAAACTCCGCATTTATCCCAGTTCTTCTATTCTCTGCACAAGACAGCCGGAAAATTCCGCACCCATGAGAAGTATTACGGAGGTAATATAAAACCAATAAAGAAGTATTATAACCGCACCTATGGAGCCGTACAAAACAGAATATCGTCCCATATACTTTACATAAAAAGAAAACAATGCCGAAACAACTGTCCATACCGTAACCGATATTACACAGCCCGGAAGCATATACCTTAATTTTATCTTGCCTTGAGACGACGAATAGTGCAGTGCCAGAATAATGCATATACTTATGCACCAGAGTATAATAAATTTAAGCCATCGCCATAAATCCGAAAAATATATTGGCAAACTCAACATCTTTAAAAGCAGTGAAACTGCCGTATCCCCCATTGAAATAATAAAAATCCCAAAAACTATCATTATATATACTGCCATGGCATACATAACAAGCGAAATAGAGCGTTTTATAAAACTTATCTTATGTTTTCTGTTATATGCCCTTCTTATGCCATTCATAAGCTTCATTACGGCACGAACAGGAAAGTATACTGTAAAAAATGCACTGGCAAAAAGTATATTTCCGCTGCCTTCGGAATTTACAAACTCAAGATATTTCTCTGCCACATCAATTACATCATCAGGCAGTATATTGTTGATTATATTCTCCATAGCAGGGTCTATATTCAGTCTGCCTAAAAATATACTTATCATTATAAGCAAAGGGAAAAAGGAAAATACCATATAATAAGACAAAGCCGCAGAAGTAGTCATTATATCGTCATCAAAAAAACTTCTTACAAATGAACGTGCAAAATACAGATCAAAATATTTCCTCATTTTTAATCATACTCCAAATATATTTTACAGCCAAAAATACTATACTTTAATTATATATTCACAGAGCATTTTTATCCACAAAAAAATAGTTAAAAACCCCATGACAACTGTCATGGGGTTTCAGACTGTAGACAACGTTATTTTATAAAGTGGAAGGGTTCGGGAAACGAATAAGTTTCCCGAATGGAATCCGCAGTCGGAATTCATTTCCGACGAGGAAAACAGCAGGTTTCAAGGCTTTTAAGCCCATGGAACCTGTCTGTTTATTCTTCTGTTTGAACAAGTCGAAATCCTGATTTCGACTTAGTTGTCGACTTTGTCGACAACCTAAACCCCCATGACAACTGTCATGGGGGTTTAATAATTTCTTATTTATGCCATCTTGCTTCAAGACGGTAAATGTTAAATCCTTTGTTTGAGAACTTCTCCTCGTACTCAGTCATTATATTTCCTTCATAATCACTGTTGTGAAGGTCAAGGCTTATATTGGAGAGTTTCCAGTCATCGGCACAAAACTCATTAAGTGAAAACTCAAAAAGAATAGTGTTGTCTGTTTTAAAGAATATTTCTCCGCTTTCTCCAAAAAGCAGTTTATATTTTTCAAGAAAATCTCTGTAAGTAAGTCTTCTCTTGTACCATTTTTTCTTTGGCCATGGGTCGCAGAAATTAATATACAGTCTCTTAATCTCTCCCGGTTCAAAAAAGTCCAAAAGATTTTCAACATCACCGTGTATAAGGAACACATTTTTTGCAGAGCCTACGTTTCTTGCGGCAGTTGCGGCTATTGTGGATTGTCTTTCAACACCTATAAAGTTAATATCAGGGTTTAATAATGCGTTCTGTGAAATAAAACGTCCCTTTCCACAACCGATTTCAAGATATATCGGATTATCGTTGCCAAAAAGCTCTTTCCACTTTCCCTTATAATCCTGCGGATTATGCACAAGATGCGGATTGTTTTCATATTCGGCTACCGTCCATGCTTTCTTTCTTACTCTCATTTTTCAATCTCCTTCGGGCAGTATGTCTTTATTTGTATTCTACAGTATTTTTTACAGTAATACAATAATACTACCCATACCGATTTAGCACAAGAGAAATTTTAATATCTTTAATATATATCCTTTATCCAGTAACCGAAAACTTCACCGTTTTCCTCTCTTGACTTCCAAAAATCCTTAAATCCATAAGCTGATGCATTTTTTAAATCATCTTTGCCGAATTTTTCCGGAACGGCAAATATAAGTCTTTTGTTTTCTTTATCTTTTCCAAGCATAAGGTGCTTATACTTTAAATCCGAAAGCATAACAAAAGGATTTAAAATATCATCTTTTTTAAGCGGTATAAGCCAAAGCTCGTCTTTGCATATTCTTACCCAGTCATATGTGCCTTCCTTAAAAGGTGTAAGTTTTTCGTTGTTTGAAAACATATATTCAATATTTTTATTTTCAATGGGTTTTAAAACCTCATTTTTATTTTCTTCATTATTTTCTTCCTGTTCAAAATCAATAATGTTTTTATACTTTTCTTTTATTTCGTTTTTTATTTCATCTATCCTTTCTGCTGTATTTTTTCTGTCGGATAAAATTTCCGCTGTTTCTGATTTTTCAAAAACTCCCGCCTTTTCAAGCTCGGTCATTTCTTCTCTGAATTTTTTTAATACCTGTTTAAATGTATCTTCTGCCTTATTTTCTTTTTTGTTACGTATGTATTCATCATAAACCGCCTCATGCTCAGGCAAAGGCTCGTATGAATTTAAAGTTTTTTGTATATTTTCTTCATTATTTTCAATATTGTTTTTGTTTTCCGATATTTCTTCTTTCGATTTTTCTTTTTCTTCCGAAACCTCCGGATTTTCTTTTAAAATTTCTTTTTCGGGTTCTTTTTTCGGTTCTTCTTTAATTTCTTTCGGTTCTGATTTTTCTGTCTTTTCTTTTTTCGGTTCTTCTTTTTTTATTTCCTGTGTTTCAAAAAATCCTTCATATACTTCCCCTGTGTTTTTGTTTCCAACTGCCGCACCACAAACCTCATATCCCTTTGGCTGTATATTTAATAAATTAAAATTAAGGCTTTTCTTTTCTGCCTGTCCAACAGGAACATATTCCTTTTTGTTGCCGTTATAAAAAACTATGTATACCTGCCAGTTGTTTTTTATATCTCTGCCTATAACCCTTGCCTTAGAAGTTTCGTTATTTATATCAAGAAAAACCGCCAATGTTCCCTTTCGCATTGATATAACGCCTTTTTTCAAGTCCGTATCCATAATAAGCCGTCCTCCCGTAAAAATGTATTTTAAGCCCATAAAATTCTTTTTATCATATTTAAATATATGCCCTTTAAGATACAATATGCCGTCTTGACAAAAGACATTTACAATACTTATAATTAACTGATAAATCAATAAAGAAAGGAACTTTTAATTGCAGACAATAATCAATTTTTTTCTTTCGGTATTAAAAGGGAGAGTCGGACCTAAACTTATTGTTTTTATAGTTTCGCTTTTCCCTATAGGAGAACTTAGAGGCGGAATAATAACAGGCTATGCTCTGGGGTTAAATCTTCTGTCGGCATTTGTTGTGGCATATATAGGGAACCTCTTGCCTATACCATTTATACTTCTGCTTATAAAAGAAATATTTAAACTTCTAAAGAAAACCCGTTTCAAAAATGCCATACTTCATTTTGAATACAAAGCGATGCAGAAAAGTGACCAGATACAAAAATACGGTTACTGGGGACTTTTCCTCTTTGTTGCCATTCCACTTCCGGGAACAGGTGCATGGACAGGTGCATTAATAGCTTCTCTTTTGGAGCTGGATACAAAAAAGGCATTTCTTACCATTGCCGCAGGAGTATTTACTGCCGGCATAATAGTATCAATTTTTTCATTCGGACTTTTAAACGCTGTGGGGATAGGATAAAATTATGTGCGAAAAAATATCAACACCAATAAAAACAAAAGAAGTAATAGATAAATACGGCTTTTTCTTCAAGAAAAACTTCGGTCAGAACTTTCTAATCGACCAGAATGTGCTAAGAAATATTGTCGATGCCGCAAAAATAACAAAAGACGATTTTGTTATTGAAATCGGTCCCGGCATAGGCTCACTTACACAGTTTTTGGGCGACAGTGCAAAGAACGTATGTGCCGTTGAAATAGACAAAAACCTTATACCTATTCTTGAGGATACATTAAGCGGCTATGACAATATCGAGGTTATAAACAGTGATGTTTTGAAACTGGACTTAAACGAACTTATAAAATCCCGCTCCGGCGGAAGAAAAGCCAAGCTTGCGGCAAACCTCCCTTATTATATAACAACACCTATAATAATGGAACTTTTGGAAAAACACGCAGACATAGAAAGCATGACCGTTATGGTACAAAAAGAAGTTGCCGACAGAATGCAGGCAGAACCGGGGTCAAAGGACTACGGTGCTCTTACGGCTGCAGTGCAGTTTTACTGCCATGCCAACATAGATTTTATAGTGCCGCCTTCATGCTTTATGCCTAAACCAAAGGTTGACAGTGCCGTTATAACCCTTACCTTAAAAGAAGAAACCGTTCCCGTTAAGGACGAAAAGCTTATGTTTGACATAATAAAATGTGCCTTCGGACAAAGACGAAAAACCCTTCTTAACGGGCTTAAAAATCTCGGAAATTTCAATCTTTCAAAAGACGAGCTTACAGAAGCCATAGAAGAACTGGGACTTGATTCAAGAGTACGTGGCGAAACACTTTCCATAGAGCAGTTTGCCGCCCTTGCGGACATAATATACGAAAAAATGAATAAGTAATATAAGACCGTGGGACTCTGTCCCACACCCTGCAAGCCTTTGAAAAGGCTTGACCTAAATTTTTATCAAAACGCAATTACATTGCGTTTTTCGGAACAAAATTATAAGTTATGTTATTTAGATTTTGATTTTCTAAAACTTTATCGAATAAAATCTCTATTGCATTGATTTTAAAACGTAAATCCTGTATCTGTTGCTGTAAACCTTTCAAGGCTTTATTTCCACAGGCACATGGAATGTGCGGTCTTAAAGAGATTTTTGAAGATGCAGGGAACTTTTCCGAAAAAAGTTCCTGCAAATCCCACTTTACCACATTTGGGTAAAATTAAATTTAATCCGTTTTATCAAAACTTTGATTAAAAGTTTTACCCATCATCTGTCACTTGCATAACACCTTCTCCACTAAGGAGAAGGCTTTATTTTTTACTTTCAACTACGAACTCTTTAATATTGACAGTCATCAAAACGTCATGTATAATGAAATCACATCAAACATATGTTCTTTAAATTTTATGATTTATTCAATATAAAAACGTTATAAGGTGATTATATGGAAAATAAAAAATTATCTGATTCCAAATTTAAAAAAGCATTACCGTATATTGTTTTAGTTATTTTTTCTGTCTCAATGATGCTTCCCTTAATAGCAACGCCCTTTATATGGGTTTGTGCTCCCGGTGTTGTATTTGATGTAGGAAATATATTCGAAAAAATCATTGGTTTTGACTTTCTTATTTTTATTGCAGCCACAACCATTTACGCAATGCCGATAGTTACGATTATCATCCAAAAACATTTAAACCCAAAGTTTTATAAAATACAGCTGCTTATTATTTCCGTAGTATCAACCATAACCATTCTTCCTGTAATTGTAATTCCCATAATAAATATATTTACCAAAATATAAACTTTCAGAGAGGTATTTCCATGGAAAATCCAAAAATGCAACTTTATCTCAACCGAACAAGAACAGTTTTTTCTTATATTGCATTGGTTTTATTTATAATTATCGAAGCATTTTTTATAATAATCTCCCCTGCACTTTTGTTTGCAGATCTGCTTGCGGCAGGCGATTGTTTTCTTGCTGAAAATCCCGGTTCAATAACATTAATCGACAGTCTTTTATTTAACCTTATATTCATAAACGGATTACAGATTATACTTACCTTTATACAATTCTTTTTAAGCAGAAAATTTTTTAAAATACAAATCATAGCTCTGTTAGCTTTTATTGCTGTTCTCGAATTGGCAACAACTGGAATATTTATCGGTTTCGGCAGTTAACAAAAAAACCAATCCCAAAATTTGGGATTGGTTTTTTATAAAATCTTTTGTAAAACCTCAATGTTTTTTATTTCAACACCGTTTCTCCTTTAGTTCCGCTGCTGTCACTTCTGTGTGCCATGCTTGGAGAAGGATCAACATATGTATTTTCCTTAAAGAAATGTCTGAATACCGGATAAAGTACAGTCATAACAACCGCACCGCAGAAACCGTTATTATACAGGTTGGCAGCAGCATAACA
Source organism: uncultured Eubacteriales bacterium (assembly GCA_934256695.1). Taxonomy (GTDB): domain Bacteria; phylum Bacillota; class Clostridia; order Lachnospirales; family Anaerotignaceae; genus Neoanaerotignum_A. The sequence goes on from CAKQPE010000004.1 coordinate 15,423, forward strand.
GCCGCCTGTCTTTAATACGGCATAACAATGCACTATACCTGTTATTATACCTGCTATAGGGCCGTATGTGCCAGCCATAGGTGCAAGCGTTGTTCCCAAGAATGTTCCCATCTGTACACCATGTGTTACAGGTGATGCAGAAGGACTTATTAAAGAGCCTATAAAACAGCCTATTATAATAGGAAGTATATTCTTTGCGTGTTTTCCCTGTGCGGAAAAACCTATAACCGTAAATATAGGGCCTATTGTTCCGCCGCAAAAATCACCGCCTATTAAAATAAGGTATGTTGTGCAGATAAAAGTATTTACACCCATATTTATAAGCACAGCACCCATTCCGTCAAGCTCGGCAAAATTATATTTTCCGTTTCCCGGACGCTTAAGAAGATTTTTATAGTTTTTAAATGCATTATTTCTATCTTTAAGATAGCCTGCAAGAACAAAGCTTACAGCTATTAAATACATTAATATTACATATCCCAAAGGTCTGCCTGTCTGCCAGCAGCCCTCACTTTCGAAAGGTATGCCTATAGCCTGCTGTATGGCAACAAATGCAATAGCAACAAACCCGACACTACAGCCTACGTTATAAAGACTAAGTCCCTTCAAAACTACGAATGTGTGCTCAGATACAAGCGGTACAACAAAACCTATTGCTATACCTACACATATTGCCAAAACATAATCCGGAAAACTGTATCCTCCGTGCCAAAGATAAACTACTGCTACCATAGGACCAAGGGAGTCTGCAAGAAGTCCGCTTGTAAGGTATTTTGAAAACTTTTCTTTTTTTACCCAGCTTAAAACCCAAGTTCCCAAGAGTATATACCACATAGTATATATATTTTTGCCGAAAAATGCGAATCCCGCCATAAGACCGAGAACATGATAATATTTTCCGTTTAGAGGGAAACCGTTAAACTGCATTAAAAGAGCGGAAAATAAAGTTACAAGTGCTACGTTTAAAAAAGCCGTTGCCGGACCAACAAGTGCTATGTAGTCTGTAATAAGAAGTGCCGGATGAAAATACATTGTTTTCAGTCCTTCGGGAATAGTCCTGTAATCCCCCAGAATAATTCCGGCTAAAGCGATGACAGCAGTAATAAGGTATATCCACATATACCCATTAAACTTTAATTTTTTCATTTTAAATTTTACCCCCACATAAAAAACCACTTAGTTTAAAAAAACTCAAAAAACCTTTGCACACAATATTCATTGTAGTATAATTAACATATTGAGTCAATAAACTTATTAAAATTTAATTAAAACACAACTTTTCACAGGAGGCTAACTTATGGGTTATGTAAGAATACAGTATGATACTATGAAAACATTTTCTCATGCGGTTTTTGAGAAAATGGGCTTTACTAAAGACGAGGCAGAAATAATAACAGACGTTCTGCTTACAAGCGATATGTATGGTATCGAATCTCATGGTGTTCAGAGAATGGTACTTTACTATAAAACAATCAAAAACGGACGTATCCACATGGATTCACACTGGGAAATCGTTCACGAAACACCGTTAAGTGCCGTTATAGACAACCATTTCGGCGTAGGTCAGCTTGTAGGCCACTATGCAATGAACCTTGCCATTGAAAAAGCAAAGAAAAGCGGTGTAGGTATTGTTTCTGTTAAGAATTCAAACCACTACGGTATTGCCGGATATTATGCAAAAATGGCTTGCAAGGAAGGTCTTATCGGTTTTTCCACTACAAACAGCGAGGCTATAATGGTACCTACTTACGGAAGAATGGCTATGATCGGCTCTAACCCTATTGCCATTGCTATGCCTGCCGAGCCTTATGATTTCTTCTTTGATGCTTCAACAACAGTTGTTACAAGAGGAAAGGTTGAAGTCTACAACAAAAAAGGCGAACCTCTGCCTGAAGGCTGGACACTTAATGCCAAGGGTCAGCCAAGCACAGATGCTCCGGATATTCTTAAAAATATAAACGAAAAGAACGGCGGCGGTATACTTCCTCTCGGTGGAAGCACAGAAAAATATGGCGGACACAAGGGTTACGGCTATGGTATGGTTGCCGAAATTTTCTCATCTATACTTTCAATGGGACTTACATCAAACCATACACATATCGGTTCTACCGGTGGAACATGCCATTGCTTTGCCGCAATAAATCCTAATCTTTTCGGTGATCCCGAAGAAATCAAAAAGCATTTCTCAACATTCCTTCAGGAATTAAGAGAGTCTCCTAAAGCCGAAGGTCAGACAAGAATTTATACTCATGGCGAAAAAGAAGTTGAAGCCTATGCAAAAATGTTAAAAGAAGGTATCCCTGTAAACCAGAATACACTTAAAGAAATGAAGCTTATCTGCGACGAATACAACATAGATATGGACAGCTATCTCGGTCATCTTGATTTTTAAAAAAACTCAAACAAAAGAATAAACAGACAGGTTCCATGGGCTTAAAAGCCTTGAAACCTGCTGTTTTCCTCGTCTGAAATGAATTTCGACTGCGGAAGGGTTCGGGAAACTCACCCGTTTCACAAACCCTTCCGCTTTATAAAATAACTTTAAATATCTAATAAAGTATCAAGAAATTTTGTGTCCAAGTGCAGCATATGCTTGACAAATCTGCATTTAAAATTTTATATATATACTAAATATACCTTGACTTTTTTCAGCTATTTATTTAAAATAATATTGTTATCGAGGTGTGGCTCAGGTGGTAGAGCGCTGCGTTCGGGACGCAGAGGTCGCAAGTTCAAGTCCTGTCACCTCGATTTTTTTAAACCTTGGAGCTTAATCCAAAGTTTTTTATTTTTACTTTTTCAAAGGATTGCACGGCATATCAAACACACGCTGCTCATTTAAATAATCCCTAACTATATCCAGAACTTCTCCAAACCTCTGGAAATGGACTATTTCACGTTCTCTTAAAAATCTTAACGGTTTAAGCACATCAGGGTCAGTTGTAACGCTTATAAGATAATCATACGTTTTCAACGCCTTTTTTTCAGCCGCCATATCTTCATATAAATCCGTCAAAGGATCACCCTTACACTGTATATATGTTGCAGTCCATGGATCTCCTGCCGCATTGCATGGATATACACCAAGACCATGATTTACATAATACGGCTCAATTCCCGCTGCCGCTATCTGCTCCGGTGTTGCTTTATCCATAAGCTGATGCACAATAGCACCCATCATCTCCGTATGTGCCATTTCTTCAGTTCCTATATCGTTAAGAGCCGCTTTAGCCTGTGGTGTAATCATTGTAAACTTCTGTGTTAAATACCGTATTCCGGCACCAAGTTCACCATCTGCTCCGCCATATGGCAAACTTAACCAATATAAATTTATGGAACTGATTAAAACCGTGGGACTCTGTCCCACACCCTGCAAGCCTTTGAAAAGGCTTGAACTAAACTTTCAGTAAAATACCGTGACAAGTCACGGTATTTTGGTGTTAATTATAAAATTTCCGTTAATAATCCGTCCATGAAAGCGAATGTGGCAAATGGATTTACAAAAAATGCAATGAAATTGCATTTTACCAAAAGTTTTACTCGATTTTTTTCAAAAAATCGTGGGGTATTGGGGCAACGCCCCAAGGTCTTATATAAATTTATATTTAAACATCAAAAAATCCGTTCAAAACAATTTGAACGGATTTTTATTAAATCTGGTATTAATTATTTTACTGCATCAAAACCATGCTGAAGGTCTGCGATGATGTCATTGATGTTTTCTGTACCGATTGAAAGTCTGATTGTTGTAGAAGAAATTCCGCAAGCCTTAAGACCTTCTTCATCAAGCTGTGAATGTGTTGTTGAAGCCGGATGAATAACAAGTGATTTAACGTCTGCTACGTTAGCAAGGAGTGAGAAAAGCTCAAGGCTTTCTGTAAACTTCTTAGCTGTGTTTTCGTCACCCTTTATTTCAAAAGTGAATATTGAAGCAGCACCGTTAGGGAAGTATTTATCATATAATTCCTTTTCCTTGCCTGTTGCAAGTGACGGATGATGTACCTTTGCAACCTGTGGATGGTTTTTAAGGAAATCAACTACTTTAAGAGCATTTTCTACGTGTCTTTCAACTCTTAATGAAAGTGTTTCAAGACCCTGAAGAAGAAGGAATGAGTTAAACGGAGAAATTGTAGCTCCCTGATCTCTTAAAAGTGTTGTACGGATTTTTGTAACATAAGCTGCTGCACCTACTGCATCTGCAAATACTACACCATGGTATGATGGATTTGGTTTTGAAAGTCCAGGGAACTTATCGTTCTGTTTCCAGTCAAACTTACCGCCGTCGATGATTACACCGCCCATTGCTGTACCGTGGCCGCCGATGAATTTTGTAGCTGAATGAACTACAACATCTGCACCGTGTTCAAGTGGTCTGAAAAGATATGGTGAAGCAAATGTGTTGTCTACAATAAGCGGAATACCGTGTTTATGAGCAACAGCTGCAATAGCGTCTATATCAATAACATCTGAGTTAGGGTTTCCGAGAGACTCTGCATAGAGAAGCTTTGTGTTAGGCTTTATAGCTTTTTCAAAGTTTTCAGGATCTGAAGGATCTACGAAAGTTGTTGTTAAGCCCTGCTCTACAAGTGTGTTTTCAAAAAGGTTGTGTGTACCGCCGTAGAGGTTTGCTGCTGAAACGATATGATCGCCTGCTGTTGCAATGTTCTGTACTGCATATGTAATAGCCGCTGAACCTGTAGCTACCGCAAGTGCTGCAACACCGCCTTCAAGAGCCGCAACTCTCTGTTCAAATACATCGCTTGTTGGGTTCATTAATCTTGTGTAAATGTTGCCAGGCTCTGTAAGAGCAAATCTGCCTGCACCTGTTGCACTGTCTTTAAATACGTATGATGTTGTTGCATAAATAGGTACTGCTCTTGCGTCTGTTGCCGGATCCGGATTTTCCTGACCTGCATGAACCTGAAGTGTTTCGAAGCTGTATTTTTTATTTGACATAATAATTATTCCCCTTTCAAAGTTAAACGTGTTTTTAAATTCTTGTTCCGATATATGTTAATCTGTAAATTTCTGTGTTATAATGAATTTTAATGACACATTCGTCCGAAAAGGTAATTAGCTCTTACAAGCTCTGTAAATAAATTGTTCATCGCTATTACCTGCCTTTCTGATTGATGAGGTTATATTATCACAGTATTCCTACTATGTCAATATGTTTTATATGATTTTTTCTTAAATTTTTAAATTTCACCATTTTTAAACATTTCCATAAAACATAAATCAATTTCAGAAGTATTTTTTTCACATAAAATAGCCTTAGTTTTACTTTTGTCCTTTGAAAATATCTTTATTTTATCTGCAAATTCTTTTGCCTCCCATATATCATGGGTAACAAAAATACATGTTTTTCCTTTTATATATTCTCTTACGGATTTCATTATATTATTTTTAAGCTTCTGATCCGTTCCTTTAAAAGGCTCGTCCATTATATAAATATCCGCTTTTTTCAAAAGACATCTACCTATGGCAGTTCTGCGTCTCATTCCTCCGCTAAGCTCATTTGGATACATATTGAGGCAATCTTTAATATCAAGCAAAGACGCAACATACTCAAGTTCTTTTTCCGCACATCCGCAAACAGCCATATTCTCCCTTACGCTAAAACTTTCCAAAAGCCTGTCCTCCTGAAAAACAGCAGATATGCTTTTGTTTACAATGCCTTCTATTTTCCCGCTGTCAGGCTCGGCAAAACCCATAAGCATATTCATAAGAGTTGTTTTTCCGCTGCCGGACGGTGCAATAAGAGCCGTTATTATTCCTTCTTCAATATCCATACTAAAATTTTCAAACAATACCTCATTATATTCTTTATATATATTCTTAAAAGAAATCATAAGTTTACCTTTCTTTCAGTCCACATTTAAACAAAACAGTAAGCACCTTTTCCGTAATTATACTGAGTATTATTACTGTAAGAGTCCACGCAAAAAGCTCAGGTGTTTCTATATAAAGTTTAGCCTCATATAAACTTCTGCCTATAGAAAGCTTAGGCATACTTATAACCTCTGCCGCTATACCGCTTTTCCAAGCCAAACCAAGACCTGTTATGCCGGCTGATTTAAAAAACGGTTTTGTCTGAGGAAAATATATCATTCGTATTTTTTTGAAAAACGAAAAATCAAATATTTTTGCCATTTCAATCAGTTTGCTGTCTGTTTCTTTAAGTCCCTGAAAAATATTTGACCATATAACGGGAAAAACTATAAGAAACGAAATAAATGCCGGTACATAACCTGATTTTATCCATAAAAGAGTAAGTATTATAAAAGAAGCCACCGGCACAGCACGTATTATGCTTACGACAGGATAAATAAAATAATAAAATATTTTGTAAAAATAAGAACAATATGCCGTTATAACACCAAAAACAACAGCTGCAAAAAAACCCGTAAATATTCTTAAAACGGAAAAAAAGACCGTATTTCTGAACATCGGCTCGGCACATAAATGTATAAACGCACTTATAATTTCTTTTACGGAAGGCACTAAAAGGCTTTTTCCTACTATTTTGCTTATAAGCTCGTAAACCATTATCCATAATATAAACGAAAGTGCTTTTACTGCCAGTTCTTTACGGTCTTTTTCCACTTTATCTGTTCACCCTTTTATTTTGTATAATAAAAATTATCGTCAGGCATTTTTCCGCCTATGGACTTAGGATTTGCATTATTCATTACATCAAGGAAGTTTGTCATAATATTTTTCATTTCTTCACCGTCAATATAATAAATACTGCTCTTTGGTATTGCTTTTTCCGCAATAGGCTGACTGTCAAGTATTCCGTATTTAACAACATATTCAGCCGCCGTCTGCGGATCACTGTTTACCTCTGCAACGGACTTTTCATATTCTTTAAGGAAAGTATCCACTGCCTGCGGATTGCTTTCGGCAAAATCCTTTCTTACTATCAAAGCACCCATAGGAAGGCTGTTTGGCATATCTTCTTTTTCTTCAATACCTGTTGTATACTCATCATAGCATTTTGAAATATCAAGTGCCACTCTGAGATTTGGATTTTTCGCAAGAGCTATTTCAACAAACGGTTCCGGAAGTATTACGTCATCAACCTCACCTGCTGCCGCTGCCGTTGCAAGCTCCTGATGTGTCTGCATATAGTTTACCGTTACGTTTTCTGTTCCGCTTTTCTCCAAAATATAGTTTAATACATATTCAGGCACAGCACCCTGTCCGGAAGATGTTATTGTTTTTCCCGCAAGGTCTGTTACGCTGTTTACGTCATCACCTGTCTGGAGATAATAAAGCATACCCATTGCATTTACTGCTGCTATTTCAATGTTTCCTTCTGTCTTGTTGTAAAGAGCCGCTGCGGCATTGGACGGAACGGCAGCAATATCCGTTTCACCGTTTATTACCTTGCTTACAACATCATCTGCGGCAGACTCTATTGTAAAATTATAGTTTCCTTCCGACTGACCTTCCTCCTGATCTTTCATAAGCATAACTGCACCCATACCTGTAGGCCCTTTAAGAAGGGATACATTTACTGCATCTGTGCTTTCTGTGTCTGATGATGTTTCTGCCGAAGCGGAAGCGGACACACTTTCCGACACACTGCCCTGTGATGATGAAGAACCTGCCGTACTTCCACAGCCTGCAAGGCACACAGCCGTCATAGTTACCGCCGATACAAGAGACACCAATTTTTTTAATTTCATTTTAAAAATACCTCCTCTGAATTTTAATTTTTTCCCATATAAATTTATATCACCGAAAGAGATTATTTGCAACCTTTTCCTTAGACCTTATGTCATTGCCCCAACACACCACGATTTTTGAAAAAATCGAGTAAAACTTTTATTAAAACGCAATTTCATTGCGTTTTTCGTAAAAATATATTCGTAATATAAAAAACCTTCTCAAATTTGAGAAGGCTTCATACGATTTATTGATAAATTTTTACTATCTTTAACAAAATCAAATTCACAGTTTTATATTTCTTTTGCGGAAGTAATCATAAGAGTACAGTTCTTTGTTTTGTCATCAAAAGAACCGAACATTTTCTCCATGCTTTCTATTTTTGTTTCAAGCACAGCATTTTTTTCTTTTTCTTCATTTAGTCTTTGGTTAAGCGACTGTATTGTCTGAGCCGAGTTTTTCTGCAGCTGTACCAAACGCATATTCATTTCGTTTATAATCCTATCCTTTTCGGATATGGTCTTTTCATAAAAATTATATTCTTTATTGTTTTTAGCTGTTATTTTTTCTTTTGTTATTTTAGGATAAATTATTGTTCCATCTAAAAGACAAAGGGCGTCCGATATATTTCCGTATAAATCATAAAAACAAATCTTTGCGGCACTGCTTAAAACATTACTCTGCAAAGGAGAAAAATCAATTTTTTCCGTATCTGCATATCTGCTGTATACCTTTCCGTCGTCTCTTGAGATAACAATATTTATTTTATTTTTCTCATTAAAAACAAATGTATTGTCTGCTTTTTGAGTTTTAATTATATCAATTCCTTTTGATATTTTGCTGTTTTCAATAGTTTTATAAATAACCTCATAGTAAGAACCATTCTTTATAAGCAAAGAAACATATATATTTTCTCTTAGTCCGCATAATGAAAAATCAATAACGGACACTATGTTTTTATATAGTTCATACATTTCACCTGTACTAAAATTATAAAGCATTAAACTGCCGTTTTTTTCAAATACAGCTAACGGCATTTTGCACAAAAACACTGTTTTCAAAAACTTATCATATGAAAACAAAACTTTCTTTGTTTTAAACGAAAAAACAACATTGTTCTTTGAATAAAAAGTATCCGAAATATTTTTTCCGTATACAAACACATCATCTGTTGAAACAGACAAAATACTTTCATCTGCCAATACATTTAATATTCCCTTGTCTGTCAATTTAAAACCTATGCTTTTTCCGTTTGTCTTACGGCAGAAAACATATATTTCTTCCTCCAAAACACTTATATTAAATCTGTTTTCAATCTCTGTCTGCAAAGCCTGTATTCCTCTTTCTCCTCCCTCTTGAGACAAAAAAAGTGTGTTATTCCTGCAAAAGAGGTATGCTTTTTTATTCCCAACACTAACAGCTGTCTGATTTATCATATTGAACCACCTGCAAAAACATCTTCGGTCTATACTATTAACCAAAAAGCATTTTAAGACCCAAAAACAGCGGTCGGCGTAAGTGTTCAGTGGGCAGATTTAAAGCCGTCCCTGAAAGGGAAGGTGGGTTTTGCAGGAACTTTTTTATCGAAAAAGTTCCCTGCACCTTCAAAAATCTCTTTAAGACCGCACATTCCATGTGCCTCCGGAAATAGGCTATGCAATGTTTACAGCAACAGATACAGGATTTACGTTTTAAAATCAATGCAATGGAGATTTTATTCGGCAAATTTAAAAAAAGACAAATCTTAATAACATAACTTATAATTTTATCCCGAAAAACGCAATGTAATTGCGTTTTGATAAAAGTTTCGCTTGAGCCTTTAGGGAACCGCAAAGATAAATGCGGCAGGCGAAGCCTGATTTGCGAAGCAAATTTCCTGACCAAGAAGGCTCACAGAGTTTGAGACAGAGTCTCAAGGTCTTTGCTAAATTTATATTTAACCTTAAACCCCCTCAATGACTGTACTTGCCATTGAGGGTTTTTATTAAAATTTGCATAATATTGAATTTTTCTTATTTCTCAAACGGAAAGGCTATTTCTATTTTTGTACCTTTTCCCAATGCACTTTCAATATGGACAACTGCATTATGTATTGCTGCACCGTGTTTTACTATCGAAAGCCCAAGTCCTGTTCCGCCTATTTCCTTTGAATGGCTTTTGTCCACACGATAAAATCTTTCAAACACTCTGTCCTGTTCATCTTTAGGTATGCCTATTCCGTTATCCTCTACTGTAAGAACTGCCTCATCGTTTTCCTTTTTTAATGTTATATCTACTTTTCCGCCGTTTTTGTTATACTTAACAGCATTGTCGCACAGGTTAAATACTATTTCCTCCAATATGGACGGTATTCCTTTTATAACACAGCTTTCTGTGTTTACATATACAGATATGTTCTTATCTCCTGCCGGCTGAAGTATTGTCTGTGATACCTGTTTTACAACTGTCTGCAAATCAACATCGACTTTTTCTCCCGAAAAACTGTTTTCATCCATTTTGGAAAGACGAAGTATATCTCCCACAAGGCTAATAAGCCTTTGTGCCTCGTTATATATATTGCCTGCAAAATGCGGTATGTCTGCCGGCTTAATAATACCGTTTTTCATTATTTCCGCCGTTCCCGATATGGTTGTAAGCGGTGTTTTTAATTCATGGGATACATTTGCCGTAAACTCACGCCGGAAAGACTCCCTTTCTTCTTTTTCGGAAATATCAAGTATTATTATAACTGCACCTATTACGGAATCCTCGTTTCTTACGGGGTTTGCAAAAAGGCTGAATGTTTTTCCATTCAGTTTCATTATTTGCTCATTGTGTTTTCCGTTTAAAGCAAGATCAATGGCGTTGCAAAAGCTTTCACTTCTGTTAAGCTCAAGAACATTTTTATCTGCAACATCATTATCTGCACCGAATATTTTTAATGCACTTTGGTTTGTGGAAAGTATCTTAGCCAAATTATCAATAACTATAAATCCCTCACTCATATTTTCGGTTATGGTATTGAATTCTTCTCTCTGTCTGCGCAGTTCGTCCATATTTTTTCGTATTTCCTTGTTCTGGTGAGAAATTCGTTTAAGCAAAGGTGTTATTTCATCATATGTGTCCACATTTTCAGGATGCTCCAAATCTATTAAATTAAGCGGCTGCACAATACGCTTTGAAACATAGTTTGTAAGAACGGCAGAAAGTATTACCGCCGCAAAAAGCACTGCCAGTATAGGCTGCAGCATTCCCAAAAGAAGTATCCATACCGAATAATGTGTTGTTGAAATTCTTAAAACACTTCCGTCGGTAATACGTGTGGCATAATAAATTGTTTTTTGTGAAAGTGTATTTGAATACCTTACACTTTCACCTACAGATGACTGTAAAGCTTCTTTAAACTCAATTCGGTCACTGTGGTTTTCCATTGTGCTTATATCTGCTATATTGTCATAAATAACCGTACCGTCGGAATCTATCCATGTTATACGGTTTGTTTTGTCATCAAATCCGTCAAAATAATTTATGCCGTCTTTTTCTACGCCTTGGGATATATAAACAGCCTCCTGTGACAGTTCATCTATATATTTTTTGTCAAAATATGCATAAAGCATACCCATTATAACGACTATACAGGCTGCAACCATAAAAACGGCAACACCTGCTGTTGCCCTGAATATACGGCTTTTCAACTGTTCTCGCCTCCGATACGGTATCCTGCACCACGTACTGTTTCTATTATATTTCCGCATTTTCCAAGCTTCTGTCTTAAAGTACGTATATGAACATCTACTGTACGGCTTTCTCCGTCATACTCATAGCCCCATATTTCATAAAGAAGCTGGTCTCTGCTGAAAACAACACCTGGTTTTTTCAGCATAAGACACAAAAGATTAAATTCCTTTATAGTAAGTGTTACGTTTTCTCCGTCTGCACGTACTATATGCTTTGACGGATTTACATATAAACCGCCTATTTCGTAATATTCGTCTTTTTCGATTTCTGTCTTTTTCGTTCTTCTCAAAAGTGCCTTTACACGGCTTACCAGTTCCATCATTCCAAAAGGCTTTGAAATGTAATCATCTGCTCCTCCGTCAAGACCTATTACCTTGTCGTACTCTGTTACCTTTGCCGTAACCATTATTACGGGAAGTGTTTCGGTCTCCGGGTTATTTCTTAATTTTTTTAATATACTTAACCCGTCCTCCTCCGGAAGCATAATATCCAAAAGCACAAGGTCAGGCAAAGCTTCATTCATTTTTTTCCAAAACTGTGAAGGTCTTGAAAAGCCTTCAGACTCCAGCCCCGAATTATTAAGTGTGTAATTAACCAATTCCCTTATACTTGAGTCATCTTCCAGAATATAAATCATAATTCTCCCTTTCTGTGGGTACCTGTAACAGAATATTCAACCCACTCTGCAATATTTACGGCATGATCGCCTATTCTTTCAATATATTTGGCAATCATTAAAATGTCAATATATTCTTCGCTTTTTTTGTTGTCCTCTCTTACGGCCTGTATAAGTTCTTCCTTTATTTTGTCAAAGCCTTCATCAACAATATCGTCCATTTTTATAACTTCTTCTGCCGTAGATACATCTTTTTTTACAAATGCATCTATGCTTTTGCTTACCATGGACAAAGCCGTTTCGCTCATATTTCTTATATGCACGTGGTCATTAATTTCTTCAGAATCGATGTTTATTGCTATATCTGCTATATCCTGTGCCTGATCACCTATTCTTTCCATATCGGAAATCATTTTTATAGCAGATGATATAAGTCTTAAATCACCTGCTACAGGCTGTTGACGAAGAATAAGCTTCATGCACAGATCCTCAATATCTCTTTCTTTGGAATCAATTTCTTTTTCAAGCTTATTTGCCGTTTCGGCATCGGCTTTTTTGCCCAAAAAGTATACGTTAAGGGCTGACCTTACGGCTCTTTCGCACAGAGCTCCCATTTTTATAAGTTCTGTATTAAGTAAACTGAGTTCATCATCAAATATTGTTCTTATACTCATATTAACCAAACCTTCCTGTTATATAGTCCTCTGTACGTTTATCCCTTGGCATTGAGAATATTTTTTCCGTATTATCCATTTCAACCATCTCTCCAAGAAGGAAAAATGCTGTTTTGTCGGATATTCTGGCTGCCTGCTGCATATTGTGTGTAACCATTATAATCGTGTATTTCTTTTTAAGCTCCACTGCCAATTCTTCTATTTTTGATGTGGAAATAGGGTCAAGTGCCGATGTAGGTTCGTCCATAAGCAAAACCTCAGGCTCTACTGCCAAAGCTCTTGCTATGCATAATCTCTGCTGCTGACCACCACTCATACCCAAAGCACTTTTTTTCAATCTGTCCTTTGTTTCGTCCCATATTGCCGCATCTTTCAATGATTTTTCAACTATTTCATCAAGCTTTACCTTTGAATGAATACCATGTGTTCTTGGGCCGTAAGCAATATTATCGTATATACTCATGGCAAAAGGATTCGGTTTCTGGAAAACCATACCCACTCTTTTTCTCAGTATATTTACGTCCATGCCCTTGTAAATATCTTCTCCGTCAAGAGTTACCTTTCCTGTTATCTTGCAGCCTTCCACAAGGTCATTCATTCTGTTTAAGGATTTGAGAAGGGTACTTTTTCCACAGCCTGACGGGCCTATGAAAGCGGTAATCTCTTTTTCCTTAATTCCCATGTTTATGTTTTTGAGTGCTTTAAAGTTTCCGTAATATAATTCAAGATTTTCTATATTAAACTTATTTTCCATTTATCCTCACCTCTTACTGTCTTCCTTTGACAAGTGTTTTTGCAATCTTCGATGAAAGTGCATTAAGTCCTATAACCATAACAAGTATAACTACAGCCGTTGCATATGCCTGATTGATATAAAGTCCCTCGGAAAGGAGTGAATACATATGAACCGCCAATGTTCTTGTTGACGAGAATATGCTCTTAGGCACCGACGGTGCTGTTCCTGCCGTAAATATAAGTGCCGCTGTCTCGCCTACTATACGGCCTGTGCTTAATACAACGCCGGAGAATATGCCAGGTATTGCAGAAGGAAGAACTATTTTGAACACTGTTCTTAATTTTCCCGCACCGAGACCGAAGCTTCCTTCCCTGTATGAATCGGGAACTGCCTTTAAAGCTTCTTCCGTTGTACTCATTATTGTAGGCAGAACCATTATAGAAAGAGTAAGCACACCGCCTATAAACGTATATCCAAGCTGTAAAGCCGAAGCAAACATAAGGTATCCGAAAAGTCCGTATATGATTGAAGGTATGCCGGCAAGAGTTACGGTTGTTACCCTTACGGCATAAACCAGTCTGCTGCCTTTTTTTGCATATTCAACCAGATATATGGCAGAAAAAACGCCTATAGGCACTGCTATTATAAGTGTTGCTATTGTTATAAGGAATGTATTTATAATTGACGGAAGCATTGATACATTGTCCGTATTGTATGTCCATTCAAAAAGGCTCAGGTTTATGTTTGGTATTCCTTTTACAAATATATATCCTATTATAAGTAAAAATACCGATACGGTAATAAGTGCCGCAAGACTTACAAGCCCCAGAAGCAGAAGTGAAAACGGTCTGTTTTTATATCCTCTTAATTTGTCTTTAAGAGTAAGTCTGTTTATGGCAGTTATATTTTCTGCCGTATTTTTATTTTCCGAAATTTTATCTAAAGCCTCGACCATTTTTTATCCCTCCTTCTTCATTACGGAAAAGAGCATATTTATTATAAGTATAAATACAAACAATACAACGCCTGTGCCTATAAGAGCCTGTCTGTGAAGACCTGTTGCATAACCCATTTCCATAACTATATTTGATGTCATTGTTCTTACACCGCTTAATATTGATTTCGGTATAACCGTCTGGTTTCCGGCTATTATTATAACTGCCATTGTTTCACCTATGGCCCTGCCTACACCAAGTATTACTCCTGCAAGTATACCGCTTTTGGCTGCCGGCACCATTGCCCTGAAAACTGCCTGTTCATGTGTATCGCCCAGTGCCAAAGCACCTTCATAATAGCTTTCCGGCACACTTCTTACTGCATCTTCGGATACACTTATTATTGTAGGCAGAATCATTATTCCCAGTATTATTGATGCTGTAAGTACACCTTTTCCTCCTGTACCGAAAATATCCTGAATAATAGGAACCACAACTACCAGTCCGAAGAAACCGTATACTATGGAAGGTATTCCGGCAAGAAGTCCTATTGCAGGCTTCATAATTTTATAAAGCTTTTCCGGACAGAACTTAGCCATAAATACCGCACAAAGAACTCCAACGGGAACACCTAAAATTATTGCTCCCGCCGTTACGTAAATACTGCCTATTATCATAGGGAATATTCCGTATATGTCGTTTGACGGCTTCCATACGGTTCCGAAAAGGAATTTAAAAACGCCTATTTCCTTTATGGCAGGCACACCGTTTGCAAATATGAACACACATATCAAAATCGTAGAAAATATTGATACACAGGCTGCCAGAAAGAAAACTATTTTCATCAATAATTCTTTAACATTTTTCATCTGAAATCAAACCTCATTTCCCTCGGCTACTTCGCCTACATTGTTTGCCACAACTCTCGGTGCATAAGGAAAATTTCTTAACATATCCAAATCCGTAACACCCGAAAGCACAAGACATGTATCAAGACCCGTTTCTATTCCGGCTATAATGTCACTGTCCATTCTGTCGCCTATAATTGCAGCTTCTTCCGAATGAACATTTAAAAGCCTAAGTGCTGTACGCATTATAAGGGGATTTGGCTTGCCTACAAAATATGCTTTTTTTCCGCTTGCTATTTCTATAGGCGAAATAAGGCTTTTGCATGCAGGCACAAGACCGAACTCCATAGGGCCTGTAATATCTGTGTTTGTGCCTATAAGCCTTGCACCGTTGTTTACCAGTGTAACTGCCTTTACTATCTTACTGTAGTTATAGCTGTCAGTCTCTCCCACTATTACATAATCCGGGTTTCTGTCATTGTTTGTTATTCCCGCATCATAGAGGGCATTCATAAGTCCTCCTGCACCTATTACATATGCACTTGCCCTTGGATTCTGACTTCTTATAAATTCAGCCGTTGCCAAAGCACTTGTGTAAAATCTGTTTTCATCATCTATCATTATGCCGAGATTTGCCAACTTCTGCTGATACTCTCTCGGTGTAAGCTGGCTTGAATTTGTAAGAAAAATAAAGTTCTTGTTTTCTCTGTAAAGCCAGTTTACAAAGTTTGTAACACCCGGAAGAATTTTATTTCCGTGGTATATTACACCGTCCATGTCGCATATAAATCCTTTTTTACTTCTAAGCTGTTCCAAAAAAACACCTCGTATTCTTTATATTCAATATCTGCTTTTACTATTTAAAAAGCCTAAGGATTAATTCCTCAGGCTTTTTTTATATTAACCGCACCTGTTTGTGGATCGTTAGGGGATTGGGCTTAATACTGAAAGCCTGAAAACAGTTATCGGCTTTGCTAAGTGCGGTTTTTGGGTTATCGTTTACTGTACTTCTGACCAGTCTGTAACAGCACCTGTGTAAATATCTTTTACCTGCTGAGTTGTAAGAGCTGATACAGGATTTTCTTTGTTTACGATAATTGCGATACCGTCCATTGCGATTACTGTTGCAGTTACACCCTGAGAAGTTTCCTCGTCTTTAAGCTCTCTTGAAGCCATACCGATGTCGCAGATACCTTCTATAGCTGATGTTACACCTGTTGTTGAGTCTGACTGCTGAACTTCGATTTCAACGTTTGAGTTTATTGCTTTGTAAGCCTCTGCAAGCTTTTCCATAACAGGTGTTACTGAAGAAGAACCTGCAACTGTAATCTTTCCGCTTACTTTTCCGCCGTCAAAAGCACCTGTTGAGCCCTGGCTTACGTAGCCGTTTTCTTCTACTACTGCCTGACCTTCATCGCTCATAATAAAGTTGATGAAATCCTGTGCTGTTTCGCTTAAACCGTCTTTTGTTACGATATTGAAAGGTCTTGCTACTTTGTAGCTTCCGTCTTTTACTGCTTCTGCACTTGGTGCAACACCGTCAACTTCAACTGCCTTTACGGAATCATCAAGAGAACCGAGTGATATGTAACCGATAGAAGATTTATTTCCTGCTACTGTTGTCATCATAACAGCTGTACTGTTTGTAATTTCCGCTGTATCAACAGTGTTGTCTACTTTTTCGCCTGCTTCGTTCTTTTCTTCAACACCTGTAAGTTCAATGAAAGCTCCTCTTGTGCCTGAGCCGTCCTCTCTTGAGATTACTGAGATTGCACCGCTCATACCGTCTGTATTTTCTGCTGTTGTTGAAGCTGCTGCCGAGCCTGAGCCCTGAGAATCAGTGCTTCCCGAAGATGAACTGCTTCCGCAGCCTGCAAGAGACGCTGCCACACAAACTGCTGCTAAAGTAACTGCTATTAACTTTTTCATTTTTAATTTCTCCTTTTAAAATTCATACTTTATTGTTTTTGTTTTTTCTTTGTTACAAATACAATTATAGAAATGTAAAGTAAAATCCACTACCGTGTTAATGTTAAATATAAGTTAATGTTAAATTCTGTTTTCTTTTTACATTTAACATTTTCTATGTTAAATAAAAATTTATCGGACTAATTAAAACCGTGGGACTCTGTCCCACAACCCTGCGATTTTTTGAAAAAAATCGAGTAAAACTTTTATCAAAACGCAATTACATTGCGTTTTTCGGGAAAAAATATATTGAATTATTCCAAAAATACCATGGCTCTGCCATGGTATTTTACAAAAGTTTAGGTCAAGCCTTTTCAAAGGCTTGTGGGGTATTGGGGCAATGCCCCAAGGTCTTAGATAAATTTATATTTATACATCTTTAAATTGCAGTCCATAAATCAATTTTCCACAATTTCGTCATAGAATATTAACAAAACCACTAAAGGAATGATTTTTATTAAAACAGCCGCAGCCTATATCCGTGTTTCCACCGATGAACAGACCGCATACTCGCCTATGGTACAGAAAGAAACAATACTTAACTTTGCAGAAAAAAATAATTTTTTTATTCCACCGGAATTTGTATTTTCAGATGAAGGCATATCCGGAAGAACAGCCGAAAAACGTCCCGCCTTTATATCAATGATTAACTGTGCCTTAAAAAAGAAAAACAATATATCCGCCGTTATAGTACATAAATATGACCGCTTTGCCCGTTCAAGGGACGATGCCGTTATATATAAGGCAATGTTAAAAAAGCATGGTATATGTGTCATTTCCGTAACGGAAAAAATGCCTTTTGACCATAAGTTTGCCGTTATTTACGAGGCTATGCTTGAAGCTATGGCAGAATACTATTCACTTAATCTTTCTGATGAGGTAAAGAAAACAATGATAAAAAAAGCGGAAAAAGGCGAATATCAGGCTTTTGCACCTTTTGGATATAAAAACGAAAATAAAACCCTTACCGTTATTCCTTTTGAAAGGGAAATTGTGAAAATGATATTCCAAAAATATGTTTTTGAAGATATTAAACCTAAAGATATAGCAAAAATATTAAATTCAATGAACGTAAAAACCCATAGAGGAAATAAATTTGAAACAAGAAATATAGAATATATTTTAAATAATCCCGTTTACTGCGGTTTTGTTCGGTGGACTCCCTGCGGAAAAATAAATCGTGATTTTGCAAACAAAAATTCTTTAATATCAAAAGGAACTTTTGAATCAATAATCGATAAGGAGCTTTTTGAAAAAGCAAAAGAAAAATACAGAGTCAAAAAATACAAATAAAATTTCCATATGGCCCACCATACTGCTCAAGCATTATTTTGGCAAGCTTAGGATCTGTTTTTTTGATGTTAACAGGAAACATTAATTTTTTTTCGTATATCCACATAAATTAACAGCCTCCTTTACAATTAAAATCTTTGCTCCAAGGCCAAGGGCAGTCGTCCCAGAGCCATTTGTCATCACACCTGTTTACAGAGCGGAATGAGCATACCGGACCTACAAGCTTTTCATACTTGCCTCTCAGAGCGTCTGCCGCTTTTACTATTTTATTATACTCGGCAATGGCTTCTTCGTTTTCAGGGTGGGTATCAAGAAAAAGTCCCAAATCAACTGCCATAAAGTCAAGCTCCATAAGCTTGGTTAAAATCATTTCGTTATCCATTTATACCGCACCTCCCTATATTTGCCATTGTCTGGGACATTGTCTTGCTGTAGGGTATAACAAGATTTTTAAACACTGTACCTTCAGCAAGACTGTTTTGTTCACTCATAATATCAAAGTCTGTTTGGTACGGAACATACGCTTCGGAAAGACCCGTTCTTTCCATAACACAGTCGTTGCAGTCCAAGATCTCATAGCAGAAATCATCGCTCTTTTCATCACATGGGCTAACCTGTTTTTTGCAGCTGCAATCGTCTGCTTTTCTTGTACAGCCACAGATTTTATAGTACTCGTCATATACCTGTTTCATTGTCTGCCTCCTGTTTTTGTTTAAGCAATTATATATTATGAAAAAAACAAAACAGTGTTACAAAAATTATAAATTTATGGAACTGAAAGACCTTGGGGTTTCACCCCAAACCCTGAAAATTTTTTGAAAAAAATTTAGTAAAACTTTTGGTAAAATGCAATTTCATTGCATTTTTTGTAAATCCATTAACGGAAATTTTATAATTAACACCAAAATACCGTGACTTTGTCACGGTATTTTACTAAAAGTTTAGGTCAAGCCTTTTCAAAGGCTTGCAGGTGTGGACGGAGTCCACGGTTTTAATCAGTTCCATAAATTTATATTTATCCCATATATCCCATTGACCTCGAAATTTCAAGAGCCGTTTCCTTCAGTTTTTCTGCCGTCTGTTCAATTTTTTCGTTTTCTATTCTTCCTACAGGCACAGATATGCTTATTCCGGATACAATCTTTCCTTCAAAGTTTCTTATAGGTGCAGCTATGCAGAAAACCTCCAATGACGCTTCTCTGTTGTCTATGGCATATCCCTGTTTTCGCACCTTCGCTATTTCCTCAATAAGCTTGTCTTTGTCTGTTATTGAAAACTCCGTAAGACATTTGTTTTTTTCTCCGTTAAATACGGAAATTATTTCTTCATCGGTCATATCACTTAAAAATAATTTTCCTATTCCCGTACAGTGGAGCGGTTCTCTCTCTCCTATAGTAACATTTGTTATAAGCTTGTGCCTGCAAAGTGACGGCTCCGGAAAAAATCGTTTAATTATAATCATTGAGTCGTTATTTTTTATACCTAAGTTTATTATCTCCCCAAAATAATTGCTCAGCCCATTTAGTGCAAATGTTATTTTTTCGGACTCCATATTATTTGTTGACGGTATATTGCACCCCAGACGGTATGCACCCCACCCAAGGCGATAATACATTCCGTCATTTATTTTTTCAACAAAATCATATTCTAAAAATGTATCCAAAAATCTGTGGACACTGCTTTTTACCATTCCCACGCCTTCGCTTATCTGCACCAGCGAAAGCCCCGATGATGTGGAATTATCTCTTATATATGTCAAAATATCTATTGCCTTTTCAAGAGTTTGTATAGGGTACTTAGCTCTGTATTTTTCTGCCACACTAATTCCTCCTTAATCAATAAATATCATTTTACATTTTTTTACACCTTATATCAAGTATAAGGCTATGACGAAAGCTAACGTCTTTTGGGATTAAATATAAATTTATCGGACTGATTAAAACCGTGGGACTCTGTCCCACAACCCTGCGATTTTTTGAAAAAAATCGAGTAAAACTTTTATCAAAACGCAATTACATTGCGTTTTTCGGGAAAAAATATATTGAATTATTCCAAAAATACCATGGCTCTGCCATGGTATTTTACAAAAGTTTAGGTCAAGCCTTTTCAAAGGCTTGTGGGGTATTGGGGCAACGCCCCAAGGTCTTAGATAAATTTTTATTTATCGTTTTATTTTTTTCTGTTGACAAAACTTTTATAAAATATTATATTTAACTTATAAAAACAGAATAGCGTTCTGTTTTTCACATTTAAATAAATATATTGATATATCAGCAAATAATATTTAGTTTTTGTGGAGGTTTATATGAGAAAAGCCATTCTTCTAAACAGTAACGATAATGTTGCTACCCTTCTGGACAATACCTTCGCCAACGAAGATATTGAAATTATTGATACCAAAAACAGTGTTATTTCCGTTATCCGTTCTCTTGATTTTATACCGAGAGGACACAAAATAGCACTAAAAAATATTCCCGAAGGCGAAAACATAATAAAATACGGCTTTGTTATAGGCTGTGCAACAAAAGATATAAAACCGTGTCAATATGTTCATGTTCATAATTTATCCAGTTTAAGAGGACGAGGTGATCTGGCTTGAAAATAAAAATGTATAAAAGAGAAAACGGTACATACGGCATAAGAAACCGCATAGCGGTAATACCTACCGTTGCCTGTGTAAATCATATTGCCCAATCCATAGCGGAAAAAATACCTTCTGCCGACGCTTACACACACCCTTACGGCTGTGACCAGCTTGGCTCCGACGGAAAGCTTTCCTTCGACTGCCTTAAAGCCATGGGTATCCACCCAAATAACGGTGCCGTTCTTGTTGTCGGTCTTGGTTGTGAAGAAATCATTCCAAACGACCTTTACAAGGCAATAAAAGCCCAACAGCCCAATACCAAATGTATCGTTATGCAGGAAGTCGGCGGAACAACAAAAACTGTTGAAACAGGTGTTGAGATATGCCGCAAATTTGAAGAAATCCTTACCGAAACGGAAAAAGTCGAAACGGATATATCAAACCTTACCGTAGGTCTGGAATGCGGCGGTTCCGATTTTACATCAGGCATAGCCTCCAACCCTTCTCTTGGAATTTTTGCCGAAAAACTCTGCTCCCTTGGCGGAAAAATAGTTTTCGGCGAAACAACGGAGCTTATGGGAGCGGAAGACATAATAAAAGACCTTTGTGAAAAAGAAGAAATATACGATTTTATAGTTTCAAAAATAAAAAAAGTTGAAAAAACAGCCATAGACATGAAGGTTGACTTGCGTGGAACACAGCCGTCTGTAGGCAATATAGAAGGCGGGCTTACAACAATAGAGGAAAAATCTCTCGGCGGAATCTGCAAAATAGGCTCAAACAAAATTGTTGATGCTGTCGAGTTTGGCTCAAAGGCAACAAAAAAAGGCGTAACTTTCGTTGATACACCTGGCAACGATATTGCCTGTACATTGGGACTTTGCACCGCAGGAGCACAGCTTATCATATTCACTACCGGCAGAGGAACACCTATGGGCTTTGCCGCCGCACCTGTTATTAAAGTAACGGCAAACTCGGCTATGGCAAAGCTTATGGAAGAAAACATAGATATAGATTTATCGGATATAGTGGAAGGCAAATTATCTGTATCCGAAGGTGGAAAAAATGTTTTTGAAAAGGTTGTTTCCGTTGCCAACGGAGAAGAAGCCTGTGCCGAAAAGCTTGGCCACAGAGAATTTTCACTTTACAGAATTTCACCTATTTTAACATAAAAAGGAGTGTGCGAAATGTTTCCCAAATTCAGAATTATAAGACAGATACACCCGGCAGAAAAGCTGGATAATATTAAAGAAACCGTAGAAAAAGCCGTTTCTTCAATTAATTACGATTTAATAGATTTAAAAGGTAAAACCGTAGGCATAGCTGTCGGAAGCCGTGGCATAAGCAATATATGCGAAATAGTAAAATCGACTGTGGATATTGTCAAAAAAAGCGGTGGAAATCCTGTTGTTTTTGCGGCTATGGGAAGTCACGGCGGCGGTACTGCCCAAGGACAGAAAGAAGTTCTTGCCTCTCTTGGAATAACGGAAGAAACCGTCGGCTGTAAAATAAAAACCTGTGCCGAAAGTATTCTCTACGGCACAACGGAAAATGATATGCCTGTATACGGCAATCCCCTTCCACTTGAATTTGACCGTGTAATACTTATAAACCGTATAAAACAGCACACCGATTTTGAGGATATAACCGAAAGCGGAATATTAAAGCTTATGGCAATAGGCATAGGCAATCCTGTAGGTGCAAGAAATATCCATTCAAATGCTTTGCGAATAGGCTACGGTGCGGCTATACGTGACGCAGGTCAGCTTATACTTAAAAAACTCCCTGTTGCCTTTGCCGTTGCAATTACAGAAAATTGGAAGCATGAAACAAACAAAATAGAAGCAACTCTGCCTTGTGACCTTCTTGATACGGAAATACGCCTTCTTGCGGAAGTTAAAGAAAAAGCTGTCAGATTGCCTTCTGATATTCTCGATTCATTAATAGTTCTTGAGGCAGGGAAGAATATTTCCGGTACGTGCATAGATACAAAGGTTGCCGGAAGAATTATGATTGCAGGTCAGAAAGAGCCGGAAAAGCCTAAAATAAAAACAATAGCAGCACTCAGTTTTACGGAAGAATCTCACGGGAACGCCATGGGACTCGGCATAGCCGATGTTATAACAAAAAAAGCTTATGACAACATAGATATTACCGCTACTTCACTTACGGGAATAACATCTTCATGCCTTCTCCAGTCCAAAATACCTTGTGTCGCACCTGATGATTATATGGCATTTGACGTTGCCTTTACCGCTTCGGGAATTAAAAATCCTGCCGACAGCAAAGCCGTAATAATCAAAAACACCAATGCCCTTGAATATATGGCGGTAAGCGAAAAATTATATGAGGAAATAAAAGACAGACCTAATATAGAAACACTGACACCGTTCTTTGACCTTACCTTTGACGAGTCAAAGGCTCTTGACACAGAAGAAATAAAGAAATATCTTTAAGACCTTGGGGGTTCACCACAAACCCCGACAATTTTTCGGAAAAAATTGAGTAAAACTTTTAATAAAAATCCATTCAAAGAAAATACCTTTGAATGGATTTTTTAAGTTAAATGTAAATTTATCGTTGATAAACCCCTCAGTCACAGCAAGCTGTGACTGAGGGGTTTGCCTTCTCCCGGGAGAAGGTGTTGAGCAAAGCGAAACGGATGAGGGAAAACAATAAAATAAATTATAGAAAACCCATAATTTATAATAAAAACAATCCCTCATCCGTCACTTCGTGACACCTTCCCCCAAGGGAAGGCTTTAAATTCAATAAATTTTATATTAATTACAAAATCCTATAGTTTGATTTATTCTTCCCAGAGAACAACTTTGCCCTCTGCCGCTGTTTTCTTCATATCTATAAGTCTCTGGTTGCTGCTTCCTCTGAATTTAAGGCTTATATCCTTCTTATCCTCAACAAACCGTCCGTCTACCAACACATCTATAAGAGAAAGCAGTTCTTTTGTATTTTTGGTATTTGCTCGGCTGTTTCCCATTATTTCTTCGTAAGTAAAACCGGAAAAACACCATATATCTTTGTCGTTAAGTTCATTTCTTACTCTATTGCAAAGGTGAATAAGCCTTTCCTGATTTTCCGGCTCAAACGGTTCTCCGCCGAGTATTGTAAGTCCTCGCACATAGCTTTTGGAAAGAGCATCTATTATTTCATCTTCAACTGCCGGTGTAAACTCTTTTCCGTAATCAAAATCCCATGTAAACTCATTAAAACAGTTTTTACAGTGATGTCTGCAGCCTGAAACAAAAAGTGATACTCTTACACCTATGCCGTTTGCTATATCTGTTTTTTTTATTTCTCCATAATTCATATTAAAAACCTTCTTATAAATGAAGAACTCTCTCTTTTATTTCCTGTGTTCTTCCCTGATTCCAAAACTGTGTGCCGATATAGCCGCAGGTACGTCTTGCAACATTCATTTTCGACTGGTCACGGTTTTTGCAGTTCGGGCACTCCCATACAAGCTTACCGTCTTTATCGTTAACTATCTGTATTTCGCCTTCATAGCCACATTCCTGACAATAATCGCTCTTTGTATTAAGCTCCGCATATACAATATTATCGTATATAAACTGTATAACGCTTATTACGGCTTCAATATTGTTCTGCATATTAGGTACTTCAATATAGCTTATTGCACCACCGGGTGAAAGTGCCTGAAACTTAGACTCAAAGGAAAGCTTTGTAAATGCATCTATCTCCTCTGATACATGAACATGATAGCTGTTTGTTATATAATTCTTGTCAGTAATGCCCGGTACTATACCAAAACGTTTCTGTAAGCACTGTGCAAACTTATAAGTTGTACTTTCAAGGGGTGTGCCGTAAATACTGAAGTCTATATTTTCCTTTTCCTTCCATCTCTTGCAGGCTGCATTTAAATATTCCATAACGGAAAGTGCAAAAGGCTCTGCTTTAGGGTCCGTATGAGAAAGGCCTGTCATATATTTTACACATTCATAAAGTCCCGCATAACCAAGGGATATGGTTGAATATCCGCCATAGAGAAGTTTATCTATAGTCTCGCCTTTTTTAAGTCTTGCCAAAGCACCGTTCTGCCAAAGTATCGGTGCAACATCTGATACTGTGCCTTTAAGCCTGTTGTGACGGCACATTAAAGCTCTGTAGCAAAGGTCAAGTCTTTCATCAAATATCTTCCAGAACTTTTCCTTATCTCCGCCGGAAGAAAGAGCTATATCAACAAGGTTTAATGTAACTACACCCTGATTAAATCTTCCGTAGTACTTAGGCTTTCCGTTTTCATCAACATACGGTGTAAGGAAGCTGCGGCAGCCCATACAGGTATAGCAATGGCCCTCGCCGTTTTTATCCACTTTAAGCTCAAGCATTTTCTTTTCGGATATATAATCCGGCACCATTCTTTTGGCTGTACACTTTGCCGCAAGCTCTGTAAGGTAATAATACGGTGTATCCTTTGTTATATTATCCTCCTCAAGAACGTAAATAAGCTTAGGGAATGCAGGTGTAATCCATATTCCGTCCTCGTTTTTTACACCCTGATAACGCTGTTTAAGAACTTCCTCTATAATAAGGGCAAGATCCTTTTTCTCTTTTTCGTCCTTAGCCTCGTTAAGATACATAAAAACAGTAACAAAAGGTGCCTGTCCGTTTGTTGTCATAAGTGTAACTACCTGATACTGTATTGTCTGAACACCCTTGCATATTTCATCATGGAGTCTTTTTTCAACTATTTCATCTATTTTTTCTTCCGAAACATCTGCATCTATAAGCTTGATTTCGGATATAACATCTTTTTTTATTTTCTCACGGCTTATCTGCACAAAAGGTGCCAGATGAGTAAGGCTTATGCTCTGTCCGCCGTACTGAGAACTTGCAACCTGTGCTATAATCTGGGTTGCAATATTGCAGGCAGTGGAAAATGTATGCGGTTTCTCAATAAGTGTTCCGCTTATTACAGTACCGTTCTGGAGCATATCCTCAAGATTTACAAGGTCACAGTTATGCATATGCTGTGCAAAATAGTCTGCATCATGGAAATGTATAATTCCCTGCTCATGAGCATCTACTATGTCTTTAGGCAACAGCATTCTCTTTGTAATATCCTTGCTTACTTCTCCTGCCATATAGTCTCTCTGCACACTGTTTACGGTAGGATTTTTATTTGAGTTTTCCTGTTTAACTTCTTCGTTAGAACATTCGATAAGGCTCATTATCTTATCGTCTGTTGAGTTTGCTTTTCTTATAAGAGCTCTCTGGTATCTGTAAGTTATATATTTTCTGGCAACAGAAAAAGCCTGTTCGCTCATTATACTTTCTTCAACCATGTCCTGTATTTCTTCTACTCCCGGAGCTCTGTTCATGCCAAGACATGCTGTTTCTATATTTTTTGCAATTTTGTCAATCTGCTCAGGTGTAAGTCTTTCAGATGACACAGCTTCTCCATTAGCCTTCTGTATTGCCATACGTATTTTTGCAATATCAAAAACCGCCTCTGTGCCATTTCTCTTAATAATTTTCATTGTTCCATCGTCTCCTAAAATAAATCCCAAACTCTTTTCAAGCGTTTGCCCAAAATACCGTTCTCACATAGTCGCATATTCAATTATACTATATCTTGTGCTTTTTTCAAGCGATTTACACAATATCTATTTTTTTATGTAAGTTACACAAAATTAAAAAACGCAAGAGCAAAAATTGCAATTTTTGCTGAAACCTTAAAAGTCCCAAAAATCAAAGCCTTAACCGCAAAAGCGGAAAAGACTTCGATAGGTTAGGTAAAATAATTAAGTTTGTCAAGCATTAATATTACCCAAAAAACTATTAACACAATAATCAATTTTATATGTTTAATACCATGGCAGATTTTGTCCCAAAACTTATATTATATATCCCAAAGTTCTGTATACAAAAATCCAGAATGTAAGAGATACCGTAGACAAAAGAGTTGTGCAGACAACTGCACTTGATGTAAGGACACCTTCGTGTCCCAATGCCTTTGCCATAACATAGCAGGTAGGCGTTGAACAGGCACCGAGCATAACCATAAGTGCAATAAGTTTCTGGTCTGTAAACCCAAGATAAACGGCTATAGGCAAAAATACAGCCGGCAAAATCATAAGCTTTATTGCCGATACAACAGCAGTAAGCCCTATTTTGGCCTTCATCTTTGAAAAATCAAAGCCTGCACCTATAGTAAGCAGTGCCAGCGGAGTTGTTATATTGGCAACACTTGAAAGTGATTTTTCCAGTATAACAGGAAATTTAAATCTTATTGCAGAAAGCAAAAGACCTGCCGCTATGGAATCGATAATAGGATTTTTAAGTATATTTATTACGGCTTTTTTTATTCTTGCTCCTGCCTCTGCCGCAGAAACCTCCTCCGGTGATTCAAGAGTAAGGACTATAACGGCAAACACGTTAAAAAGCGGAACACTGCCTATCATCATAAGGGGAACCATTCCCGCATCGCCGTAAATATTTGTTATGTATGCCGCACCGAGGATTGCCGCACTTGACCGGTAGGACGCCTGAACAAACTCGCCTATAATCTTTTTATCCTTAACAAAAATTTTAGCCAGTATCCATATTACAACAAAAGCCGTTGTGGTTGCACAGGCACAAAAAAGAACATATTTAATATCAAAATCCGAATAAAGGTCTATTGATGACATCTGCAAAAGAAGCATTGACGGCAAAGCCACTTTAAATACCAGCTTATCACTTACCTTCAAAAAGCTGTCACTGAAAAAATGTTTCTTGTTAAGCACATAACCCAGCACCATAACCAAAAATACCGGTATTGTGGAGTTAAGACTGAACGTCAAACTATCAAGCATATCCTTTACCTCTTTTCTCTTATGTATAAATCTTTTGAATAATGGTTTTAAGTATAGCACTTTTGCCTTTGGCGGTAAAGAGTAAAACCGTTGATTATGTCCACACCTGCGATTAAGGAACCGCAAACCGCAGGTTTGACGGAATGGTTTTACCTGCCTTTTACATTTATTTTACCGAACTGCGGTAGCCGAAAACAAAAATTATATATATCATATTAAATACTGTTTTACTTAAAATATTGTATTTATTTTGTTTTTAACGGAATATTAAATTTAAAAAATATAAACTTTACCGGAGATGAAAAAATGAAATACGCTGTTATAGATATAGGCTCAAACTCCATATGCCTTGTTGTATATGAAATAAACGAAAATAATTTTAAAACATTATTCAAAGAAAAAATAATGGCAGGTCTTGCCGGATATGTAAAAAAAGGTATTCTTACCGATGAAGGCATCGAAAAAGCCTGTTCATCACTTAACGAATTTAAGCATATACTGGACAGTCTTTCAATATCACAATGTTCCGTATTTGCCACTGCCTCTTTACGAAATATCTCAAACACAGAAGCCGCTGTAGAAAAAATATACTCCTTAACAGGTTTCAAAACAGAGGTTGTTTCCGGCTATGATGAAGCTGTTTTCAGCTGCAAAGGTGCAATGAAAGATACAGATATGGAAAACGGAGTATTTATCGATATAGGCGGCGGTTCTACAGAAATAGCTGTCCTTGACAAAAACGAGATTACACAGGCTGTAAGTATTCCTTTAGGCTCACTTAAACTTTACTCCGAATATGTTTCCAAAATACTCCCTAAAAAAAGTGAAATAACGACCATAAAAAGCCGTATAAAAAAATCCATAAATGATGCTTTAGGCAAAACCAATACTGTTTCGGATACAATTTTTTGCGTAGGCGGTACAGCACGTGCAATACTTAAAATAGCCTCGGCTCTTTTCGGTGCAAACGAAAACAAGCGTGAAATAACACCTTCTCAGCTTGAAAAATTGTCTGATATGCTTTGCGGCAGCAAAAAATCCGCTGCCGAGCTTATATTAAAAAACTGTCCGGACAGAATTAATACCCTTATACCGGGTATTCTTATTTTAAATGAAGCAGCACAAAAACTACAGTGTGAAAAAATTATTGTCAGCAAATTCGGGGTAAGGGAGGGATATTTATGCCAGAGAGTATTAAAAAAGGCATAACCGATTTTAGTTTTACACAAAACAGAGAGCTTAGTTGGCTCAGATTTAATGAACGTGTTCTTGAGGAAGCACAGGACGAAACCGTTCCTATTATAGAAAGATTTAAATTTGTATCCATATTTACAAGCAATCTTGATGAATTTTTTATGGTGCGTGTAGGCAGTCTTTTTGACCTTGCCCAGATTACACCGGACGAAAAAGACAATAAAACAGGCGATACACCGACACAACAGCTTAAAAAAATATTTGACCGTGTGCCATATCTTGTTGAAAAACGTGACAAGACATATGCCAAAATCTGTTCTGTACTTGAAGAATGCGGTATATATGATATAAACGAAAACGATTTAACAGACAACGAAGAAAAAATTATTGAAACTTACTTTGAAAACATAATTTATCCTGTTCTTTCACCGCAGATTATAGACCCACGCCATCCTTTTCCACATCTTAAAAACAAACAGCTTTATATAGCCTCAATTATCCGAGACAAAAAAAACAAGCCGTCCCTTGGCATTATTCCCGTTCCCGAGTCACTTCCACCTTTTATTACTCTTTCCGAGAGGCCTTTTAAGTTTATAAGAACGGAAAACATTATTTTAAACAGGTGTGAAAAAATATTTGATATTTATAACGTAACCGACTCTGCCGTTGTATCAATTACACGAAATGCCGACATCAGTTTCGATGAAGAAAAGTTCGATGATGCAGAAGAAGATTATTTAAAAATAATGAGTCATTTGCTTAAAAAACGTGGTCGTCTTGCACCGGTACGTCTTGAAATTCAGGGAGAAAAAGAAAGTCATTGGGAGCTTGCAAAAATATTTACCGACAGACTCTCCATAGAAAAAAATCAGATATTTTTTACCAAATCTCCAATCAATATGAAATATGTCTTTAATATTGAAAAAAAACTGCCTGATATATTCTCAAACGAACTTAGATATATTCCTTATTCACCGAGATTTCCGGAGAATTTAGACCCACATAAAAGTATAACAGAGCAAATTAAAGAGCGTGACCGACTTCTTTTTTATCCTTTTGACCAAATGGAGCCTTTTCTTAAACTTTTAAAGGAATCCGCCAATGACCCAAAGGTTGTATCAATAAAAATAACAATATACCGTCTTGCATCTGTATCCAAAATAGCCCATGAATTATGTAATGCGGCAGAAAACGGCAAAGATGTAACCGTACTTGTTGAGCTTAGAGCCAGATTTGATGAAGCAAACAACATAGCATGGGCAGAAAGACTTGAACAAAGCGGCTGTCGTGTTATATACGGAATAGACAACTTTAAATGCCACTCAAAAATATGCCTTATAACCAGACACGAAAATAACTCAATACAGTACATAACCCAAATAGGTACAGGAAACTACAACGAAAAAACCGCCCTTATGTATACCGACCTAAGCTTTATTACTGCCGATGAAAAAATAGGTCATGACGCAACGGTATTTTTCCAAAATATGCTTCTTGCCAATATAAACGGCACCTACGAAAGCCTTCTGGTTGCTCCCGTATCTCTTAAACCAAACCTTATGAACCTTATAGACGAGGAAATAAAAAAAGGGGCTAAAGGCAGAATAATAATAAAAGCAAACTCACTTACGGAAAGGGATATTATAGATAAGTTTTATGAGGCATCATGTGCCGGAGTAAAGATAAACCTTATTTTAAGAGGTATCTGCTGTTTAAGACCTGGAATTGAAGGAAAAACCGAAAACATAACCGTTACAAGCATAGTCGGAAGATACCTGGAACATTCAAGGATTTACTGTTTCGGCACAGGCGAAAACACAAAAATCTTTATTTCTTCTGCCGACCTTATGACAAGAAACATTACCAGACGTGTAGAAATAGCCTGCCCTATATACGACAATGCCGTAAAAAGCTGTATTTTAAAAATACTTCAAATCTTATTAAAAGACAATGTAAAAGCACGTGTGCTGTTAAGTGACGGAACATACATAAAAAAAGAAATAAAAGACGGCGACAAAATAATCGATTCCCAGAAATATTTTCAGGAACACAGTCTCCACCCGGAAATTGAATTTAAGCCTGCTGCCAAAAATCATGTATCAAAAGAAGAAAGCCCAGGTTTTATAAATAAAATATTTAAGCTGTTTAAAAACTAAGACAGTCGAACTCTATCACCCATTACTAACTTAAAAAATACCGTGACAAAGTCACGGTATTTTTAAGTTAAATATAAATTTATCGAACTGATTAAAACCGTGGACTCCGTCCACACCTGCAAGCCTTTGAAAAGGCTTGACCTAAACTTTTAGTAAAATACCGTGACAAGGTCACGGTATTTTGGTGTTAATTATAAAATTTCCGTTAATGGATTTATAAAAAATGCAATGAAATTGCATTTTACCAAAAGTTTTACTAAATTTTTTTCAAAAAATTTTCAGGGTTTGGGGTAAAACCCCAAGGTCTTTCAGTCCGATAAATTTTTATTTACCTCGATAAAGACATCTTTGTTTCAGCCAAAGAATTATTCTTAATATTTCTTCCATATAGACGGTGTAAAGAGCAGTACCAGTGGGAAAATCTCCAACCTTCCCGCAAGCATATCAAACATAAGTACTATTTTCGAAAGCGGCGAAAACATTGAGAAATTTCCGGCAGGTCCTACCAGTTCCAGTCCCGGACCGATATTGTTTATAGTAGCCGCAACAGATGTAAATGTTGTTACCAGATCAAAATTGTCAAGGCTTACTATAACCAATGAAATTATATATATAAAGAAATATGTTATAAAAAATACATTTGCCGACTGTAAAACCGATCGTTCAACAGCCTTTCCGTCAAACTTTATTACCTTAACGCTTCTCGGATGCATAAGTGACGAAATTTCTCTTGCCGCCGATTTTGCATACAGTATAAATCTTGAAATTTTCATTCCACCGCCTGTTGAACCGGCACAGGCTCCCGAAAACATTATTATTACAAGCAGCGACTTTGAAAATCCCGGCCAAAGATTAAAGTCTGACGTTGCATATCCGGTTGTTGTCATTACAGATGAAACGGCAAAGGTTGTCTCGTGGAAATTTCTCCAAAATCCGCCGTAGGTTGGCATTATATTAAATGTAATAAGCAGTGAAACAATTAAAAATACGGCAAAATAGCATATAACCTCCGTCATCTTAAAAGCTTCTTTAAACCTTTTCATTATTATAAGGAAATAAAAACTGAAATTTACACCAAAAAGGAACATAAATACAGTTATTATTGCCTGTGCAGAAACTCCGTAGCTTGCCATAGAATCATTCTTTATTCCGAAACCGCCGGTGCCTGCCGTACCCATAGACACACATATGGCATCAAAAACAGGCATATGGTTTAATACAAGCAGTACAAATTCTATTACTGTCATTGAAAAATATATGGCATATAGATAAAATGCTGTTTTTCTAAGTTTAGGCACAAGCTTGCCTACTGTAGGTCCGGGGCTTTCCGCCTTCATAAGATGCATATTTTCCCCTCCTGCAAGAGGAAGTATGGCAAGTATAAAAACAAGCACACCCATTCCGCCTACCCAATGGGTAAAACTTCTCCAAAACAACATTCCGTGGGAAAGCTTTTCCACATCTGTAAGTATTGTTGCTCCTGTTGTTGTAAAGCCCGATATTGTCTCAAAAACAGCGTCTATATAGCTCGGTATGCTTCCGCTTAAATAAAAAGGCAACGCACCTATAAGACTTATTATTATCCAACTTAAAGCAACCATTACATATCCCTCACGGGCATAAAACTTCTTGTTTGTCGGCTTTATTCCGCCTAAAATCACACCAAGCACAACGCATATGGCAAAGCTTAAAAGAAAATATTTCGCATCTGTTTCTCTGTAAAGCAGAGCCACTATAAACGGCGGCAGCATAAAAGCGGCACTAAAGTCTATTACAACTCCAAGGGTATAGAAAATAATAGCATAATTCATAAATTCACCTGTTAATCTTTGATTATATCCTTTATATCGTTAAGCCCCTTCTTTGTAGTAACAACCACTACGGAGTCACCCTTTAATATACTGTCCTTTCCGGAAGGTGTTATTATCCTTCCGTTTCGGTTTATACAGCATATAAGAAGGTTTTCCTTTAAATTAAGCGACATAAGCGGTGTGTTTGTAACACTGCTGTCATCTCGTACAACAAACTCCAGTGCCTCAACACGGTTATCCATCATTCGGTACAGAGTTTCTATATTGCTTCCGAAAGAATTCTGCATTGAACGCACATACTGTATAATTCCCTCTGCCGTTATATTCTTAGGGCAGATTATACTTCCTATAGGCATATCGGATATAACTTCCTCAAAGTCTATTTTATTTATTTTCGTTATAATCTTTGCAGAGGATACCTTGTTTGCATAAAGCGAAAGCATTATGTTTTCTTCGTCAAGGTCGGTAAGGGATACAAAAGCATCTGTGGAGCGTATTCCTTCCTCATCAAGAATATCTCTGTTTGCAGCATCGCCATAGATTATCATAGCCCCCGGAAGGTTTGCACTCAGTTCGTCACAGCGGCTTTTTTTCTGCTCTATAATCTTTACGTTAATACGTGACTTTATAAGTATTTCCGCAAGATAATAAGCAATAGTGCTTCCGCCTACTATAAGCACATCTTTAATAGGCTTTGTCTTTATGCCTATTGATGAGAAAAACTTAAACATACGGCTCATAGGTATAATTACGGAAACTATGTCACCCTCGTACAAAACCGTATTTCCGTCAGGTATAATTACGCTCTTGTCTTTTCTCTGCACTATGCATAAAAGGCAGTCTTTCAAAAGTATATTTTCGCACAGACGCACATTTACTATAGGCGAACCCTGAGGTATACGGAATTTAATAAGGTTTACCTTGCCTCTTGCAAATGTGTCTATCTCCATGGCAGACGGAATCTGTATAAGGTGTGCTATTTCCATAGCCGCCGCTCTTTCCGGATTAATAGACATGGAAAGACCAAGTTCTTCCTTTATAAAGTTAATCTCCTTTGAGTATTCAGGATTTCTTACTCTGGCTATAGTATGGCAGTTACCTGCCTTTTTAGCTATAAGGCAGCTTAAAAGGTTAATCTCGTCATGGTCGGTAACTGCAATGAGCAAATCGGAATCTGCTATTCCCGCCTCTATCTGTGTAAGATAGCTTGTACCGTTTCCGGCTATTGCCTGAATATCAAGCTGGCTTATGGCATACTGCATTCTGTCCTCGTTTACATCTATTACAGTAAGCTCATGGCCTTCATCGTTGAGCTGGTCTGCAAGGACATATCCAACCTTGCCAAAGCCCACCACTATAATTTTCATTTAAAAACCTCCGATAAATATTTCAGCAATTTATTATAGTATAGGTTTAATTTTGCACAATTACAATATGTATTTCACCAAGACCCTTCCGTCAAACCTGCGGTTTGCCACCCTCCCTTTCAGGGACGGCTTGCACGTTGGGAAGGCTCCTATGAAAGGGGAGCTGTCACGCAGTGACTGAGGGGTTCGTCTTTTCCCTATAGGAAAGGCAACACAGCGTAGCTGTGACATATGAGTGGAAAAATCACCCCAATATCTTTACTATATCCTCCAAAGTATCTGCAAAATAAATGCCCTTTTGACGTTCTTCAGATGACAATCCTTTTTCAATCATATGATTAAGCAGCTCCTTCAGGCTATTATAATACCCGTCGAGATTATATAAAATACACGGTGCATTAAGCTGATTTAACGATACTTTGGACATTATCTCAGATATTTCCTCCAAAGTCCCCGTTCCTCCCGGAAAGGCAATAAAAGCATCTCCAAGCTCAATCATTTTTGCTTTTCTCTCGGACATATCCTTTGTAACAATAAGCCTTGTAAGTCCGCCATACTCAAAACCTTTGTCTATAAAAAACTGCGGTTCAACACCTGTTGCTTCTCCTCCGGCGGCTAAAACGCTTTTGGCAATCTCGCCCATAAGTCCCGACTCCGAACCGCCGTAAACAAGGTTGTTTCCGCTCTTTCCTATCCACGTACCAAGTTCTCTTACCGCTTCCTTAAATGAGCCGTCGTTTCCTTCGTTTGCCCCAAGATATACGGTAATGTTCATAAAAACATCTCCTTTTTATAAACTCATTACTAATAATTACCAATAAAACGGATCTGCTCCCAGCCATGTCTGAATATCATTTTCAGGTGTAACATTTTTTATCTGGCATATACCAAACTTAAATTCATATGTTTTCGTTGTTTTAAAGGTATAAATTTCAATTCCGTTACTGATTGTAACTCCGTCATAATCAAACCCGTATTCTTCATAGTCGCCGAATGACGCTTCACAACCCAAAGTCAGCTTTCCGTTGTTGCCATAAAACGATACGGCTTCAAATCTTTCATCGGGACAGATTTCGCTTTTAAATTTACAGTCAATAATTTTTACTTCAAGTTTATGCTCATTGCCATCGGGTTCAATATTTACCGTAATACCGTATACCGCATCTACATCGGGATAGTTTTTCTTGTCCTTCTCAATATAATAACGTGTAAATTTTTTCTCTTTTTCGTCAACAAAAATTTTTAACTTTCCAAAAATTGTACTTAGCTCCGATACTTCCAAACCCAATCCGTCATTAAACCAAACATTATACATTCCTTTAAGGAACTCCTTTGTAATATGGTATCCGGAACTTTCACCTATAACAGAGTCTACACCGCAGTAAGGACAGACAGCCGTACCCGAATTATCTTTTATATATTTTTTAATTTCAGACGGATTAAATATATTCAAACAATAAAAACAACCGCATTTTTTGTCATCTGAAAGCGATGGTTTATTATTTGAAGAATATTTATGAGCTTCAAAAAAACCGTATTCATCAATCATTTTTTACTCCCACAGCGATTTGCTAAAAATGGACAGTCCTCTACAGAACTGCCCACCTGATAAATACATTATATATGTTTATGAATTTAAAGTCAAATAAACAAATATTATATAATCTTTATTTAATATTACTTATTTTTCAAGTATTTCAATATGCCGTGGCATATAACACCAAGGCAGCCGCCTATAACCATTCCCGCAATTATAATCCAGAATATCTCAATATATCTGAACATATTTGCCGAAAAAGACCATACCCCTGCTATTGTGCCACAAAGCACAATAAAACCTCGGTAAATATAAATTTATCGTACTGAAAGACCTTGGGGTTACACCCCAAACCCCGAAAATTTTTTGAAAAAAATTTAGTAAAACTTTTGATAAAATGCAATTTCATTGCATTTTTAGA
>CAKQPE010000005.1 GCA_934256695.1 uncultured Eubacteriales bacterium
GCAGTCGGAATTCATTTCCGACGAGGAAAACAGCAGGTTTCAAGGCTTTTAAGCCGATGGAACCTGTCTGTTTATTCTTCTGTTTGAACAAGTCGAAATCCTGATTTCGACTTAGGTGTCGACTTTGTCGACACCCTCAAAATACCATGGCATTTGCCATGGTATTTTGATATTAAGTATAAAATTTCAGTTAATAAGCCTTCTCCGCAAGGGAGAATGCTAACCCTTTCGTCACTTCGTGACACATTCCTTTCAGGGACGGCAAAAAGCAGTGCAAAATTGATTTCATTGGGCAAAATTTGAGAAAAGTCAAATCTTAATAACTCAACTTATATTTTTGTTCCGAAAAACGCAATGAAATTGCGTTTTGATAAAAGTTTTACTCGATTTTTTTCAAAAAATCGTGGGTGTGGGCAACGCCCACGGTTTTAATAAAGTTGTCGAAAAATTCTTCAAACCGAGAGTCGTTTTCGGCTGTACGCTTTTTGTGCTTTACGGAATGTTTTCCGGCATTACGAAGCTTTTTTGATATATGCCGTTCAAAAAGCATTCTGTCTATATTGTCGGAAGTATATAAAAATCCGTTCTGGTGTATGGCAAAACAGTTTTTGGCAAGTACCATTGATGCCAAACCGTAATCCTGCGTTATACAGCAGTCACCTTCAGACATTCGGTTTACTATTGCAAAATCGGCAGAGTCAGACTGTTTGTCAACGGTTATGTTTTCACAGTCCGGTTCGTTTATTATATGGCTTGTATCGGAAACAAGAATAATTTCAATGTTATATTTTTTTGCGATTTTAACAGCTATCTGTCTTACGGGACAGCCGTCTGCGTCTATAAATATTTTCATTTGAGTTCTCCTTAAAGAATGTATTTACAGACTTATAATAACATTGTGCCTGAATATTTTAAACATTAAATTTTAATATCAGTAGCTTAAAGTTGATGAACGTGCTGATGAGTTCCATACAGTTTCTCCAAGCTGTGAGAACTTGACTATTGTTTTTCCGCCTATGTTGTATGATGTAAGAAGGTCATAGTTTCCGGTTGATGAGTTGTAGAGATATGTTTTTATATCGCTGGATTTTATTTCGTATTGTTCTGATGGATTATTAAGGGCAATGGCAGATTTTGTCTTTGCTGAATTTTTGCTTATTTTAAGTGTTCTTTCGGATGCATCCCAGTTAACATCATAACCGTAGCTTGATAAATCCTCGGCAACGACAAACTGTGAATCTTTGTAGTTTACGGAAGGAATGAAATAGCTGTCTATGTAGGCTTTTATATCTGTCGGCAGAGTTTTTTCAACCTGTACTTTAGGAGCGGCTGTTGTTGAAGAAGATGATGATGTGCTTTTTGGTTTTGAAGATGTTGTCTGTGCGGCTGATGAATAAGGGCAGATACCGTTTGGATGAAGGTGTGCCGAATATCCGTGGTGGTAATGATAACTTCCGAGGCCGCTTACATTTTTATAATCGTGGTGTCCGCCGGCAGAGTCGGTTCTTCCGCTGTGTGCAAAAGCTGTAGAGGAGATAAGCATACAAGCAAATAAAACGGTTAAAATTTTTTTGATTTTCTTCATAAGATATGACTTCCTTTCTTGTATAAATATGTTGTATATGGTTACAAAATAATATTAATATACACGAAACGAAAATACAATATCATATATAGAGAAAAAATATTTTATTTTTTGTGAGATTTATATAGATAAATCAAAATAAATACATGAATTGAGAACAAATGAAAAAAACAAAATATCACATAAGGTGACTTTAATGGAATGTATGAATTTATTTGCTTAACATGAAAAATAAAACAGGTATAATATTTAGTAAAATATAAAATCGGCGATAATAATCATTCCGTCAGGCTTACACCTGACACCTTCCCTTTCGGGGACGGCTAAAAGCATTGCAAATCTGATTTTACTCGACAATTTTAAGAAAAATTTTTGTCCGGTTTTTTAAAAAATTGTCAGGAGTTTGGGTGACACCCCAAGGTCTTACTATTCATTTATTTTCACCAAAAATATTTATGTTTTTTTGGAGATTTATACAAGATAATATGATATAATTATAACTTATGGAGAAAAATATTTGCCCGACATATATATTTGATGTAAAATAATATATTGATATGTTTTTGGAAGGAAGATTATATGATAATTATAAATCCGAGAGAGGTTTGTGCCGAAATACTTGAGGATATAGCAGTAAATTCAAGCTACAGTAATATTGCACTCAAAAAGGCTCTTAAACAAAACGGTGCAATGCCGCCAAGAGACAGAGCGTTTGTTACCGAAAACGTAAACGGAACATTAAGGAACATAATATATATTGATTATGTTATAAATACGTTTTCAAATACAAAGACAGAGAAAATGAAGGCTTGGGTTTTGGCAGTATTCAGAAGCTGTGTTTACCAGATAATGTTTATGGACGTGCCGGAAAGTGCTGCCATTAACGAAAGTGTAAAGCTGATTAAAAAAAGAGGCCTTTTTGGACTTTCAGGTTTTGCCAATGCTGTTTTGAGAAAAATTGCCAAAGGCTATAAATCTGTTGATTTTCCGGAAAATAAAGCGGAATATATAAGTATAAGATATTCTCATCCGTTATGGCTTGTAAAAATGTGGATAAGCTATTACGGAGAGGATTTTACGGAAAAATTATGTATTGCAAACGGTGAAAAACCGTCTGTTAACATATGTATGAATACTTTAAAGACAGACATGGAAGGACTTAAAGAAAGCCTTGAAAAAGATGGGGTTTTGTTTGAGGACGGAGTTATACTTAAAAACAGTCTGAGGATATCTAAGGTAAGTGATATGTCATCACTTTCGGCTTTTAAAAAAGGATATTTCCATGTTCAGGACGAAAGCTCGTCGCTGGCGGTGAATATACTCTCGCCAAAAAAAGGTGAAAACAACCTTGATGTATGTGCTTCACCGGGAGGAAAGACCGTTCTTATGGCGGAAATAATGGAAAACGAAGGAAGCATTACAGCAAGAGATATATTCGACCATAGATTACAGCTTATAGATGATACGGCAAAAAGACTTGGTATAGATATAATAAAGACAGAAAACTTTGACGCAACCGAATTAAATGAAAAAGATATAGAAAAATATGACCGTGTACTTTTGGACGCACCTTGTTCGGGATTTGGTCTTATGCGAAAAAAAGCCGACATAAGACTTACAAAAAACGGAAATGATATAGATTCACTTATAAAAATACAGCGTCAGATGCTCTCGACAGTATGGCAGTATGTAAAAAAAGGCGGAATACTGGTATACAGCACCTGTACCGTATCAAAAAAGGAAAATCAGAAAAACATAGAATGGTTTATTGAAAACTTCCCTTTTGAAACGGTTGACATAA
Source organism: uncultured Eubacteriales bacterium (assembly GCA_934256695.1). Lineage (GTDB taxonomy): Bacteria > Bacillota > Clostridia > Lachnospirales > Anaerotignaceae > Neoanaerotignum_A. The sequence continues at coordinate 3,387 of CAKQPE010000005.1, forward strand.
GCGAATATGTTAAAAATATAAGTTCGCCTGACAGTAAAAACGGATATATACAGCTTTTTACAAATGTTCATAAAACAGACGGATTTTTTATAGCCAAACTAAGACGAAAGGAGTAAAAAAATGGCAAAGACGGATTTAAAATCCATGACACTTGAAGAAATGCAGGATTTTTTTGCAACAATAGGAGAGCCTAAGTTCAGAGCAAAACAGGTTTTTCAGTGGCTTCATGACAAAAGAGTAAAGTCATTTGATGAAATGACAAACCTTTCAAAACAGCTCAGAGAAAAGCTCTCACAGGAAACAAAAATAAGCAATTTAAAAATAGTAGACAAACTCCAGTCACAAAAGGACGGAACAACCAAATATCTTTTTGCACTTGATAACGACAACGTGATAGAAAGTGTTCTTATGCGTTATTCATACGGAAATGCAGTTTGTGTTTCATCACAGGCCGGATGCAGAATGGGCTGTGCATTCTGTGCATCAACACTTAATGGACTTGAATACAATCTTCTTGCGGGAGAAATTCTTTCTCAGATATATATGATTCAGGAGGATATAGGAGAAAGAATATCAAGCGTCGTTCTTATGGGAAGCGGAGAACCGCTTGACAACTATGACAATGTTTTGAAATTTATAAAAATACTTAATTCCGAAAACGGCATAAGCATAGGTCAAAGACACATTACTCTTTCTACCTGTGGCCTTGCAGACGGAATAGACAGGCTGAAAGAAGAAGATTTGCAGATTACTCTTGCCGTTTCTTTACACGCACCTAATGACGAAATAAGAAACAAGATAATGCCTGTTTCCAAAAAATACAATATGGACAGACTTCTTACAGCCTGCAAGAATTATTCCGATTATACAAAAAGAAGAATTACTTTCGAGTATGCTATGATGAGAGGTGTAAATGACAGCAGGGAGGCGGCTTTGGAGCTTGCCTCAAGGCTGAAAAGAATGCTCTGTCATGTAAATCTTATTCCGGTAAACGATGTTAAGGAACGAGATTTTGTAAAGAGCAACGAAGAAACCATTCAGAATTTTGCGGCACTTCTTAATTCAAAGGGCATAGAGACAACCGTAAGAAGAAAACTCGGAAGTGATATAAATGCAGCCTGCGGACAGCTGAGAAGAAGTTATCTTAATAAAAATTAACATAAAAACAACCGTAGAGCATAAAGTTTTAACGGTTATAAAGCAGGAGGTGACTGCAAAAAATGAACGCTCTGGGAAAAAGTGTTACGGGGCTTGTAAGAAAAAACAATGAAGATACCATATACATTTCGCCTTCCGACAGTCCGCTTAATTTATATATAGTGGCTGACGGAATGGGAGGACATAAGGCCGGAGAAATAGCCAGCAGATATTCGGTGGAAATATTTACGGATTTTATAAAAAACAGGTCTGATGAACAAATAAATACCGATAATCTCCTTGATACAATGGTAGAGGGTATTCTGCTTAGCAATACAAAGTTATATGAAAAATCAAAAGAAAATGAGTTATTTGACGGCATGGGAACAACCTTTACTTGTGCCGCTGTTGAAAAGGATACGCTTTATATTGCACATGTAGGTGACAGCCGAGCATATATGTACAGAAAAGGAGAACTTAAACAGCTTACAAGAGACCATTCATTTGTTATGGAAATGGTAAAGCAGGGAAAGCTGACTTTGGAGGAAGCACATAACCACCCTAACAAGAATGTTATAACAAGGGCTGTAGGGAGCGAGAAAACAATTCTTGTTGATACGGTTATAGAAAAACTTGAGCCGGAGGATAAAATACTTATATGCTCAGACGGACTGACAAATATGGTTTCTGATGAAAAGATATCCGAAATACTGAATAAAGACGAAGGCTTGGAAACGGAAATCGAAAAACTTATAGATACTGCCAACAATATGGGCGGAATTGACAATATCTCCGCCATTATTATAGACATGAGGTGAAACAGATGATTCTTAGCACAGGTACAATACTCAGCGGACGCTATGAAATACAGGAAAAAATAGGTGTCGGCGGAATGGCTGTGGTATACAGAGGCAGAGACCTTAAACTTGAAAGAAATGTAACGGTAAAGGTACTTAAAGAGGAGTTTACGGCAGAGGACGATTTTAAATCAAGATTTACAACAGAGGCTCGTTCAGCTGCAAGGCTTTCTCACCCTAATATAGTAAATGTTTACGATGTGGGAGAGGATAACGGAATATATTACATAGTTATGGAATATGTTCACGGCGATACTCTTAAAAAAGTTATAAAGGAAAATGCACCACTTGATGAGGTTGTAACATTAAGCATTGCAATACAGATGGCTGCGGCACTTGCAAATGCACATAAAAACGGTGTTGTCCACAGGGATATTAAACCGGAAAATATACTCATAAGCGTTGACGGAACAATAAAGATAACGGATTTCGGCATAGCCCGTGCCGCTGATGTTTCTACAGTAACAATGACAACAAATGCAGTCGGTTCTGTTTACTATTTCTCGCCGGAACAGGCAAGAGGCGGATATGTAGACGAAAAAAGCGACATTTATTCAATAGGTATAACAATGTTTGAAATGCTTACGGGACACGTTCCTTTTGACGGAAATAATTCCATAGCAATAGCACTCAAACATTTAAATAATGAGATGCCTGATATAAGACAGTTTAATCCTAATGTAAGTGATACAATAATATCAATAATAAATAAAGCTTCCGCAAAGAAGAAGGACGACAGATACAGCTCAAGCGATGACCTTCTTTCCGACCTTAAAATGGCTTTGGCAGAAAAAACAGCTATACAGAAAAACAGGCCTGTTGAGCCGGTGGAAGATGTTGACGATATAAAGGAAAACATAAAAGAAAATGTTGAAACCGTTGCTGTAGGTGATGCCGAACAAGAGGCTGTTAAGGAAGAAACGGGAATAAAAGAAAATTTTGCTCCTAAAGAAGAAACCGAAAATACAGACGATACAGACAATATTTCGGAAAACGGTGACGAACAGATACGTGTTGAGATAGACGGAATAAACAACAGAAAGAAAAGAAATATTGCTAAGGACGCATCTGATAAGTTCGAAGAATACAACAAAAAAATAGTAATATCAAAAGATGATGATTATGAAGACGATGACTATGAAGACGATGATAATGATATTGACTATTCTTCAAAGTCAAGATTTTCAAGAGGAAACAGAAAAAAAGCAAAATCTAAACCTAAACCACAGCCTCAGCCAAGAACATATAAAAAAGCTGTAAAAATAGAAGATGAGGACGAGGACGACGATTATTACGATGACGATGATGACGAATACTACAAGAGAAAAGAGAAAAAGACTATAATCGCAGCTGTAATAACGGCACTTGTAATAATAGCACTTATAAGCTTTTTCGGCACGAAGTTCCTTGCGGGACAGGGAATTTTCGGATCACATTCGTCAAGCTCATCTTCCTCACAGGAAGGCGATATAGAAGTGCCTAACTTTGAGGGATACACAGTTGAACAGGCACAGAAAGAAGCCGAAAAACTCGGTCTTAAAATAAATGTTTCCGAAAAAGACTACAGCGATATGGACGAAGGAAAAATTATTGCACAGTCTCCTATAAAGGGTGAAATGGTAACGGAAGGCACAACAATAGATGTTGCCGTAAGCCTCGGACAGAAGTCATTTACAATGCCTAATGTTGTGGGCGAAGAAAAAGACAAGGCGGTAGAAGAAATAACATCTCTCGGCGGACAGAAGCCTGAAATTGAATACGAATTCAGTGATGATGTAAAAGAAGGCCTTGTTATGGAACAGAACCCAGCGGCACAGACTGAAACGGATTCAACAAAGAAAATTGTCTTAAAAGTAAGCAAAGGTGCAGAAGATGTTAATGTGACAGTACCTAACTTTGTCGGAAAAGACATATCGGCGGTAAAGAGTGAGCTTGCTGCTGCCGGACTTCAGCTTGGTTCAATCAGCTCACAGGAATCAGATAAGCCAAAGGATCAGGTAATAAAACAGTCTATAGCAAGCGGAAGTGAGGTTGCTAAGGATTCGGTTATTAATTTTGAAGTAAGTAAAGGCCCTTCCGACAACAGCGAAGAAGAAAATAACTCAAACAATAATGAAAACAACAGCCAGACACAGCAGCCGGCAGAACAGACAAAGACACTTTCGTTTACCGTTGAAGCACCTTCAAACTATGCCGATATAAACAGCATACCTGTGAAGGTACTTAAAATAATAAACGGAAGCTCTGTAGAGGTTGCTTATGACAGCAAGCACGCTCTTAGTGATTTTCCGCTTTCAATAAGTGTTTCGGGTTCGGGACAGGCAGAAATTCAGTGCTATATAGATAATGTTTATCAGTGGAGCCAGACAGTTGATTTTTCAGGGGGCAATTAATGCTTGACGGTACAATAATAAAAGGAATAGGCGGTTTTTATTATATAGATACAAAAGACGGCATATTTGAATGCCGTGCAAGGGGTAAGTTTCGCAAAGAGAAGGTTACTCCTACTGTTGGGGACTATGTTCAGATAAGTGTTTTGGACGAGAAAAACAAAAAAGGAAGTCTTGATGTTATTAAGCCGAGAAGAAATCAGCTTATAAGACCGAGAGTTGCCAATGTTGATCAGGCATTGATTATATTTGCGGCAGTAAGCCCAAATCTGAATCCTGATCTTCTGGACAGATTTCTTATACTGGCAGAAGAACAAAAACTCGAAATAACCATATGTATAAATAAAATTGACTTGGATACAGAAAAAAATTACGAAAAATATGTTAAACTGTATTCACAGGCAGGCTACAGGGTAATTCCTCTTTCGGCAGAAGGAAAAATAAATATAGATAAGCTGAAAGAATGTATAGAAGGAAAAATATCTGTTGTTGCAGGCCCTTCCGGAGCGGGAAAGAGCAGCCTTATAAATTGTCTTAATCCGGATTTTAAGCTTATGACAGGGGAAATAAGCAGGAAAATAGAGCGAGGAAAGCATACGACACGTCATGCGGAGCTTATGGAAATATGTGACAGAAGCTTTGTTGTGGATTCACCTGGATTTACTTCTCTTTATTTAAACAACATAAACCCTGATGAACTTAAAAACTACTTTCCTGAGTTCAGAAAGTATGCCTCATGCAGATTTTCATCATGCAGACATATAAATGAGCCTGACTGCGGCGTAAAAGAGCAAGTAGGGGAAAATATAAGCACTGCCAGATATGAAAGGTATAAAGCACTTTATGAAGAAATAAATGAATTGTTTGAAGAAAGGAAGCGGTAATTATGAAAAAGATACTTTCACCATCACTTTTATCAGCTGATTTTTCAAAGCTTAGCGATGAGCTTTCAGCTATAAGGAATGCAGGAGCACAGTATATACATCTTGATATTATGGACGGACATTTTGTTCCTAACATATCATTCGGAGCACCTATATTAAAGAGCATACGTCCTGTTACAGACCTTGTATTTGATGTTCATCTTATGATTGAAAACCCTGAAAATTACCTTCAGGATTTTGCAAATGCCGGAGCGGACATTCTTAACGTACATTTTGAGGCTTGTACGGATATTGTTGCAATGGTGGAAAAAATACATTCTCTCGGCTGTAAGGCAGGTGTTACAATAAAGCCGGATACACCTGTAGAGGCCCTTGTTTCCGTTCTTGATAAGGTGGAAATGGTGCTTGTTATGACTGTTTATCCGGGATTCAGCGGACAGAAATTTATACCGGAGGCACTTGAAAAAATTCCTTCTCTTGTAAAAGCAAGAAAAGAGAGAAAGCTTAATTTCGACATACAGATTGACGGCGGTGTAAGCCTTAAAAACCTCAGACAGGTACTTGATGCCGGAGCAGACTGTATAGTTGCAGGTTCTGCCGTATTCGGTCAGGAAGACCCCGGCGAGGCTGCCGCAGAGTTTGTAAGAATAATGAAAGAATACGAATAAAAAATTGTATATGTAAAAAATTATTCCAAGAAATAAAATTACACAAACAGATTAGTGTTGAGGGTGTTTTTCTATCGTAAAAGCACCCTCAAACTCCATTAAAATACTCTTTAATAAATAAAAGACCTTGGGGTTTTACCCCAACACCCCACAATTTTTTGAAAAAATTGAGTAAAACTTTTAACATTTATTAATTACAAACAGGAAGTGGAAAAAAATGAGAGCATTAATTTTCGGCGGTGCGGAAATAAAGGATTATTCTTTTTTGGAAAAATACATAAAAGACAGCTATATTGTCTGCTGTGACGCAGGAATGAAACACGCAAGAAATATGAATATTGTGCCTGACATTATAGTCGGTGATTTTGATTCCGTTGACAGTGATACATTTGAGTATTTCAAAAACCTTAAAGTGCCGTTTAAGCAGTTTCCGTGCAAGAAGGACGAAACGGATATGGAACTGGGAATAGATGCGGCTTTGGAAAAGGGCTGTAATGAGCTTATAATAACTGCCGGAATAGGCAGCCGAATGGACCATACAATGGCTAATATGCAGCTTTTGTATTCATTGGAAAAAGACGGCATAAAGGCAAAGCTTATAAACGAAAACAACGAAGTTGAGCTTATATCGAAAAAAGCCGAAATAGAAGGGAAAAAGGGCGATATAGTTTCACTTATTCCCATGACACCTGAGGTAACGGGCGTTACCACAAAAGGACTTGAATATGCACTTAATGACGGAAAGTTATATTTCGGTAACAGAATAATAGCCGTAAGCAATGTTATGCTTTCCGATAGGGCAGAGATAGAGATAAAAAGCGGTTTACTGTATGTAATGAAATGCAGAGATTAAAAAGAAAAATCTGCGGTTCAAAAAAATCTGATTTGCTTTTGAGAAAATCCCATTCAAATACTTTGAATGGGATTTTTTGGTATAAAAATTAATTAAAATTATACAGTTTGCGTACACTTTTTCACCATAAAAATTCTATAGTATTTGATCATTTTCATCTTCAACATATAACAAAACATCTTCAACTTTGCATTTCAAAATTCTGCACAAATCATTAATTGTTGTAGTTGTTATAGGTTTGTTTTTCCGAAGTTTATCAATAGTAGCACTCGATAAATGATATTTGTTTATTAACGTGTAGGTTGATTCTAAAGATTCTTTTAATGTTTTCCAAAATGGCGAATAATTTATCATAATCTATACCTCCAATCCAATCCAAGATAAGATTAAGATATAGATATTAATGTTGACTATAGTCATTATAATGACTATAATGGAATTATATATTTCATGAAATATATATAATAATTATGCAATAGAGAAAAAATATTGTGCAATTTAAAAGGGGGAAATCAAAAAAATTATATTTATGTATTTTTAAATCAGTTGGGAATTTAGGTTGCAGTATTTAGTGAATTTTATGCTTATTAAGTATAATCGGCATAAAAATTGAGGGGGAAAGATATGAGAAAAAAGCAGGTTATACTGCTTAGAGGTAAACGAAGTATTAAAAAAAGTAAATGCTAAAAGAACGGAGGAATATTTTATGTGGGTTATATATTGGTTTATATGTTTATTAATTGCGGCAGGTCTTGGTCTTATTCCTGCCAATATAGCCAAAAATAAAGGTTACAGTTTCGGGCTTTGGTGGTTCTACGGATGGATGCTTTTTATTGTGGCAATTATTCACGTACAGTTTATTCCGGATAAAAATGCACAGCAGAATGCAAACAACAATACGGCCTACGGCCTTCCCAATAATTCGGTACCAAACATTGCCGGAAGGGATGTAGCGGAAGAACTGAAAAAATACAATGAATTAAAAGAACAGGGGATTATTACGGAATTAGAGTTTGAAGAAAAGAAGGCACAGCTTCTTAGTCTTATGTAACAGGTGATAAAATGAAAAAAGATGTTTTGACTCTTATGATGATTTGAAAAGAGCAAAAGACGAAGGAAATGGAGTGATGAATAAGTGGAAAATAAAAAATATAAGATTTATTGTACTTTGGCAGCAATAAGTTTTGGGATATTTGCAGTATGGGGGATTTATTTACTTGCTGTATCATATTACTATGATATATATGATTCAAGTATATATTTTGATGATATATTGGCACTTATTAGTTGGATTGGTTTTGGTGTAATGGCAGTAACGGTTTTTATTAAAAATAAAAAAGCGGTAGCTGTTTCTTCAATAGTAACTGCTATAATTAAATTAATTCAGATTTCACAGGGAGAAACTCTGTTTAATATTACGATTTTTATATCAATTTCTCTAATTGCCGCTATGTGTATTTTGAATTTAAAGGGGAATAAAATCGTAAAAAATATTTGGTTTGTTCCGGGTGTTATATATTTTGTTTCAAATATATACAATTTTTTGAAAGATGGAAGTTTTGAGGGGATCGAAATATTAATAGTAGTATTAGTTTGTATTGTTTGGTCTTGCGGATTTATTTTAACAGGGCTGTGGCTGAAAGAAGATGTTTCTACGGAAGATAAAGAAACCGTAAATGCTGTTTTTGCAAATGCGTATCAGGCAAATACAGGTATGCCGAATATAGGGGACGCCGATAGATTAATGAAATTAAAGGATCTTCTTGATTCGGAAATTATAACACAGGAAGAATTTGACGAGAAGAAAAAAGAGATTCTGGAATTGTAAGATAATGCATATTAAATTCCGATAAAAATCAAATCCATATAAGACCTTGTGAAAACGCCCAAGGTCTTATATAAATTTATATTTACCGAATTTTAAACAGAAAACCATTATTAATAAATAAAACTTATCATAACACACATATTTTTGAAAATATAATAAATTTCTGCTTGCAATATATAAATTATGTGTTATAATAGCTTCTGTAATATTCAAAAACGAATTTAATCTTATAGTGAGCTTATCAAGAGTGGTCGAGGGACAGGGCCCTGTGACACCCGGCAACCGGCTTTATGTACGGTGCTAATTCCCACACATTTATTATAAATGTGTAAGATAAGTTGTATTCAGCCCTGTAGGGCTTATTTTTTTGTTAAGAATATATTTTTTATAATTAAAAAGGAGGATTTATTCTATGTCAAGAAGACTTTTTACTTCTGAGTCTGTTACAGAAGGACATCCGGATAAAATCTGCGACCAGATTTCTGACGCAGTGCTTGATGCAATACTTGCAAAAGACCCTCTTGCCAGAGTTGCCTGCGAGACAACAACTACAACAGGTCTTATTTATGTAATGGGCGAAGTTACAACAAACTGCTATGTCGATATTGAAGAAATAGCAAGGGAAACAGTTAGAGAAATAGGTTATACAAGAGCCAAATTCGGTTTCGACTGTGATTCATGTGCCGTTATAACATCTCTCAAGGGTCAGTCACCGGATATTGCTATGGGTGTTGATAACGAAGGTGCCGGCGACCAGGGCATGATGTTCGGTTTTGCCTGCAATGAGACAGACGATTATATGCCTGCACCTATTTCTTTTGCTCATAAGCTTACAAGAAAGCTTACAGAGGTTAGAAAAAACGGCACTCTCGGCTATCTCAGACCGGACGGAAAATCTCAGGTTACAGTTGAATATGTAGATGACAAGCCTGTAAGAATTGATACAGTTGTTATTTCAAGCCAGCACGCACCTGAAATTGACCACGATACAATAGAAAAAGATATTATCGAAAAAGTAATCAAGGCAGTTATCCCGGCGGAACTTCTTGATGAAAATACAAAATACTTCATCAACCCGACAGGACGTTTCGTTATCGGCGGTCCTCAGGGAGACAGCGGTCTTACAGGCAGAAAGATTATCGTAGACACATACGGCGGATATGCTCGTCACGGCGGCGGTGCATTCTCCGGCAAAGACCCAACGAAAGTTGACAGAAGTGCTTGCTACGCAGCAAGACACGTTGCAAAGAACATTGTTGCAAGCGGTGCTGCCGATAAATGCGAAATTCAGCTTGCTTACGCAATCGGTGTTGCTCAGCCTGTTTCAATCAATGTAAATACGTTCGGTACAGGCAAGATTGCCGATGAAAAGCTTGAAGAAATCGTTCAGAAGAACTTCGACCTTACACCAAAGGGAATTATAAACAGATTTGACCTTAGAAGACCTATCTACAAACAGACAGCTGCTTACGGTCACTTCGGCAGAAATGACCTTGATCTCCCTTGGGAAAAGCTTGATATGGTTGATGTATTTAAATAATAAATAAAAACATAGACTGTTGATGTTTTGATATATTGCCCCATATAGGACAAAAAGTTCTATATGGGGTATTTTTATGTTTTAGGAAGTACAAATTATGTATGACTGTATTTTAATCGGATAAGAAAATTAAAATATCGTCAGCTATGTAAACGCTGACGATATAAAAAGGTATTGTTTTTAGTTATTATTTTTTATAGGAGAGTCATTATTAAAATAAGGATAATATTTAATAATAGGTCGGATAAGGGTGTGATTTAAATGTAGGAGGTTAAAACCGACCTATTATTTTTAATAGTGAAATTAAATGTTTAAATTGTTGTTTAAGTCAAATAAAAGTTCCTGAGGTTCACCGGCAATCTCAAGGTTAGGATTTAATTTAACCTCATTTATCATTGCTTCTGATACATATATATATTCCATATCGAGAGTGTTTTTTATTCTTACTATTCGAACTTTTTCTTTATTTATTTCGGTACAGGATTTAATACATACTTGAAATGTCTCTTTATCATTAATCATAACCATAGGTATTTTTGCAAACTCAAGAACAGTTGAGGTAATACTGTTTGGATATGTTGCCTCCAAATCAAGTTCGTCAAAAAATTTTTTGCTTATAACATCAACCATTCCGAAACCGTGGGCATTTCCGTGAGTTTCTTCTGTAAGTCTTAAAATAGCTCTTTTTTGTGCTTTAATGCCACCGGAAGCATAAGGAGTTGCAAAAGTTCCTGTTATATTGGGATCCATGCCTTCGCCGCTTATATTTTTGCCGAATTCATCAACAATAAGAACATCACAATCATCAAAATATATTTTTGGAAGATATGTAAATGATTCTTTAAGAAGCTCAGGTTCTTTTTGGTCTATTTCTTCGGGAGTTAAGGCAACGAGTTTACAGGTTTCATCAAAGCTGTTTTCCAATATGGCAAGGCCGAAAAGAATAGGGGCGTTTTTCATTATTATTCTTCCGAAAGTAGGAACAAGGTAAGCCATATATTTAAATCCGTTTTTGTGACAGCTTTCGGCTCCCTGCTGTTTGCCGAGGCCTATGGTCATCATTTTCATAAGACCGCTTTCGTATTCTCCTCTGAATGCAGTATGAGCTTTAATCCTTCCGCACAATATTATACCGTCGGCTTCGGCAGCATTTTTATCAATTCTTACTTCAATTTCCTCTGGTCTTATATCACCTACAACAGTGTGGCCTACAACTACAGTCTCCATAGATGATTTTATAGGGCAGCCGACAGATTCTTCTGTTACACCGAGTGATTTTAATATTTCAAGTTGACCTTCGGCAGTGGCACCACCGTGACTTCCCATTGCCGGCACTACAAATGGGTTTGCACCCTTTGATTTACAAAAATCCGATATTGTTTTTATTATAAGAGGTATATTACTTATTCCGCGGCTGCCACAGGTTATACAGATGTTCATACCGGGTTTTATTCTTGAGTTGAATTTATCTTCTTCAAACTGAGAAATTATAGTAGGTGCTATATTCTCGGTTTCAATTTTAGGTCTTTTGAATTTCTGGTGAACCAATACCATTTTCGGTATTTTTACGTCTTTTAAAAGGTTAGTAATTACTCGCTCAGACATATTAATCGGCTCCTTCCACAATATGGTTATACACCTTTAGCACCAAAAAGCTTTGGTATGAATAATGAAATTTCAGGTATATAAGTTATAAGCATAAGTGCTATTAGTGTAGCAACAAGCAAAGGCATAAGAGCTTTTACTATATCACTTATATTTATTTTGGCTATGTTGCAGGCTACAAATAAATCAAGACCTACAGGAGGAGTAATGAGACCTATGGCAAGGTTTACTACCATTATTATGCCAAAATGCAGAGGATTTACTCCAACAGCCTTAGCTAAAGGAAGAAGGAGAGGAACAAGAACAATAATTGCTGAACTTGCATCAAGGAAACAGCCGGCAATTAAAAGAAGTATATTTATTAAAAGAAGCACGACTATTTTATTGCTTGTGGCATTGCTTACCCATTTAACAAGTGCCGCAGGAACACCCTGACTTACAATTATGTATGAAAATGCAGATGCACCCATTATTATAAATAAAACGGTAGCGGAACCTATTGCTGCTTTAACGAGCATTTTTGGAACATCTTTAAATTTAAGTTCTCTGTAAAAGAATGCACCTACAATAAAACCATATACAACAGATACACCGGCAGCTTCGGTAGGTGTAAACACACCTCCGTAAATTCCGCCTAATATTATAACTGGCATAAGAAGAGCAAAGAATGCACTTTTGAAAGCTTTTAATATAGTTTTTAAATTTCTTTCTTTTTCTACTCCCTTATAACCGTATTTTTTTGATATAATATAATTAAGAATTATAAGTATAAGACCGAATATAATTCCGGGAGCAAAACCGCCCATAAACATATTTCCCACAGAAACTTCTGCCTGAACGGCATATACTATCATAGGTATACTTGGAGGTATTATTATACCTATAGCTCCGGCAGTTGCCATTAAAGCTGCTGCATAGCGTTTGTCATAATTAGCTTCTTTCATTGCAGGTATTAATATTCCGCCGAGAGCGGCAACGGTTGCCGGACCTGAACCTGATATAGCGGCAAAGAACATACTGGTTATTATTGCAATTACGCCAAGACCGCCGGGAACAGAACCTACTATCTCATCAGCAAAGTCGATTAATCTTTTAGAAAGGCCGCCTGTTTCCATAAGAGAACCGGCAAGCATAAAAAACGGTATTGCAATTAGAGAATATGAATCAGATGCAGCATATACAAGCTGAGGAACAAGAGTAGGAGGAAGCTTGCCGACAGCAAGGATTGATATTAAAGCTGAAAAGCCGAGGCTTACAGCTATAGGAACATTTATGAAAAGAAAAACTACAAATGTTGCTAAAATAATAGGAACCATCTGTGACATTTAAAACACTTCCTTTCTTTAAAGCAGTCCTTCGGATATATGTGTCTCATCTTTTTTGTTTTTGGAAGTAAAGGTTTCAACCATAACTTGAATAATTCTTATAATAGTGAGAGTAAAGCCTACAACAAGGGAAACAGATACATAGGCAATAGGCATTCCTACAGCTATGGTTTTTTGATTTGTTATAAACTGATGGTTTGTTATTCCGGCTGAGTAATAAATCATTACAAGACAGAAAAGAATTACTATGATATAAGAAATATATGTAAATATATTTTTGAGTTTCTTCGGGAAAAGGCTTACAACGGCATCAACTCCCAAATGGCTCTTTGTTCTGAAACCGAGACTTATTCCGAGACAAGAACTCCATACAAAGAGAGCACGAAGGACTTCTTCTGACCAAGGCATTGAATAGTGAAAAATATATCTTGTTATAACCTGTATAAAACAGATTAATGTCATTATAACGAATGTTACAGACAAAAGAGCTTCTTCTATATGATTGAAAATTTTTACAAATATATTGTTTTTCATTATTACTACCTCCTTTTGGAGTAAAATATATCCCGACGGATTTTAACCGCCGGGGCAACGCACAGAGCATATCAGTTGTTCTTAGCTTCATCAACAGCGGCGATTAAACCGTCAACAAGGTCAGCACCAAGTTTTTCTCTGTATTCATCATATACAGGCATTGCAAGTTCTTTAAATACAGCTTCCTGTTCAGGAGTAAGAGTTACAACTTCACAGCCGGCAGCTTTAAAGCCATCAACCTGTTTTTTGTCATTTTCTGCAATAAGGTTATTTATATATTCGGCTGCATCTTTGGAAGCCTGAACGAAAATTTCTTTATCTTCCGGAGAAAGTCCTTCTATAAGGTCTTTATTCCACATTATAAAAGCAGGATCCCAACAATAAGTCCAGTCTGTTATATAAGGACATACTTCATAAAGCTTATTTGAATCAATTGCCGCTACAGGGTTTTCCTGTCCGTCAACTGTTCCCTGCTGGATAGCTGTATAAACTTCTGACATATTAAGTATTGTAGGGTCAGCACCCCAAAGCTTAAAGGAATCAACAAGAGAATTTGCTTCAGGAACTCTTATTTTAAGACCTTTGAGGTCGTCAGGAGTTTCTACGGTACGCTTTGAGTTTGTAAGCCATCTCATACCGTTTTCACATATTGAAAATGAAATACATCCGCTGTCTTCAAGCCATGTCATAGCTTCCTGACCTATATCGCTGTTGTTAAGAGCTTTAAAACCGGTTTCTCTGTCCGGAAACATAAAAGGAAGTGAGAAAACGGCGTATTTTTCGTTAAATCCCTGATAACTTAAACCTGAATGAATCATTATTTGGAGAGCACCTGTACCTGTCATTTCAACTATGGAACGGTTACTTCCTCCGGAAAGGGAGCCGGCAGGATATGCTTCTACGTTGTAACGACCATCGGTTCTTTCGTAAAGCAGCTCTCCGAGATATTTAAGACCAAGCTGCCAAGGGTGAGTGTCATTGAAAGGATGTGAAGCCAAAAGAGTTTCAGTTTTTACATTGTCCTGAGTATTGCCTGAAGCTGAAGTGGAAGATGAAGAACTTCCGCAGCCGGCAAAGGCAGATACAGTTAAAACGAATGCTGCTGCAAGTGCTAATAATTTTGTTCTCTTTTTCATAAAATAGACCCCCTTTAAGTTGAAAATAAATATTTAAATCACATGACATAGTATCTCGTTTGGTTTGATGGTGTAGTGGTACTATGTTTAAAACTAAAATATCATAGTAGACATACTATGTCAATGATATATTTCAAAAATAAAGAAATTTGTATAATAGATATAAAAATAACGTTATAAATTATGCATAATATATAATTTATAATTACAATAAAATGTGATATTATAAAATATATAACATAGATGCTGGACCAAATAAAGTTTTTAAATTAATACATATTATGAATTATAAAAGATGACATCGTATGTATTATGATAAATACAATATATGGAGGAGATTGTGTATGAGTAGATTTGTACCGATATCAATGGATATAGCAAACAAAATAAGAGATATGATTTTTCTTGAAAAAAGATTCCTTCCAGGCAGCAGACTTCCTAACGAGACAGAACTTATGAATGAATTGGGAGTAAGCAGAACAAGTTTAAGGGAAGCGGTAAAGATATTGATTGCCAGCAATATTTTATATATAAAACGTGGAACAGGTACTTTTGTATGCGAATTCGAAGATAAAAACGAAAGGATATTTAAATCTTTTTATTCAGGAAATGATATATCAATCGTAAAGAATTCTTTTGAGATAAGAGTTATTCTTGAACCCGAAATGGCTTACCAATCTATAGAAAATGTAAGTGATAAGGATATAGAAAATTTAAAAAGATTGGAAGAAGTTTGTACCGAAAAAATAAAATCAGGCAAAGACTATTCGAGTGAGGACAAACAGTTCCATGCAGCTATTGCAAGCATATCTAAAAATCATATTTTTGAAAAACTGATGCCTTATTTTTATGTCTCTATTGCAAATATAGAAGACTCTATATCGAAAGAGGAAACAGATGCAGCAGTAAAAGCACTTAATGAAAATGCGTTAAAATATCATAAAAAGATAGTTGATTGTTTTATCCGCAGAGATGCAGCCGGAGTGAAAATTGCAATGGAGACACATATATATAATTCAATGAGCATTTTTGATAATTTGATAATATCAAAGCCAAAGCTTATGGAATTTTAATACAACACAGATATTGCAGTGTTGAGGTAATGATAAATATTTGAATTTAAGTGTTAATAAATGTTATAATAAACTAATTATATATGAGGAAGTGACTGCTTTGAGTAAATACATTTCGCTTGCTGAAGAAACTGCTGGGAAATTAAAAGATATGATAATTGTTAATAAAATATACTCTCCGGGAGATAGACTGCCGAATGAATCACAGCTTTCTGAAATGCTTAAAGTAAGCAGAACATCTATAAGAGAAGCGGTAAAAATACTTATTGCCGAAAATATACTGGAGATAAGACGTGGTATAGGTACTTTTGTGAAAGAAAACCCCGGAAGTTCATCGAATTTATTTGATATGATATATCTTAGCGATAAAAAACATGATTTAAAGGATTCTCTTAATCTACGGCTTATACTTGAACCTTCGATGATAAAAAATACAATAAATATGGCTACCAAAAGTGAACTGGAGAAAATAGCTTATTATGAGGAAAAGTGCAGAGAAGAATGTTTTGCCGGAAATTCATATTTTGAGTATGATGTTAAGTTTCATGAGGCTATAGCTACAGCATCGCATAACAAAATATTTGAACAGCTTACACCGTTTCTTCACCAATCAATATCCATAATAGGAAAATCTATGAAAGATGAAAAAATAAGAAATGCTTTTCGTGAAAATGCAGTAATATATCATAAAAAAATTATGGACTGCATAAAAGAAAAGGATTATCTCGGTGCTGAAATATACTCAAAAATACATGTGTATAATGCTATAAAAATAATGAATCTGATTTGAAAGTTTATTTATAAAACCCAAAGGTGTATATTTCCTTTGGGTTTTATACTGTTAAAAAGAAAAAACAATATGTTGGAAATAATGGCAATTAATTTGAATAGTTTGAAAAAACAAAAATATACACAATAATTTTTAAGTAATTGTGCGAAAAACTTAATAAGTATGGTATACTATAAAACAGTTGGATTTAATTTGAAGTAATATAATTTAGGCAGGTATTTTTATGAATAAAAAGGTTTTTAAAACTCTTGAATATGATAAAATAACAGAAAAACTTATGTCTTATGCCGTATCACCTATGGCAAAGGAGATGGCACAAGATTTAAAGCCGTCTGTAAGTTTAAGTGAAATAGAGCAGTGGCAGAACGAAACATCTGAAGCAGAGGCAATGATACTTAGAAAAGGCAGCATACCTCTTGGAGGACTGCACGAACTTCGTCCGCAGATAAAAAGGCTTGCTATGGGCGGAAGTCTTGGAATAGCGGAGCTGTTAAATGTAGGTGAATTTCTATATGTATGCAGAAGAATAAAGAATTATTCGATAAACGAGAATAAGTCCGAAACATACAACACAATAGGTCCTATGTTTGACCTGTTAATGGAACTTCCTAAGCTTGAAAAAGAAATTTCAAGAGCAATATTATCGGAAACGGAGGTTGCCGATGACGCATCACAGGGACTTAAAAGCGTAAGACGTGAGATGAAATCATCAAATGACAGAATAAGAGAACATCTCAATAATATTATTAATTCTCAGTCCTACAGACCTATGCTGCAGGATTATGTAATAACAATAAGAAACGACAGATATTGTGTGCCTGTTAAAAGCGAATACAGAAACAGTTTCAGCGGAATGGTACACGACCAGTCTAATACAGGCTCTACATTATTTATAGAGCCGTTAAGTGTTGTTCAGTTAAATAACAGAATAAAAGAATTACAGATAAAAGAAAAAGAGGAAATAGAAAAAATACTCCAGAGATTGTCTGCAAGTGTATATGAAAATCTTGACGTTATAGAATCTAATCTTAAAATAGTTGCTCATCTTGATTTTGTGTTCGCAAAGGGTCAGCTTTCATTATCTATGAAAGCCACAAAAGCAATATTTAACACAAAAGGCTATATAAACATCAAAAAAGGCAGACACCCGCTTTTAAACAGCGATACCGTTGTGCCTATAAATATTTATCTTGGCGGAGATTTTACAACGCTTCTTATAACAGGCCCTAACACAGGCGGAAAAACAGTTGCTTTAAAAACACTGGGACTTTTTCAGCTTATGGGACAGTCGGGACTGCACATACCGGCGTTTGATAATTCTGAGTTGGGAATTTTTGACGAAGTTTTTGCGGATATTGGTGACGAGCAGAGTATTGAGCAGAATTTAAGTACATTTTCCGCACATATGAAAAATACGGTATCAATACTTGAAAACGTAACGGACAACTCCCTTGTGCTTTTTGATGAGCTTGGAGCAGGAACAGACCCTATAGAGGGTGCCGCTCTTGCTATAAGTATAATACAGAGTCTTAAAGAGAGAAACATAAGAACGGCCGTAACAACCCACTACAGTGAGCTTAAAGTTTATGCTCTTTCAACAGATGGCGTAGAAAACGCAAGCTGCGAGTTTGATGTTGAATCATTAAAACCTACGTACAGACTTTTAATAGGAATACCGGGAAAGAGCAATGCCTTTGCCATATCAAAAAGGCTTGGTTTAAGTGATGACATAATAAACGGTGCAAAAGAGTTTGTGGGAAAAGAAAATGTTAAGTTTGAGGACGTAATAACAGACCTTGAAATAAGCAGAAGATCAGTTGTAATTGAACAGGAAAGAGCAGAAGAATATCGTCTGGAAGCAGAAAAACTGAAAAAAGACGTGGAAAAACAGAAGGAAAAAACAAAGCAGCAGAAAGAAAAAATACTTGCCGAAGCAAGAGAACAGGCAAGAATGATTTATCAGAAGGCAAAGGAAGAAGCCGACAGCATAATAAAAGAAATGAACCGTGACGCAAGAAACAGGGCTAATCAGGAAAAGATGAATCAGAACAGAAGGCTCATTAAGGAGAAGCTTTCCTCTGCCGATTCGGAAATAACAAAAATGCTGGCAAAAAGAAGAAAACAGCACAAAGCACCGGAGAAAATCGAAGTGGGTGACAGTGTATATATTGTATCCTTCGACCAGCATGGAGTGGTTGTTTCCGCACCGGACGACAACAAAAATGTAATGGTTCAGATGGGAATTATGAAAATACAGGTTCCGTTAAGTGAGCTTGTTATAGACGAAAAGAGCGAAAGCGAGAACAAGGTACAGAATCCGAGAAACAATATGAGAAATATTTCCAGAAAAGCCGCCGCAGGTAAATCAATGTTCGTAAGTCCTGAAATAGACTGCCGAGGACAGACTGTTGATGAAGGAATAGGAAATATTGACAAATATATTGATGACGCATTCCTTGCGGGACTTAAACAGGTTACAATAATACACGGAAAAGGAACAGGAGTGCTGAGGGCTGCTGTACAGAAATATCTTGCTAAAAATCCTCATGTAAAATCGTACAGACCGGGAACATTCGGTGAAGGTGAAATGGGTGTAACCGTAGTTGAGCTTAAAAATTAAAGGAGGTTTATAAATAATGGCTTCAAAACAGAAGATACTTATTGTAGACGATGACGAGCATATATCAGAACTTATATCTCTCTATCTTATAAGAGAGGGATACGACACAAAGGAAGTCCATGACGGAAAAAGTGCTTTGGAAGCCTTTAAAACATATTCTCCCAATCTTATAATGCTTGATATTATGATGCCTGTAATGGACGGATATGAGGTATGCAAGGAAATAAGAAAAACAAGTACAGTGCCTATAATAATGCTTACGGCAAAGGGTGATACCATAGACAAGGTTCTTGGGCTGGAACTGGGAGCCGATGATTATATAGTTAAGCCTTTTGAAGCCAAAGAAATGGTGGCAAGGGTAAAGGCTGTATTAAGAAGGTTTGATACAGGAAAGGCAGAAAAAGAAAATTCAAAAATATTAAAATATGAAAATCTTGAAATAAATATGGAAAACTATACAGTAAAATACCATGGAGAGTTTTTGAATTTTCCGCCTAAAGAATTTGAGCTTTTGTATTTCCTTGCCAAAAGACCTAATCAGGTATTTACCCGTGACCAGCTGCTGGATAAAATTTGGGGATACGAATACATAGGGGATACAAGAACAGTTGATGTTCATATAAAAAGAATACGAGAAAAATTCGATCAGAAAGACCCATGGAATGTAAAAACCGTATGGGGAGTCGGATATAAATTCGAGGTGGAATAATGTTCTGTATCAAAAGAAAACCAAAGCAGACTATACTCAGAAGGCAAATGGTAATATACATGGGTATAATACTGATTCTTTTTACAATATTCGGTTCCGGTATATCTTTTATTTATACACGCCACTACATGAGTGAACAGGAACAGCAGCTTATATTGCAGGGAGAGAGATTTAAAGAGTCACTTACAAATCTTTATTACAACGGAGATATAGACGCAAGCAACCTTAGTTTTGAATTTCAGGTAATGAAAAAATACATGGGAACAACTGTATTTTTTATGAACAACAAAGGACAGATAAATTTTACATCTGATGATGTAAGCCAGAAGTGGATAGGGCAGACAATAACCGATGAAGCCGTGAATATTGTTCTTGACGGAAAAATAGCTACTGTTCAGGGTAAAATAGGCGGAATGTTTAATGAAACGGTTCTTACGGTAGGCTATCCGATAGTAATAGACGGAACACCCATGGGCGGAATATTTATGTGTAAGCCTATGGATATTCTTAAATCATCTATGAGTGATGTTGTTTTTCTTATGATGGGATACATGGTTCCAATCATAATAATAGGTCTCGGTCTTGTTTATTATTCGGTAAAAAAAATATCCAGTCCTCTTATTGAAATGAATGAGGCGGCAAAAATAATAGCAGACGGAAGATTCAGCGAAAGAATAGAGGTTGAAAGCGGAGATGAAGTAGGTCAGCTGGCAGATTCGTTCAATCTTATGGCTGAAAGTCTTGAGGAAACAGAAAAAAGACGAAAGGAATTTATTGCTAATATATCCCATGATTTAAGAAGCCCTCTTACAAGCATACAGGGGTTTATAGAGGCAATAGCAGACGGAACGATTCCGGCAGAAAAGCAAGGGTACTATCTTAAAATAGTTCTTGAGGAAACAGGCAGACTTTCAAAACTTGCAAATGACCTTGTTGATTTAAGTTCTGCTCAGGCGGGAGCTATGGTTCTTGAAAGATGTGAATTTGATATAAATGAGCTTATACGTGAAACCATAGACTCAATGGAGCCGAGATTTAATAAAAAAGATATTCATGTGAATGCTGTATTTGCAGACGAAGTCACCATTGTAAATGCAGACCCGAACAAAATAAAGAGGGTTCTCCAAAATCTTATAGACAACGCTATTAAATTTTCTTATGAAGGCGGAAATATTAATGTTGAAGTACAGGAAAAAGACAAAAAAGCGGTTGTTTATGTAAGAGATGACGGAAAAGGCATAACAGATGAAGAAATGAAACACGTTTTTGAAAGATTTTTTAAAGCCGATGCATCAAGGGGACTGGATAAGACAGGTGTTGGTCTGGGCCTTTCCATAGTAAAAGAGTTTGTTAATGCCCACAATGAAAGAGTAGATGTAAGAAGTTTGCCTGAAGGTGGAACTGAATTTATGTTTACTCTCATGTCTGTGAATAAAGAATAAGAAAGTAAATAAAATTATTTGCAGATAAGATAAATATAGGGTAAAATATATTTTGTTTTTAATTGTGCCGATTAGCTTCGGTACAAAGATATTATAATTTTTCTATTTTATGAAAGGGGTTTTAGAGCAATGGACTTTTTGGAAAGGTGTTTTAAGCTGAAAGAAAACAATACCAATGTACGAACGGAAGTTTTTGCCGGCCTTACAACTTTTATGACTATGGCGTACATACTTATTGTAAACCCAAGTCTTCTCAGTGCTGCCGGTATGGATTACGGTTCCGTACTTACTGCAACGGCAATAGGCTCTGCAATAGGTACATTCTGTATGGCTGCTTTCTCGAATTATCCTTTTGCACTTGCACCGGGAATGGGGCTTAATGCATATTTTGCATTTACGGTAGTTTTGCAGATGGGATATTCCTGGGAAATGGCTCTCGCGGCAGTATTTGTTGAAGGTATTATATTTATTATACTTTCGCTTATAAACGTTAGAGAGGCAATATTCAATGCGATACCTAAGAACATGAAATCAGCTGTAAGTGTCGGCATCGGTTTATTCATAGCATTCATAGGTATGCAGAATGCGGGAATTATAGTTAATAATGATTCAACACTTGTTACACTTGGAAATGTAAAAGAAATAAGCGTATTTCTTGCACTTTTGGGTACAATAATAACAGTTGTGCTTGTAGCGAAAAAAGTAAAGGGTGCTTTATTCTTCGGTATATTAATTACTTATGTTATAGGTATTATATGCCAGCTTGCAGGAATATATGTTGTTAATCCTGATGCCGGAATGTATTCCCTTATTCCTTCGGGAATAATATCAACACCGCCTTCACTTGCACCTACATTTATGAAACTTGATTTTTCAAAGGTATTCTCATGGGATTTCTTTGTGGTTATGTTCTCGTTCCTTTTTGTAGACCTTTTTGATACACTGGGAACACTTATCGGTGTATCTACAAAAGCAGGCTACCTTGACAAGGACGGAAAACTTCCGAGAATTAAAGGAGCTCTTTTTGCAGATGCAATAGGAACAACTGCAGGTGCTGTACTTGGTACATCAACAGTAACAACATTTGTAGAAAGTGCATCAGGTGTAACGGAAGGCGGAAGAACAGGTCTTACATCAACAATAGTAGGCATACTTTTCCTTATAGCACTTATTTTCTCACCTATCATAAGTGCAATACCTTCTTTTGCAACGGCACCTGCTTTAATAGTTGTTGGTTTATTTATGATTGAACAGGTAGTAAACATTGATTTTTCTGACTACACAGAAGGTTTCCCTGCGTTTATAACAATAATAATGATGGTTGTTGCATACAGCATTTCAACAGGACTTATGTTTGGAACAATCTCCTATGTGCTGATAAAGGCATTATCGGGAAAGGGAAAGGAGCTTAATCCTGTTATAGTAATAATAGCAATATTGTTTGTTATTAAATTTGTACTTGGATAAAATAAAAATATTAAATCCGTCTGTGTAATAAAATCCGCAGACGGATTTTTTAATATATATAATAAGGAAGAAACTCATACTTATTTATAAAATAAAGAGTACGTGAGTATATGGTTTTTAATATGGAAATAATTAAAGCTGCGGATACAAAACAAATTTAAAAATGCCGAAAATAATATGCTGTTTTTGCTGTGTTACAAGCGTTAAACGGGTATGAATGGCAGTTTATTGTATATTAATTATAAAAAAGAGTAATATAAGAAGAAAGTTTTGGTTACAATTACATGAAAAAAAGATAAAAAAACACTTGCAAAAATAATGAAGATACTGTATAATAATCACTGTTGTGACATAGAGCGAAGAAATGGAGGTTGCCGTACTGCGGTACGGGTTTTCCACGGAGCGATGTCCAGTTCAAGAAACCGGGCGACAAGGTCACTGTACTGAATATTGGGAGATAAGGAGCTCAACAGCGAAAGAGAGTTTCTGTGTGCATTTTTGTGCACATCCGGATAAGTGTGCAGTCACCACTTGTCGTGCTGAAAGTAAAAGTACGAAAAGGAGGGGACTTTTTTTTATGGCTAACCAGAAAATCAGAATCAGTCTTAAAGCTTACGATCATAAATTGATCGACCAGTCCGCAGTTCAGATAATTGAAACTGCTAAGAAAACAGGTGCTCAGATAAGTGGACCTATTCCACTTCCTACAAAGAAGGAAGTAGTAACAATCCTCAGAGCTGTTCACAAATACAAAGATTCCAGAGAACAGTTCGAAATGAGAACACACAAAAGACTGATTGATATCCTTATGCCAACAGCGAAGACAGTTGATGCTTTATCAAGACTTGATCTTCCAGCAGGTGTAGATATCACATTAAAAATTATGTAATTCAATCCAAGAACGGTTTATATATAAGGGAAACGTAAACGCAACTTATATTAAACTAGTATGATTACCCAAAAGGGCAATCCGCTGTAGAAAACAGGAGGTGCAGGAAATGAAAAAGGCTATTATGGCTAAGAAAATCGGAATGACTCAGGTTTTCAGTGAAACAGGCAATCTTATTCCTGTTACTGTTCTTGAAGCTGGTCCATGTGCAGTGGTTCAGAAAAAGACAGTTGAGAATGACGGTTATTCAGCAATTCAGGTTGGTTTTATCGATGAAAAAGAAAACAAGGTAACAAAACCTGAAAAAGGACATTTTGAAAAAGCAGGCGTTGCTGCTAAGAAATTCTTAAAAGAATTCAGATTAGAAGATGCAGAAAGCTATGAGCTTGGTGCAGAAATTAAAGCAGACATCTTCGCAGAAGGCGATAAAGTAGATGTAAGCGGCGTATCCAAAGGTAAAGGTTATCAGGGCGCTATCAAGAGACACGGTCAGCACAGAGGACCTGTTACTCACGGTTCCAAATCACACAGAGTTGTTGGTTCTATGAGTTCAGCTACTACACCTGGTAAGGTTAAAAAGAATAAGAACATGGCAGGCCATATGGGTGCTGAAAATGTTACAATTCAGAACCTTGAAGTAGTTCGTGCTGATGCAGAAAAGAATCTTATCCTTATCAAAGGTGCTGTTCCAGGCCCTAAGGGTGCGGTTCTCGTAATCAAAGAAAGCGTTAAAGCTTGATTATACTTTACGAAAGGAGGACTTGGATATGGCAAACGTTAAAGTATACAACATGAGCGGAGCTGAGGTTGGTACAATCGACCTTAACGACGGTATATTTGGTATAGATGTAAGCGAGCATGCAATGCATATGGCAGTTGTTCAGTATCTCGCAAACAGAAGACAGGGCACACAGAGTGCAAAAACACGTGCTGAAGTACGTGGAGGCGGCAGAAAACCTTGGAGACAGAAGGGAACTGGCCGTGCAAGACAGGGTTCAATCCGTTCACCACAGTGGACAGGCGGTGGCGTAGTATTCGCTCCAAAGCCAAGAGATTACTCATTCAAACTTAACAAGAAGTTCAAGAGAGTTGCTCTTAAATCTGCTCTTACAACAAAGGCAGTTGAAAACAAGATCATCGTTCTTGATGAACTTACACTTGAAGCAGTTAAGACAAAGGAAATGGCAAAAGTTCTTACAAATATCAATGCAGGCAAAGCTCTCATTGTTATGGACGGTTCAAATACAAACGTAATCCTTTCTGCAAGAAACATTCCTGATGTTAAAACAGCTGCTGTAAACACAATCAATGTTTATGACATTCTTAAATACAACACACTTGTATTAACAAAGGATGCAGTTGCAAAAATTGAGGAGGTGTACGCATAATGGCAGATATTAAATATTATGACGTTATACTTAAACCGGTTATTACAGAAGCAAGTATGGCAGGTATCGAAAGCAAAAAATACACTTTCTTAGTTCATCCGGATGCTACAAAAATTCAGATAAAAGAAGCCGTAGAAAAAATGTTTGAAGGCGCAAAAGTTGCTTCAGTTCACACAATGAACTATGACGGCAAAACAAAAAGAAGAGGCATGATTTACGGAAAGACAGCTAAAAAGAAAAAAGCTATCGTTCAGCTTACTGCTGAAAGCAAAGATATCGAAATTTTCCAGGGTATGTAATTAACACCCGTTACCGTATAAATAAACCCACGCATTTGTGAAAGGAGTGGAGAAGATGGGCATTAAGAGATATAAGCCTTATACACCTTCAAGAAGACACATGACAGTGTCAACATTCGAAGAAATTACAAAATCAACTCCTGAAAAATCCTTAGTTGTTCATATTAAGAAAAATTCAGGAAGAAATAACCAGGGTAAGCTTACAGTACGTCATAAAGGCGGCGGAGCTAAACTTAAATACAGAATCATAGATTTCAAGAGAAACAAAGACAATATTCCAGCTACAGTAAAAGCTATCGAATATGACCCAAACAGAACAGCAAACATTGCTCTCGTTGTTTATGCTGACGGCGTTAAGAGCTACATCTTAGCTCCAGTTGGTCTTAAAGTAGGCGACATAGTAATGAATGGTGAAAGTGCCGAAGTTCGTGTTGGCAATGCACTTCCAATGAGAAGTATCCCAGTTGGTTCAAATATCCACAATATCGAAATGATGCCGGGCAGAGGCGGTCAGCTTGTTCGTTCAGCTGGTAACGTAGCTCAGCTTATGGCTAAAGAAGGAAAATATGCTACAGTAAAGCTTCCTTCAGGTGAAATGAGACTTCTTCCTATCGATTGCAGAGCAACTATCGGCCAGGTTGGAAACCTTGACAACGAGCTTGTTAAAATCGGTAAAGCTGGTAGAACACGTCACATGGGTATCAGACCTACAGTAAGAGGTTCTGTTATGAACCCTAACGACCATCCACACGGTGGTGGTGAAGGTAGAGCACCTATCGGTCGTCCATCACCTATGACACCTTGGGGTAAACCAGCTATGGGTTATAAGACAAGAAAGAAACATAAAGCTTCCAACAAATACATCATCCACGCAAGAGGCTGATAAATTGGCAGCATAATTGATTGATTGACAAGGAGGATTAACACATGAGTAGATCACTCAAAAAGGGACCTTTCGCTGATGAGCATCTTTTAAAGAAAATCGACGCTCTTAACGCAGCAGGTGAAAAAACTGTTGTTAAAACATGGTCTCGCCGTTCAACAATATTCCCTGATATGATTGGTCACACTATCGCAGTTCATGACGGAAGAAAACATGTACCTGTATATGTAACAGAAGACATGGTAGGTCATAAACTCGGTGAGTTTGCCTTAACAAGAACATATAGAGGACACGGAAAAGACGCAGAAAAGAAATCAAAAGTTAGATAATTAGTTTTGGAAGGAGGTTTTGGGGCATGGCAAAAGGACATAGAAGCCAAGTCAAGAAACAGAGAAACATTGATAGCAAAGATAAAAGACCACAGGCAACTGCTAAATATGTAGGCATACCTGCTTCTAAAGCTAAAATCGTTTTAGACCAGATTGTAGGTAAGGATGCAAGAACAGCAGCTGCATTACTTCAGTATAACCCAAGATTAGCAGCTACTATAATAGGTAAAGTATTAAAGTCAGCTATGGCTAATGCAGAAAACAATTTAGGTATGGACGTTAACAAATTATATGTTGAGGAAGTTATTGCAGGACAGGGTCCAACATTAAAACGTGTACGTCCAAGAGCACAGGGTAGAGCATATAAGATACTTAAAAGATCATGCCATATATCCATCATCCTCAATGAGAGATAAGGAGGTTAACAATGGGACAGAAAGTAAATCCGCATGGATTAAGAGTTGGTATTATCAAAGATTGGGATACAAAATGGTATTCTGAAAAAGGATATGCTGACAACTTAGTAGAAGACTACAAAATCAGAAAATTCGTTAAATCAAAACTTTACGCTTCAGGCGTTTCTAAAATATTAATCGAAAGAACAACAGACAAAATCAAGATTTCTGTTTACACAGCTAAGCCTGGTATCGTTATCGGTAAGAACGGTGCAGCTATCGAAGAACTCAAAAACGAGATTCAGAAGATGACATCTTTCAAAGTAAACGTAAACATTGAAGAAATCAAGAGACCAGAGCTTGACAGCCAGCTTGTAGCTGAAAATATTGCTCAGCAGCTTGAAAACCGTGTAACTTTCCGTCGTGCCATGAAACAGGCAATGGGCAGAACAATGAAGTTTGGTGCTAAGGGTATCAAAACATCATGCTCAGGTCGTCTTGGCGGAGCTGATATGGCTCGTACAGAAAGCTACCATGATGGAACTATTCCTCTTCAGACACTTCGTGCTAACATTGACTATGGTTTTGCAGAAGCAGACACAACATACGGAAAAGTTGGCGTAAAAGTATGGATCTATAAAGGAGAAGTTCTTCCTACAAAAGCAGCAAAAAAGGAAGGAGGCGCTGAGTAATGTTAATGCCAAAGAGAGTTAAAAGACGTAAACAGTTCAGAGGCAGACTTAAAGGCAAAGCTATGAGAGGCAATAAAATCACATACGGTGATTTCGGTATCGTAGCAATGGAGCCAAGTTGGATTACATCAAACCAGATTGAAGCAGCCCGTATTGCGATGACAAGATTCATCAAGAGAGGCGGTAAAGTTTGGATTAAAATATTCCCAGATAAACCAATTACAGCAAAACCTGCTGAAACACGAATGGGTTCCGGTAAAGGTTCACCAGAATACTGGGTTGCAGTTGTTAAACCAGGCAGAGTAATGTTTGAGCTTGGCGGCGTTAGTGAGGAAATAGCAAGAGAGGCTCTTCGTCTCGCTACACACAAACTGCCAATCAAGTGTAAGATCGTTTCTCGTGCTGACCAGGAAGCGGAAATGGAAGGTGATGGCAGTGAAAACTAAGAATTACGTTCAGGGATTAAAAGAAAAAACTGTTGACGAATTAAAGCAGGATCTCGTTGCCGCAAAAAAGGAATTATTTAATCTCAGATTCCAGAATGCGACAAACCAGCTTGACAACACAGCAAGAATAAACGAGGTTCGTAAAAATATAGCAAGAATTCAGACCGTTATTACACAGAACCAGAGAGCAGCTCAGTAATTGAATGAGAGGAGGAATACCGGTGGAAGAAAGAAACCTTCGTAAAACAAGAGTTGGTTTGGTAGTAAGCGACAAGATGGATAAAACTATCGTTGTAGCTGTAGCAGACAGAGTAAAACATCCACTTTATGGTAAGATTATAGATAGAACTTATAAGCTTAAAGCACACGACGAAAACAATGAGTGTCATGTAGGCGACCGTGTGAAGGTAATGGAAACAAGACCACTTTCTAAAGATAAGAGATGGAGACTTGTTGAAATAATCGAAAAAGCTAAATAATTCTGTTGCGAGAGGAGGCAATATTATGGTTCAGCAGGAAACCAGATTAAAAGTAGCAGATAATTCAGGCGCTAAAGAACTTCTCTGCATTAGAGTTTTAGGTGGCTCTACAAGAAGATACGCAGGCGTTGGAGATATAATAGTTTGCAGCGTTAAAGAAGCAACACCAGGCGGCGTTGTTAAAAAAGGTGACGTTGTAAAAGCAGTAGTAGTTAGAACAGTTAAGCCAATCGGAAGAGCTGATGGTTCATATATCAGATTTGATGAAAACGCTGCCGTTATCATCAAAGATGACAAGAACCCAAGAGGCACCCGTATATTTGGACCAGTTGCAAGAGAACTCAGAGAAAAACAGTTCATGAAGATTCTTTCTCTTGCACCTGAAGTATTATAAGGGAGGTACATCAGATGGCAAGCACAAAGCTTAAAACTGGCGATAAGGTAGTAGTTATAGCCGGAAAAGATAAAGGCAAAGAAGGAAAAATCCTTAAAATAGACAGAAAAAAAGGCAGAGTAGTAGTTGAAGGTGTTAACATGGTATCAAAACACCAGAAACCAAACGCTGCTAACCAGCAGGGCGGAATCATTAAGAAAGAAGGATTCATCGACGCATCAAACGTTATGTATCTTCTTAATGGCAAAGCTACAAGAATCGGTGCTAAAATCGAAAATGGCAAGAAAGTAAGAATAGCTAAGTCAACAGGCGAAGCTATTGACTGATTTGGAAAGGAGGTACTTACGTGAGCAGATTAAAAGAATTCTACGATAAAGAAGTAGTAGAAGGAATGACTAAAAAGTTTAACTATGAAAATATAATGGCTGTACCAAAGCTTTCAAAAATAGTTATCAACATGGGCGTTGGCGAGGCTAAGGACAACGCTAAGGTACTTGACGGTGCTGTTAAAGACCTTACAATAATCGCAGGTCAGAAACCTGTTGTAACAAAGGCTAAAAAGTCAGTTGCTGCATTCAAACTCCGTGAGGGTATGCCTATCGGCTGCAAAGTAACACTCAGAGGCGAAAGAATGTATGAATTTGCAGATAGATTAATCAATATCGCACTTCCACGTGTACGTGACTTCAGAGGTGTTAAGGCTAACAGCTTTGACGGCAGAGGAAACTACACAATGGGTATTAAGGAACAGCTTATTTTCCCTGAAATCGAATACGATAAGGTTGACAAGATCAGAGGCATGGATATTATTTTTGTAACAACTGCAAACACAGATGAAGAAGGCAGAGAGTTACTTAGATTATTCGGTATGCCATTCGAAAAATAAGGAGGAAAATATAATGGCTAAAACTTCAATGAAAATTAAGCAGGAAAGAAAACCAAAGTTTTCCACCAGAGCTTATACACGTTGCAGAATTTGTGGTAGACCACACTCTGTACTTAAAAAATTTGGAATCTGCCGTATTTGCTTCCGTGAGTTAGCTTACAAAGGTCAGATACCAGGAGTTAAGAAAGCAAGCTGGTAATAGGAAAGGAGGATTTTCACAATGTCAATGAGTGACCCAATCGCAGATATGCTTACAAGAATCAGAAACGGTAACACTGCTAAGCACGATACAGTAGATGTTCCTGCTTCTATAATGAAAAAAGCTATCGCTGATATATTAACAAACGAAGGTTACATCAAAGGTTATGAAGTTATTGAAGATGGTGTTAAAAGCACTATGAGAATAACTCTTAAATATGGTGCAGATAAAAATGAGAAGGTTATTACTGGTATAAAGAGAATTTCTAAGCCTGGTCTTAGAGTTTTCGCCGGTAAAGACGAACTTCCAAAGGTTCTTGGCGGACTTGGAGTAGCTATTATTTCAACAAGCAAAGGAATCATGACAGATAAAGAAGCAAGAAAATTAGGCATAGGCGGAGAAGTAGTTGCCTTTGTTTGGTAATTGATTATAGATAAAGATTTTAACGGAGGTGCAGAACATGTCAAGAATTGGCAGATTACCAATTGCTATACCGGCTGGTGTTGACATTAAGATTGGCGAAGGCAATCTTGTTACTGTAAAAGGACCTAAGGGTACTTTAGAACGTAAGTTATCAGCTGACATGAACATCGCAATAGAAGACGGTCACGTAGTGGTTACAAGACCAAGCGACCTTAAAAAATTCAGAGAATTACACGGTTTAACAAGAACACTTATTGCTAACATGATCGAAGGTGTTACAAAAGGATATGAAAAAGTTCTTGAAGTAAACGGTGTTGGTTACAGAGCTGCTAAACAGGGCAAGAAACTTGTTCTTACACTTGGTTACTCACACCTTGTAGAGATGGTTGACCCTGAAGGTATCGAATCTGTTGTTGAAGGACAGAACAAGATTATCGTTAAAGGTATCGACAAAGAAAAAGTTGGACAGTTTGCAGCTGAAATCAGAACAAAACGTCCACCAGAGCCATACAAGGGCAAAGGTATTAAGTACGACTATGAACATATCAGACGTAAAGTTGGTAAGACCGGTAAGAAGTAATAAAAAATAAAATTGCTTATATCGGAAAGTGACTAATTTATAGAAAGGTGTGAATCTTAAATGATTACGAAGCCATCACGTGCAGCTGCCCGTATTAAACGTCATTACAGAATTCGTAATAAGATAAGCGGCACAGCTCAGTGCCCAAGACTGGCAGTTTTCAGATCAAATAAACATATGTATGCACAGCTTATTGATGATGCAGCAGGTTGCACAATCGCAGCAGCATCTACAATGGAAGCTGAAATAGCTAAGCAGCTTGAAGTTACTACAAATATTGCAGCAGCAGAGGCTGTAGGTACAGCTATTGCAAAGAAAGCTATTGAAAAAGGTATTACTGAAGCAGTATTCGACCGCGGCGGTTATGTTTACCATGGCAAAATTAAAGCTTTGGCAGATGCAGCCCGCGAAGCTGGTTTACAGTTCTAAGCGAGGAGGAAATGACGTTGAAGAGAATCGATCCAAGTACACTCGACCTTAAAGATAACGTAGTAACAATTAACCGTGTTACTAAGGTTGTTAAGGGCGGTCGTACATTCAGATTTGCAGCACTTGTTGTTGTAGGCGACGGAAATGGCCATGTTGGATGCGGTATTGGTAAAGCAGCAGAAATTCCTGACGCTATCCGCAAAGGCAAAGAAGATGCTATGAAGAATATCATCTATGTAGAAAGAAATGAGGCAGACAGCCTTTTCCACGGTACAACAGGTACATTCGGAAGTGCAAGTGTAAGACTTATGCCAGCTGCAGAAGGTACTGGTATTATCGCCGGTGGTCCAGCTCGTGCAGTATTAGAGCTTGCAGGTATGAGAAATATCAGAGCTAAATCTTTAGGCTCAAACAATAAGAGAAACGTAGTTAGTGCTACAATCGCAGGTTTAGCTAACAGCAATACACCTGAAAGAGTTGCTAAATTACGTGGCAAAACTGTTGAAGAAATTTTAGGCTGAGGAGGAATTTATAGTGGCTGAAATCAAAATCACATTAGTGAAATCTACTATCGGTGCAATTCCGAAGCATAAAAAAACAGTTCAGGCTTTAGGACTGAGAAAAGTTAATTCATCAGTTATTCAGCAGGACAACGCTGCCACAAGAGGTATGGTTAATCAGGTTAGCCACCTTGTAAAGGTAGAAGAAATTTAATTTTAAGGAGGTGCAACGATGAAATTAGGAGAATTAAGACCAGCAGAAGGCTCTAATGCAAAGGCTTGGAGACGAGGCAGAGGCCACGCTTCCGGTAACGGTAAGACAGCAGGCAGAGGCCACAAGGGACAGGGTGCCCGTTCAGGTTCAGGCGGAAAAGCAGGTTTTGAAGGCGGTCAGATGCCTCTTTACAGAAGACTTCCTAAGAGAGGTTTTACTTGCATAAATACTAAAGAGATCGTTGGTATCAATGTAGCGGCTCTTAATATATTTGACAACGATGCAGTTGTTGACGTACAGGCTTTAATCGAAGCAGGTATCGTTAAAAACCCAAGAGACGGCGTTAAGATTCTTGGCGTTGGAACACTTGAGAAAAAACTTACAGTAAAGACAAATCAGTTCAGCAAATCAGCAGTTGAGAAAATAGAGGCAGCAGGCGGAAAAGCTGAGGTGATCTAATTGTTTAGATTATTTGCAAACGCATGGAAGGTAAAGGATATTAGAAATAAAATCCTTTACACATTCGTAATCCTTGCTATAATAAGATTAGGCGCACATGTCGCCCTTCCTGGTATAAGTGTTGCGGCAGTTAAGTCCGCCCAGAGTGCGTCAAGCACAGGAACACTTTACAACATTATAGCAGGCGGTTATAATTCCAGATGGTCTATATTCTCAATGGGTATCGGACCGTATATCAACGCCTCAATTATTATGCAGTTGCTTACAGTAGCAATACCTAAGCTTGAGCAGCTTGCAAAAGAAGGCGAGGACGGAAGAAAGAAAATTTCTTCTTATACACGTTATCTTACAGTAGCGCTTGCAGTAATACAGGCGATTGGTATAACATTAAGCTACAGAACAATGTTTGTATCTTCAAGCAAGTTAATGCTGATATGCTCGGTACTTACACTTGTTTCGGGTTCAACATTTATAATGTGGCTTGCAGAACAGATTACAAACAAAGGTATTACAAACGGTTCATCAATGATAATCTTTGTAAATATCGTTTCTAATCTGCCAACAGGAATAACATCACTTATCTACTATGCACAGGGAGACAATGTTTCTGGTATAGTTAAGGTAGCGATTGTTCTTATCCTTATGCTTGCGGTAATAGTATTTATTGTTGTTATCCATGAGGGCGAAAGAAGAATTCCTGTTCAGTATTCAGCTAAAATGGTGGGAAGAAGATCCTTTGGCGGTAAGTCAACATTTATGCCAATAAAGGTAAGCACAGCAGGTGTTTTGGCAATTATCTTTGCCATCTCTCTTGTGCAGTTCCCTGAAACACTTTCACAGTTCTTTACTCCTGGACCTACATTCCAGAAAGTTATAGAAGCGCTTAAACTTACAAGCCCTATCGGTGCTGTACTTTATATGGTTCTTATTATATTCTTTGCGTATTTCTATACATCAATTATCATTAACCCTAATGAGATTGCCGAGAATATGAAAAAGAACGGTGGTTTCATACCTGGTATAAGACCTGGTAAACCTACAAGTGACTTCATAACAAGAGTGGTAGACAGAGTAACATTTATAGGTGCCATAGCATTTGCGCTTATAGCACTTTTACCACTTGTGCTTCAGTGGGTATTCGGACTTAACGTAGGTTTCGGTGGAACAACACTTATCATCGTTGTAGGTGTAGCACTGGATATTGTAAAAGCTATGGAATCACAGCTTCTTATGCGTCATTACAAAGGATTCTTAAATTAATTGATTACGGTTCAAGGGAAATGCCAGAGCATTTCCCGAGGACTTAAGTTTTGGAAAAGAGGGACAGCTAATGAAATTGGTACTTATCGGCGCTCCTGCGGCAGGCAAGGGCACACAGGCAAGAAAACTTATTGCAAAATACAACCTTGCTTACATCTCTACAGGCGATATGCTTAGAGAAGAAGTAGCAAAAGGAACTGAGCTTGGTATTCAGGTTAAAAGCATAATGGCTTCAGGAAGCCTTGTTTCAGATGACCTTATAATAGCTATTGTTAAGGAAAGAATTAAAGCCGATGATTGCAAGAACGGATTTATATTAGATGGTTTCCCACGTACAGTAGTTCAGGCTGAAAAGCTCGATGAACTTATCGGAAGCATTGATAAGGCAATATATATTAATTGCCCGGACGAAGCTCTTCTTGAAAGAATAACAGCAAGAGAGACTTGCCCTAAATGCGGTGCTTCTTACAACAAAATCTCAGTTCCTTCTAAGGTTGCAGGAATTTGCGATGTATGCGGCGAAAAACTTACTCAGAGAAAAGACGATACAGTTGAAGCCGGCAAAGCTCGTCTTGCTACATTCCATGCTCAAAGTGAGCCACTTGTAGAGTATTACAAGAATCAGGGCAGACTCTTTGAGGTTGACGGAATGATTGGTATTGATAAGGTAACAGATGCAATTTTTGCTGAATTAGGAGATTGAGTAAATGGCTATAACTATTAAGACAGAAGAACAGATAGAAAAAATGCGTGCAGCCGGAAAAATACTTGTTGATCTTGATGGAGTATTGAGAGAACTTATTAAGCCGGGCGTAACAACAAAGGAACTGGATTCTGTGGCTGAAAAGTTCATCAGAGATCGTGGTGCTATTCCTTCTTTTAAGGGATACGGCGGATTTCCGGGTTCAATATGTACTTCTGTAAATGAAGAAATAGTTCACGGCATACCTTCAAAAAGACGTCTCAAAGAAGGAGACATAATAAGCATTGATATGGGCTCTATCATATACGGCTTTAACGGTGACTGCGCAAGAACATATGGCGTAGGCAACATCTCACCGGAAGACCAGAAACTTATTGATGTTACGAAACAGAGCTTCTTTGAAGGAATTAAATTTGCAAAAGCAGGCTGTCATTTGTTCGACATTTCAGCAGCAGTGCAGGATTATGTAGAACCGTTTGGTTTCGGAATTGTTAGGGATTATGTAGGTCACGGAATCGGCAGACATATGCACGAAGATCCGGCTATACCAAACTACAGACAGCGTGGCAGAGGCCCTAAACTTTTAAAAGGTATGTGTCTTGCAATAGAACCTATGGTAACAGCAGGAACATATGAAGTAAAGGTTCTTGAAGACGAGTGGACAGCAGTAACACGTGACGGCAAAAACGCAGCGCATTATGAAAATACTGTTTATATAACTGACGGTGAGCCTGAAATACTTACTTTATAATCTATACGGACAGTAGATTTTTAGTATACACTTTGAGGTGACGAAATGGATTTTGAAACAGGTCAGATTGTCTTTTCCAAAAGCGGTCATGACAAAACGCTTCCTTTCATTGTTATAGCTGTCGACGGTGAGTATTTATACTTGGCAGATGGAAAAAGCCGCAGGCTTGAACACCCAAAACGTAAAAAAATCAAGCATGTACAAGGAACAAAATATGTCTGCAAAGATATAAAGAAAAAACTTGAGGAAAAGAGCTATCTTTTAGATGCGGATGTTCTCAAGGCGATAAAAGAGTATTGCAGGGAAATGTAGAGGAGGTTCTTTATGTCTAAAGACGACGTAATTGAATTGGAAGGAACCGTTATTGAAAAATTGCCGAATGCTATGTTTCAGGTAGAACTTGAAAACGGACATAAAATATTAGCACATATCTCTGGAAAGCTTCGTATGAATTTCATAAGAATCCTTCCGGGAGATAAAGTTTTGATAGAAATGTCTCCATATGACCTTACAAAGGGCAGAATAATTTGGAGAGCTAAATAAGACAAGGATTTAGAAAGGAGTACTCACAATGAAAGTTAGACCATCTGTTAAGCCTATGTGCGAAAAGTGCAGAGTTATTAAAAGAAAAGGCCGTGTAATGGTTATTTGTGAAAATCCAAAGCACAAACAGAAACAGGGTTGATTCTTTATATAACTTACAATTTTTGCCTGTAAGCAGAAAATTGTGGTTGTAATTATGGCTATTAAGGGTGCATGAAACCCTTGAAGCAAACTATGTAAATCCGTCATTGAGAATTTAGGTATATTTTCAGAGCGGCTGACAGAACAAAATTCTGTTTTCTGTAAATAACCCTAAAAATAAATCATATATTCAGAAGAGTTTATTTATGGAGGTGCAAAGTACACATGGCACGTATCGCTGGTGTAGATTTACCAAGAGAAAAACGCGTTGAGATCGGTCTTACTTATGTATATGGTATCGGTCATGCAACAGCTGTTAAAGTATTAGCAAAAGCAGGCGTAAATCCTGATACAAGAGTTAGAGACCTTACAGACGAAGAAGTATCTAAAATCCGTGAGGCTATAGATGATACACATACAGTAGTAGAAGGTGACCTTAGAAGAGAGATCGCTCTTAACATCAAACGTCTTATGGAAGTTGGATGCTACAGAGGTATCCGTCACAGAAAAGGTCTTCCAGTTAGAGGACAGAAGACAAAGACTAATGCAAGAACAAGAAAAGGTCCTAGAAAAACTGTTGCTAACAAGAAGAAATAAGTAGGGAGGTTTACGTCAAATGGCAAAGAAAGCTGTAAAGAAAACGACTACTCGTAGACGTCGTGACAAAAAGCATGTAGAACGTGGTCAGGCACATATCCAGTCCACATTTAATAATACAATAGTTACAATTACAGATGCAGCAGGTAATGCTCTTTCATGGGCAAGTGCTGGTCAGTTAGGCTTTAGAGGTTCAAGAAAATCCACTCCTTATGCTGCTCAGATGGCTGCTGAAACAGCTGCAAACGCTGCTTCAGATTACGGTCTTAAAACTGTTGAAGTATTTGTTAAGGGTCCTGGTTCAGGACGTGAAGCTGCTATCCGTGCTCTTCAGGCAGCAGGTCTTAGCGTAACAATGATTAAAGACGTTACACCTGTTCCTCACAACGGATGCAGACCACCAAAACGCAGAAGAGTATAATTAGGAGGTGCGAATATAAATGGCAAGAGAAATGGTTCCAGTTCTTAAAAGATGTAGATCACTTGACCTTGATCCAATCTACTTAGGAATTGCAAAAAAATCTAAAAAACAGCCGGCTAACTCAAGAAAGAAAATCAGTGAGTACGGTCTTCAGATGAGAGAAAAACAGAAAGCTAAATTTATATACGGCGTTCTTGAAAAACAGTTCAGAGGATATTACGCAAAAGCTGAAAAGATGGCTAAAAAAGAAGGTATTCCTGGTGAAAACCTCCTCATGCTTCTTGAATTAAGACTTGATAACGTAATGTTCAGACTTGGCTACGGCAGAACAAGAAAAGAAGCAAGACAGATTGTTCGTCATAAACACGTACTTGTAAACGGCAAGGCTGTTGATATCCCATCATACTCTCTTAAAGTTGGCGATGTAATCGAAATCAAAGAGAAGTATGCTACAATGCAGAGATATAAAGACATTCTTGAAGTTACAGACACAAGAATCGTTCCTGAGTGGCTTACAGCTGACCATGAAAACTTAAAAGGTACAGTTGTTGCAAGACCTCAGAGAGCACAGATTGATGTTCCTGTAGAAGAAACATTCATTGTCGAGCTCTATTCTAAATAATTATAAATGCAACACTAAAAGCAGTGGGGTCAAGTATGGCTTCACTGCTTGTGAAACTTATTTGTGGCTTAAATTAAAAGCCGTATGTATTCTATTTATTAAAAACATGAGGAGGTTTAAATAGTGTTAGAGTTTGAGAAACCTCGTATTGAGATTGCTGAAATGGCAGCAGACGGAACTTATGGTCGTTTTGTAGTAGAACCTCTTGAAAGAGG
The DNA here is from genome assembly GCA_934256695.1 of uncultured Eubacteriales bacterium. Taxonomy (GTDB): domain Bacteria; phylum Bacillota; class Clostridia; order Lachnospirales; family Anaerotignaceae; genus Neoanaerotignum_A. Next base: position 41,382 of record CAKQPE010000005.1, read on the forward strand.
TTATGGTACTACACTTGGTAACTCACTTAGAAGAATACTTCTTTCTTCTTTACCTGGTGCTGCGGTAAGCAACGTTAAAATAGACAGAGTGCTGCATGAATTTAGTGTTATTCCTGGTGTTAAGGAAGATGTTTCAGAAATTATCCTTAACCTTAAAGGCCTTGCTATCAAGAACACAAGCGACAGCTTTGAGCCAAAGCTTGCTTATATTGATTTTGAAGGAGAAGGAGAAGTTAAGGCTTCTGACATAAAAGTAGACAGTGATATCGAAATTATGAATCCGGATCATCATATAGCAACATTAAGCGGCGGTGCAGACAGCAAGCTTTATATGGAAATAACAATTACAAGAGGCAGAGGTTATGTTGGTTCAGACAAGAATAAAAAAGATGACCAGCCTATAGGTATGCTTCCTGTAGATTCAATATACACACCGGTCAGAAGAGTTAATTTCCTTGTAGAAAATACACGTGTAGGTCAGATTACAGACTATGACAAGCTTACACTTGAAGTATGGACAAACGGAACAATTACTCCTGATGATGCAGTAAGCTATGGTGCAAAGATACTCAATGAGCACCTCAATTTATTCGTCGATCTTTCTGAAAATGCTAAGAATGCAGAAATCATGGTAGAAAAAGAAGAAGGAAAGAAAGAAAAGGTTCTTGAAATGAGCATTGAAGAACTTGACCTTTCAGTTCGTTCTTACAACTGCTTAAAGAGAGCAGGTATCAATACCGTTGAAGACCTTGCAAGCAAGACAGAAGACGAAATGATGAAAGTACGTAATCTTGGACGTAAATCCCTTGAGGAGGTACTTAACAAGATGGCGGAACTCGGCCTTAGCTTAAAGCCGAGCGAAGAATAATATAGTTTTAGTTATTATTTGTTAGCAGAATTACAATATGGCGTAAGACCGTAAGAGCGGCTGTATTGGGCTAAATTCTGCAGAAAGCGGAGGATTAAAATGACAGGTTCAGGTTACAGAAAACTTGGTAGAACATCATCACAGAGAAAGGCTCTTTTAAGAAATCAGATTACACAGTTACTTTACCACGGTAAAATTACTACAACTGATACAAGAGCTAAAGAAGTAAGAAGATTAGCTGAAAAACTTATCACACTTGCTGTTAAAGAAAAAGACAACTTTACAGAAGTAGAAGTAACAGCTAAGGTTCCTAAAAAAGACGCTAACGGCGCAAGAGTAAAAGAAACTGTAAACGGCAAGAAGGTTACAGTTTATGATGAAGTTAAGAAAACAATCAAAAAAGATAACCCATCAAGACTTGCTGCCAGAAGAAAAATCCTCAGCGTTCTTTATCCTGTAACAGAAGTACCAAAGGACGTCAAGAAAGTAAGAAAACTTACAAAAGAAGTAGACATGGTTGCTAAATTATTCGACGAAATCGCTCCTAAGTATGTTGACCGTAAGGGTGGATATACAAGAATGATTAAAATCGGACCTCGTAAAGGTGACGCAGCCGAAATGGTTATTCTTGAGCTTGTTTAATTAAACGGCTTATAATTAACTGAAAACAAAAAAGGGATTAAGAGTTTTTCTTAATCCCTTTTTTATTAAAGACCTTGGGGTTTCACCCCAATTCCTGACCAGCTTTTGAAAAAGCTGGAGCAAAACTTTTATCAAATCACATGACAGAGTCATGTGATTTTGTTAAAGTTTAGGTCAAGCCTTTTTAAAGGCTTGCAGGTGTGGACGGAGTCCACGGTTTAATTATTGTATCCATACAATATGGTTTGATTTGTCTGAAATTGTTGTAAATTAATTTGTTTTGTGTTATTTTCACTTAAAAACGTATAAAGCAGGTGTTATTGTTTTGGAAGAAATGATTGTTGCCAAAGATTTAAGTTACGAATATAAAACTACTTTTGAAGAAAACGGGAAAAATATAACCAGACAGGTTGTAGCCCTTGATAATATAAATATTACTATAGAAAAAGGCTCTTTTGTTGCCGTTCTCGGTCATAACGGTTCCGGTAAATCCACTTTTGCAAAGCATATAAATGCACTTGTAAAACCTACGGCGGGAACTTTATGGATAAACGGATATGATACAAAAAACGATGAGTTTGTTTGGGATATACGCCAGAGTGCAGGTATGGTTTTCCAAAATCCGGATAACCAGATAGTAGCAACAGTTGTAGAGGAAGATGTGGCTTTCGGTCCGGAAAACTTGGGCATAGAACCTGAAGAAATACGAAAGCGTGTTGATGTTGCCCTTTCTACGGTACATATGAATGAGTTCAGAAGAAGCACACCTTCTAAATTAAGCGGTGGTCAGAAACAGAGAGTAGCCATAGCCGGTGTTCTTGCTATGAAGCCGGAATGTATAGTTCTTGACGAGCCTACGGCAATGCTTGACCCGGAAGGACGAAAAGATGTAATAAATACCATAACAAGACTGAACAAGGAAGAAAAACTTACTACTGTTCTTATAACCCATTATATGGACGAAACTGTTGGTGCAGACAGAATAATAGTAATTGATGACGGTCATGTTGTTATGGACGGAACACCAAGAGAGGTTCTTGTTCAGGTGGAAAAAATGAAAAGCTATGGTCTTGAAGTTCCTCAGGCAACGGAAATAGCTTATAACCTCCGCAAGAGAGGAATAGATATACCGGCAGACATACTTACGCCGGAAGAAATGGCAGGTGCTATATGTCGATTGAAATCAAACATTTAACGCATATGTATAATACGGATACGGCTATGGAAAGAAAGGCTCTTGATGATGTGAATCTTACCATAGAGGACGGCGAATTTATTGCTGTTATAGGTCATACCGGATCGGGAAAGTCAACCCTTATTCAGCATCTTAATGCACTTATGAAGCCTACCTCGGGACAAATCCTTCTTGACGGAGAGGACATAAACGCAGATAAGACAAAGCTTAAAGAAATAAGACAGAAAATAGGTCTTGTATTCCAGTATCCGGAACATCAGCTTTTTGAAATGACAGTATTAAAAGATGTCTGTTATGGTCCTTTGAATATGGGACTGAGCGAGGAAGAAGCGGAAAGTGTGGCAAAAGAAGCCCTTTCGCTTGTAAGCATGGATGAAAGCTTTTATGAAAAGTCTCCCTTTGAATTAAGCGGCGGTCAGAAAAGACGAGTTGCCATAGCCGGCATACTTGCCATGAAACCAAAGGTACTTGTTCTTGATGAACCTACGGCGGGAATTGACCCAAGGGGAAGAAACGAACTTTTTGATGTAATAAGTGATATGCATAAAAAGACAGGCATAACGATAGTTCTTGTATCTCACAGTATGGAAGATGTTGCAAAATACGCAGACAGAATAGTTGTTATGAACAAAGGCAAGGCAGTTATGGTAGGTACACCGAGAGAAGTGTTTTCAAATGTATCAATGCTTGAAAGCATTGGTCTTGCAGCACCGCAGACAAGCTATGTAATGAAAAAACTCAGAGATGACGGTTTTGATGTTCCTCTTGATGTCTATACCGTAGATAAGGCCACAGATGTCTTATATAATTTAATTAAGCAGGTGAAGAAATGATAAGAGATATAACAGTCGGTCAGTATTATGCGGCAGATTCCGCAATGCACAGGCTTGACCCAAGAGTAAAGATAATAGCCACAATGGTTTTTGTGGTAATGCTGTTTATTATAAATGATGTATACACATATGCTTTTTCAATATTTTCGCTTGTTGCCTGCATTAAGATTTCAAAAGTTCCGTCAAAGTTTATTTTCAGAGGAATAAAGAGTATACTGTTTATTGTATTTCTTACAGGATTTTTAAATATTATTACAACAAGAGGGGCACATATTATCTGGCAGTTTGGTATAATAAAGGTTACAATGGAAGGTATAATAATGGCTGTAAAGATGGTTGTAAGACTTATAATGCTTATTATAGGCTCATCATTACTTACACTTACAACTACGCCTATACAGCTTACAGATGGCATAGAGGAGCTTTTAAAGCCGTTTAGTAAACTTGGTCTGCCTTCTGCCGAAATAGCCATGATGATGTCCATAGCACTAAGATTTGTGCCTACACTTCTTGATGAGACAGATAAGATAATGAAAGCACAGCAGGCAAGAGGTGCGGATTTTGAAACAGGTGGTATTAAACAAAAGGCAAAAAGCCTTGTTCCGGTACTTGTACCGCTTTTTGTTTCGGCTTTCAGACGTGCAGATGAGCTTGCAACGGCAATGGAAGCAAGATGCTATCATGGTGGAAATCACAGAACAAGAATGAATAAAATGCAGCTTAAAAAGGGTGATTACAAAGCTTGTATAACAGTTGCGGCTTATGCGGTAATTACAATTCTTATTATGATTATATGGTGAATTTATGTTAAAAAGAATACTTTTTACAATAGCCTATGACGGTTCGGATTTTTTCGGCTGGCAGAAACAGCCTGATGAAAACATACGCACCGTTCAGGGCGAGTTTGAAAAAGCTCTCGGAAGATTTTTTAAAAAAAATGTTGAATGTATAGGTGCAAGCCGTACAGACAGAGGTGTTCACGCAATGGGACAGAGAGCTGTAATAGATATAGATACAACTGTGCCGACGGAGAAATTTCCGTTGGCACTTCATTCATTTTTGCCTGAGGATATATCTGTTGTTAAGGCAGAAGACGTAAGCGAGGAATTCCACCCAAGATATGACTGCGTTAAAAAAACATACCGATATAAAATTTATAACGGAAAATACAGAAACCCAATTTGCAGAAAATACAGCGAATACTGTCATGTTTTCCTTGATGAAAAAAAGATGAATGAGGTTTCAAAGGCGTTTATAGGCACACATGATTTTAAGGCATTTGCCGCAAGCGGAAACAGCTCTAAAACAACTGTAAGAACTATATTCGATATAGATGTCAAAAGAGAAGGAGAGTTTGTTGTAATTACGGTAACAGGCGACGGATTTCTCTATAACATGATACGAATAATGGCAGGAACACTTATGCTTGCAGGAACAGGAAAACTTGACTTTGACGGACTTTTGAAAATAATCGAAAGCCGAGACAGAACCAAAGCAGGAAAGACGGCAGGACCAAACGGTCTTACTTTAATGGAAATAAATTATTGATTTTAATAAAAAATAACTTGACAGATGTGTTTTATTTATAATATAATCTGATTATTGCGTAAATATATGATATTAATACGCCACTTAAAAACTCGATTAGCCCCGGGTTTTATAAATATAACAGTAACTGTCCGCTTGTTGTGCAGGTGCATTTCCCTCACAGGTACAATGTTGGGACGCTTTTAGTATTTAAGGAGGTTAATTTGCTATGAGAACAACATACATGCCAAATGCAGCTAAAGTTGAAAGAAAATGGTATGTTGTAGACGCTGAAGGTAAAAATTTAGGTCGTCTTGCATCAGAAATCGCTAAAGTTTTAAGAGGAAAAAATAAACCAATTTACACATCATTTGTTGATACAGGTGATTATGTAATCGTTATAAACGCTGACAAGATTGCTGTAACAGGTAAGAAGTTAGATCAGAAGAAATACTACCATCACACAGGTTACATCGGTGGTCTTAAAGAAATCACACTTAAAAGATTATTGGAAACAAAGCCAGAAGCAGTTATTACACACGCTGTAAAAGGTATGCTTCCTAAAAATACACTTGGTAGAAACATGATTAAGAAACTTCATGTATATGCTGGTCCTGAGCATAACCACGCAGCTCAGAAACCTGAAGTTTTAGAAATCAACGCTTAATTAGTATTTATAAGGAGGAAGCAAAATGGCAGTAGCAAGATATTACGGTACTGGAAGAAGAAAATCATCTGTTGCCAGAGTATACTTAGTACCAGGCAATGGTAACATAACAATCAATAAAAGAAGCAT